>CALKAQ010000095.1 GCA_937983075.1 uncultured bacterium | reverse complement strand
GTTGAGTCCATACGGGAGCAGCACGGCGCTGTCGCCTCCGCAGATGCACGAGCGGCATGGATCACTGCCGCAGGGGACACACCTGAATCCCAGACGGCTTCTCAAGCCGAGTGGCGACCGACCAATCCCGTGGTCATAAGCGGAAACGTATCCGGCAGCTACGGACTGTTCGGCGCTGTTGAAGCCGTCTACGTTGGATCGTCCGTACAAATGGTGTCGCAAACACCGTCCGTCCCCCAAGATGGAACTCCGTTCGTTGAGCCGTCTGCAGCTCTGAACCGTTCGTTAAAGACCGTATCGGAAAAGGTCGATGTAAATGAGGGGACTGAGAGCGGCGACGGCAATACGAAAGAGGATGTCGCTGCCGGTCCGCAGTCCGTGCGCGAACCGCTTCAGTCACCTGAATGGAGCGCAGGAAATCGAGCCGAGAAGGTGGCCGATGCCGCGGACGCCCAAGGCGGAAGGACGTCCGGTGAGGGCGTGCCTGCCACAACGGAGCCCGCAGATGCGTCTCTCCTCCATCACGCGGCAGAGCGAGCGAACCGAGCGCAGCATGCGAAGGCGTCGATTGCATCTTCACATGAAGTGACCACGCCTCCGGATCCTCAACGTCTTAGCAACTTGATTCGATCCGCGGTACTTGAACAATCGCATGAGCGCCAGACGATTTTGCTGCAGCTTGAACCAGAGGAGCTCGGTCGCTTGCAGCTGCGGGTAGCGGTAGAGAACGGTGCGGTTACCGCCCACTTTGTGGCAGAAACCGAAGCGGCGCGCCGCATCATTGAAGCGGGGATTCAGCAGCTCAAAGACAGTTTGTACAACCACGGCGTTGACATTCAGGACGTCGAAGTGTCCCTCGGCCACGAAGGGGGATTCGGCGAGCGGCACGATCATCAGGCGAACGCGAGAACGATGGAACGCTTCATGACCGCTGCGCAGCGGAATAGGGGGATCACAGCGGTCGAGTCGGCGCTGCAGGCGGTTTACAGCCGCACCGGCGGCGTAGACGTCTTGATTTAAAGTCGCTGGCTTGGCTGGGCCAGGTCTACCGAAAGGGGCAATGGACAAATGAACGTGAGTGCAACCAATGTTTCAAACGCTCCAACTCAAGCATCCTACGAGACGCAAGCGCAAAATGTTTTGGGCAAAGACGATTTCTTGCGCTTGCTGACCGTCCAGCTGCGGTACCAAGATCCGACCAATCCCGTCAAAGACCAAGATTTCATTGCGCAGCTCGCTCAGTTTAGCGCCTTGGAGCAAACGCAAAATTTGGCGAATCAGATGCAGCGGTTCATTGATTTGCAGATATCGTACGCACTTACGGCCCAATCTGCGGCGCTGCTCGGCCGAACCGTCGAAGTTTACGTAGACGACACCGGCGAAACCGTCAAAGGAAAAGTGGAGGCAGTCCGTCTGGAGAACGGACTCCCCGAAATTGTCGTCAACGGCAAAACTTATCCGCTCGGCAGTGTCGTCTCCGTATTGTAAGCGGCCCGCCAGCTGTTTGGACACACGTATCATCGGTTTTGGACAGGAGGTCGAAGCAAGATGTTGCGATCGATGTTTTCCGGCGTCTCGGCCTTGAGAAATCATCAGATCATGATGGATGTCATCGGAAACAATATTGCCAATGTCAATACCGTTGGTTTCAAAAGCTCTAGAGCGATTTTTCAAGAAACCTTGAATCAAACGCTGCAGAACGCGACCGCGCCGACCAGCACCCGGGGTGGCACCAATCCACGGCAGGTCGGACTGGGGGTTACGTTGGGCGGCATTGTGACGCACCATACGCCCGGCAATCTCCAAGCGAGTGGATCGACAACCGATGTGGCGATTGAAGGCGACGGATTCTTTATTGTCGGCAGCGGAGACCAACGCTTGTTCACCCGTGCGGGTACGTTTGATTTCGACCAAAACGGTTCATTGGTTCACATTACCACCGGCATGCACGTCTATGGTTGGCTCGCTCAAAACGGGGTGGTCAACACCAGTCAGCCGGTAGAACCGTTGCGGGTGCCCATCGATCAAATGATCGCACCGCTTCCGACGACGCGCATCGAATACAGCGGGAATCTCGACGCGCGGACGACCGGTACGTTGGCCTTCGACGGTCGCCCCATCGTCATTACCAGTGCAGATGGACAAAAAGAAATCAGCGTGTCGTTTGAACTGCAGCCTACCGGATCCTTTAATGAATGGGAATGGCGTGTCAAGGTGACGGGAGAAGGCGTGAACGTTGTCGGAGGATCGGGAACGCTGCGCGTCGGCCCCACAGGTGAAATCATATTCCAAAGCGCAACGGAGCCGATTCGCATCCAACTGGAAGGAACGAACGAAGAAATAGTCATTGACGTTCCCACGGCCGACAATGACGGTGTCTTTGCCGTGAACTCCATTCCTGCCGGATACCAAGTACAAGGCGAAGACAAGGTTGCAAGTACATACACTCCGCCGCAGGCCGAGCTGGCGACGATTCACGTGTTTGACTCACAAGGTGCCAGGCATGACGTCATCGTGTCATTCGAGCGGATTTCGCTCTACGAATGGACATGGAAGGCGGAAGATCGACTGGGAAATCCGATCGGCGGCGGCGAGCTCCGTTTCAGTACGAGCGGAGTGCTGGAATCGCAAACCGGTTCGATCGTTTTGACGCCGACGGGTGTTGAGCCCGTTGAAATTGAGCCGGACTTTAGCAGCTTGACCCAATTTGCCAGCAGCTCAACGGTTGCAGCCGTCGACCAAAACGGTTATCCAGCCGGCGAACTAGAGACGGTCAGCATTGATTCGGTTGGACGAATCATCGGCTCATTTTCCAACGGGCTGTTGGAGGTATTGGGTCAGCTGGCTCTCGCCACCTTTAGAAATCCCGGCGGTTTGCACAAAGAAGCCGGTACGCTTTTCCGTGAATCTTCGAACTCGGGAATGGCGAACATCGGCGCTGCCGGGACGGGGAATCGCGGCACCGTGGCGCCCGGCAACTTGGAAATGTCCAACGTCGACTTGGGGATGGAGTTTACGCACATGATTATCACGCAACGCGGTTATCAGGCGAACTCCCGCATCATCACGACCTCCGACGAAATGCTGCAAGAGTTGGTCAATCTCAAGCGTTAATGATTTAGAAGTCGCGATCGGACGGGAGGGGCGAGCCCCCTTCCCGTCCATTGGGAAGGGAGGCTCGTGTTGCTGATATGGGAGCCGGATTAGGTATCGTTATCGGCATCGTCCTCATCGGAATCGGCATCATTCAAGGCGGCGGAGATATCTCTTCTTACTTGAGTGGTAGTTCGCTATTGATTGTTGTCGGGGGCGTCGCAGCTTCCACGGTGGTGCGCTATCGCCCGGCCGAACTCAGATCTCTTTGGCGAATCATCCGCATTGCTTTTTCGAGCAAGGGAACTTCGCCGCGGGAAGTCATCAGTCTCATTGTACGGCTTGCCGACAAGGCGCGGCGTGAAGGGCTCCTCGCTATGGAAGACGACGCCGAGGAAATCGAGGACGAATTTTTGCGCAAAGGCATTCAGTTGGTCGTCGACGGTGCAGACCCGGAGTTGGTCAAGAACATTCTCGAAATCGAAATTGCTTGCCTCGAAGAACGGCACCGTAAAGGGCACGGTATGTTTCAGTTTATGGCTGCCGTCAGCCCGGCATATGGGATGGTCGGTACGATTATCGGGCTGATCGTCATGTTGTCGAACCTTTCCGATCCGTCGCAGCTCGGTCCTGCCATGGCGGTCGCTTTGATCACCACCTTTTATGGTGTCATTTTGGCAAATCTCGTGTTTTTGCCATTGGCCGGCAAACTGCGGCTGCGCAGTGAAGAGGAAGTGTTAATGAAAGAAATTATGACCGAGGGTATTCTCTCGATTCAGCAGGGTGAAAACCCTCGAATCATTGAGGAAAAACTGATGTCGTTCCTTGCGCCCGCACAACGTACAGCGGTGTACAATCCTTTGGGCGCTGCCCGCTCGCAACATGAAGAAGCAGAGGCAGAGGCGGTGAGCTTTGGTGCGCGCTAGTCGGCGTCGACACATTCATGGCGAAGAAGAGGACGAATCGGTTTGGCTCATGACCTTTTCGGATTTGGTCTTTCTGCTCCTGTGCTTCTTCGTCATGCTGTTTTCGTTCAGCAGTTTGGACGTCCAAAAATTTCAAACGTTGATCTCATCGTTTCAAGGTGCGATCGGGGTATTGGACGGTGGGCGCAGCTTAACACCCGATGATTCGGCTTTCAGCAGCATGGGAGCCATGGACAGCCCGGCTTGGCTTAACGTCGGTGCTTTGAGGCAAAACCAGGCGATTGCGCTTTATGAAAATTTAGCCCGTATCATCGAAAGCGAAGGTCTTGAGGGCACGGTTGTCCTTGACGTCGAAGAACGCGGCATCATCGTTCGCTTCGCTGATCAAGTGCTGTTCGACCTAGGTGAAGCCGAACTCAAACCGGAATTTCGCACGGTTTTGGAGCGTTTTGCACAGGCGTTGCGTTCATGGGAGTATCCAATTCGAATTGAAGGTCACACGGACAATTTGCCGATTGCTACGGCGAAATTCCCGTCGAACTGGGAATTGTCGGTCGCCCGGGCAACTACGGTTGTGCGGTTCCTCATTGAACAGGGAGTTAAACCCGATCTCCTTTCGGCGGTCGGCTACGGGGAATACCAACCGATAGCCGATAACAACACACCCGAAGGTCGGGCGCAAAATCGACGGGTGGACGTCGTGCTGTTGCTGACCGAAGATCCAGCACCCCTGCCCGATTCACTGTAAGCCTCGACGATCCACGGACCGGAAGGAGGTATGGGCAATGCGTCTTACGTTGCCTAACATTCTTGTGATTGCAGCAATCATTGTAGTAGGTGCGCTCGGAAGTGCGTACATAACTTCTTGGTATTTTCAACGACAAGCGGCGGATGTCATGAACGAAACGGCATCAGAAAGCGCCCCTCGGCCGGGTGGCGTTGTACGAATTGAAAACATCACTGCAGATTTGCGCAGCCCCAATCGAAATACCGCATTCGTTCGTGCCACTGTCGTTCTCGAGGTGCCGGACAGCCGGACGGCGGTCGAATTGCAAGAACGTGACTATCGTCTGCGAGATGCAATCATTGCCGTGTTGCGCTCTTATTCGGCCGATGAGGTGGAAGCGGAAGAAGGCGCTGAGAGACTCAAGCTCGAAATCAAAGATGCCATTGACTCATTGGTAAATCGTGGGGAAGTTCTCGGTGTCTTTTTCCACGAATTGGTGGTGCAGCGGTAGTGAGTGAACCTATACTTTCGCAGGAAGAAATCAATGCTCTGATGGCGGCTCTGCAAAGCGAAATGGAAGAAGGTGACGACGACTCGAGCCGTATGGTCTCAGGCGGCTCACGAGTGCACGTTTACGATTTCTTGCGGCCCGGCAAGCTTTCGAAAGATCAAATTCGCACTTTGGAAATGATGCATGAGTCGTTCGGGCGGAACATGCAAACGTCGTTGTCGGCCTATCTCCGCACACAAGTGAATATTGAGCTCGCCTCGGTTAAGGAAATGATGTACGAGGAGTTTGCCGAATCGCTGACGAATCCGGCGATTCTCTCCATATTACGGCTTCAACCGCTGCCAGGCAGTGCCATACTTTACATCGACTCGAACATCGGGTTTGTCATGCTCGACCGACTTCTCGGCGGTCCCGGGACTGCGTTGAAGCGGCCGCGTCCGCTGACGGAGATCGAGCAGACGGTTTTCCGCCGCATCATTGAACGGATGGTGCAAATTCTTGAAGAAGAGTGGAACCAAGTTGCCGATCTGGAAGCACAATTTGAGCGCATCGAGCAGAATCCGCAGTTCACACAGCTTGTACCCCCAAAGGACATGACGGTGGTCATTCGGTTCAATGTGAAACTTTGTTCCGTGTTGGGGCGTATGAGCCTTTGCATTCCTTACTCAGCACTTGAACCCGTCAGTTCCAAACTCAAGGCGCAGCTTTGGTTCGCCGGTGAGCAGCACAAACCCGATCCGCTGGAAAGGGAAACGATCAAACGCCGCCTCGAGAGCATGCGGCTGCCGCTGATTGTCGAGCTGGGCACCGGTCGAATTACCATCGGCGACTTTCTCGATCTCGGTGTCGGAGATGTCGTCCAGCTTGACACCCGGGTGAGAGATCCTTTGGCCATTCGCATCGGCCGGGGCGTCAAATTTCTCGGAACACCCGGGCGGGTCGGCAGCCGCTTAGCTGTCGAGTTGATTTCTACCGTGAAGAAGGAGGCGGATTTCCTTGAGTGAGGACTTTTTGTCTCAAGAAGAAATCGATGCTTTGCTGGGAGATGGTTATCCGCCGCTCGAAGATGATGACTCCTTTTGCGAAGAGGCGGATGCATACACCGTTGCGGAAGCCGTGCGTGTATGTGTGGCCAACGCTTTTGAGGAGGCGAGCGCTGAAATCAAGCAAAGCGTCGGGATCGATTTTCTCGGCGTCGACCTCAAGGGTTTGCGGCCCACCGAAGGTGAAGAAACGGAATGGATTGCGGCTGAAATTGATCTGTCAGGTGAGATCAAAGGAATCCTCGTTTTGTTGACTCATCCCGACTGGATGCGCACGGTGGTGCGGGGAATGGAGTCGCCACCTGAGGGAGAAGCTGCGGAGCTTGAGCGTTTCGAAGCGTTTTTGCAACCATTTGCAACCGCGCTTGGCAAGCAGCTGTCGACGTTGCTCCGATTCGATCTGCAGGCCGTTGCCAATCCGCCCCGTCTCGTGGATTTGGCGGTCAACGTCGCAGAACTGCCGTTTGGTCAGAGCGAGCGCGTCATCACGTTTGACTTGCTGACTCATGCCGGTGAGGCGGGAAGCTTTCCCGGACGCCTTTTAATGCCCAATGAAGTTGCTGAAGTGTTCATGGAGCGACTGACCACCATGAACGGCAATGGGAATGGAAACGGAAACGGAAACGGCAATGGCAACGGCAGTGGCAATGGCGCCAAGAAGGTCAGCGACTTCGTCGCGGATCAGCCGGAACAGGCTTTAAAAGCCGTTGCTCCCGTGGCGGTGACAACCTCAAGCGCTGACAAGCACGCTGCGTCTCCGTCCCGCGGCGAAGTACGCAAGGCGGAATTCGCCAGTCTGGAAGGAACTCCAATGCGCTCCGGATCTGAAAACATCGATTTGCTGCTGGACGTTCCGCTCAACATCACCGTCGAATTGGGACGGGCTGAAATGGAGATCCGAGAAATTCTCTCATTGACCAAGGGGCAGGTAATTGAACTCGACAAGCTGGCCGGGGAACCGGTTGACGTGTTTGTCAACGGGAAGCTCGTTGCCAAAGGCGAAGTCGTGGTCATGGACGAGAATTTCGGCGTGAAAATCTCGAGCATCGTCAGCCGACAAGAGCGGATGCAAAATCTGCGGTGATGTACGTACAGTTTTTCAATCACGTTGTCAACATACCGTTGGCTGCAACGGCGTTGCTCTCCTGGGCGGATGTTGTGCAAGTGCTGCTCGTTCTCTTGCTGCTTGCACCCTTGGTTTACGTTGTTACCAAACTTTACGGGAAACGCAGTCCGTTCGGTGCGCACGGGCGGCTGATGCGCATCGTCGAATCGGTATCGGTGGGGCCGGGACGAGCCATCTGTTTGGTTGAGGTACCAGGAAACCGCTTCCTCGTCGTAGGAGTCACTGCACAGCAAATCAACGTTCTGACGGAACTGAACGATCCGCAAATCGCAGCTGAAATCCGAGCGTCTCAGCAAGGGGGAACGGGCAAAGAGCGATTTGCAGCGATTTTGCAGCGGTTTGGTGCCGAAACGAACGCCCAGGAGGGCGAATCATCACGAGAGGGGCCAAATGCATGAAGAAGTTTTCTTACCCTCTACTCGTGGTATTGCTTGCAGCGCTTGTGTGGGCGCCATCCGCAGGTGCCCAGCAAGTTTTCCCGCAAATTCAAGTGGGAATCGGGACGGCTGAAGAGCCTGCGGATGTTGCCGTAACGCTGCAAATCTTGTTCTTGCTTACGGTTTTATCGTTGGCGCCTGCCATATTGGTCATGATGACGTCGTTTACCCGGATCGTCATCGTCCTCGGTTTTGTCCGGACCGCGATGGCTACGAACCAAATGCCGCCAAATCAAGTGATTATTGGCTTGGCTTTGTTTTTGACTGCATTTGTGATGGCACCGACGTTTCAGAGCGTCAACGAAGTCGCCATACAACCGCTGTTGGCGAACGAAATTGAAGCATCGGAGGCTTTGGAACGAGGCTTAGTACCCATACGCAATTTCATGTTTCAAAACACACGTGAAAGCGATCTGGCTATGTTTTTGGAACTTTCGGGTACGCCGCAGCCTCACACCACGGATGACGTCCCGACCGTGGTGTTGATTCCGGCGTTCATCATCAGCGAACTGAAGACGGCGTTTCAATTGGGATTCGTGCTGTTCATTCCGTTTTTGGTCATCGACATGATTGTCGCAAGCACGTTGATGTCCATGGGGATGCTCATGCTTCCTCCCGTCATGATTTCGCTGCCGTTTAAGATTTTGCTGTTTGTCATGGTGGACGGGTGGAATTTGATTACGCGTTCGCTGCTCCTGGGATACCAGTAGAATGCTTCATCAAGCGGCCGGCGCCGTGACGGCTCCCGCAAGGAGACGCCGTGTGGGTAAGGGAGGCGTTTGAAATGACCCAGGCGATGGTCATCCATATCGGGCGTGAGGCGGTTACGACCGTGCTTTTGGTCGCGGGTCCGATGCTCTTGCTCGCTTTAGGAGTGGGTTTGTTGGTCAGCCTGTTTCAGGCGACCACGCAGATTCAAGAGCAGACGCTCGCATTCATTCCCAAAATCGTAGCGGTATTGCTTGCTGCCGTCATTTTCGGACCGTGGATGCTGCGCATTCTGATTGAGTTTACCCAAGAGCTGTATCAGACCATGCTGTCGATGGTGATATAAGCTCATGGATTTTTTCGCGGATTGGGAAGCGCAGTTCGTCCTGTGGCTCCCGGTGTTCATACGCCTCTCGACGTTTTGGATCACCGCGCCGATGCTGGGGCAGCACGTGCCGGCACTCACCAAAATCGGTATTTCCGGATTGTTGGCCGTCCTGGTGTTCCCGTTCATTGCTCCTGGGGCGCAGCCCGAAACGTTGCCTGAGCTCGGCATGCAAGTTTTGGCCGAAAGCATCACGGGGCTCATTTACGGTTTCGTCGTAAATATGGTGTTTGCCGCGATCTATCTGAGCGGTCAATTCATCGACGTGCCGATGGGATTTGGCATGGTGAACATCTTCGATCCGCAGACCGATGTGCAAGTTCCGTTGATGTCGCAGTTCCATCGTATTCTCGCTGTGCTCCTTTTTTTTGCGATCAACGGTCATCAGGCGTTTTTTCGCGCACTCGTGGAAAGTTTCGCCTTGATTCCAATCGGCGGCGTGCAAATCACGGGCGGTGTCGTCGAAGGCGTCGTGCGCATTTTTGCCAGCTTGTTTTTGCTCGGTCTGCGCATAGCGCTGCCGATCATGGGGGCGATTTTGCTTACAGACGTTGCGCTGGGAATCATCACCCGCGCAGTGCCGCAAATCAATGTGTTCATTGTCGGTTTTCCTGTGAAAATCGCCGTTGGCCTTTTCTTGTACATTTTCGTTTTGCCTGTGTACGTAGCGCTCATCAGTTCCATATTCAGCGCGGGCGGCGAAATGGTGCAGATGCTGCGCAGCCTCGCTCTGCGGATAGGGGGAGCGCCGTAGTGCAGGAGAAGCCACACGCTCGGTCGGTTCGCGAACGGTTGATGCCGCTCAACTTGCAGTTTTTTGCCGAGGAAAAGACGGAACAGCCGACGCAAAAGCGAAAAAAGGACGCCCGCGAGCGAGGCCAAGTCGCGAAAACCAATGAATTCAGCACTTCGCTGTTGTTGCTCGGCGGGTTCGCCACGGTGTATTTGCTTGCCGACTATTTGGTCGCTGAAACATTCGGTTTCACGCGGCATCTTTTCAGCGACGAAATCTATGCTGTGAAATTTACACTATCTGACATCCATCGCTTTTTTATCGACGTGGTGTGGCAAGGAGCGCGCTTGGCAGGGCCTTTCATGGCGGCAGCCTTGATTATCGGCTTGGTCAGTCAAACGGCTCAAGTAGGATTTTTATTCACCACGAAGCCGCTTCAACCGAAGTTGGAACGGATCAACCCGCTGGCAGGATTCAAAAGGATTTTTTCCAAAAGAGCGATCGTCGAACTGCTGAAAGCGCTCCTTAAAGTGATTTTGGTCACTTGGGTGACCTGGCTCTTGTTGCGCAGCAAATTGGCGGTTTTTCCCGAGCTCACCATGTTGAACCCGGCGGATGCCGTGGCGATCGTCGGGGGAATGATCTTTCAAATCGGCCTTTGGATCGGAATGCTGCTTGTCATCATTGCAGTGGCCGATTATGCGTTTCAACGCTACGAGCTGCGGCGCAATTTGATGATGACCAAAAAGGAAGTGCGCGAAGAACTCAAGGAAACCGAAGGCGATCCGCTGCTGCGGTCGCGCTTGCGCCAACGTCAACGGGAAATCGCATCGCGCCGCATGATGGCCGAAGTGCCGACTGCTGATGTCGTCGTGACGAATCCGACGCACTTGGCCGTGGCCTTGCGTTACGACGCCAGCCGTGATCACGCACCGGTTGTGGTCGCCAAAGGCGCCGGGCGAGTTGCAGAACGGATCAAAGCCATTGCGAAGGAACATGACATCCCGGTGGTTGAAGACGTCTGGTTGGCGCGAACGCTCTACCATACCGTCGCCGTTGGTATGATCATCCCAGAAACCTTGTACAAAGCCGTGGCGGAATTGCTGGCTTTCGTGTATCGCCTCAAACGCAAGCGGTAAAGTTCGATGCTCGGGTGTTGAAGGAGGTTTCCCGTGTCTGTAAATAATCAGGTGACCCCTTGGGCACGGATTGGACAAAACCACGATTTAATCATTGTGGCGGGGATGATTCTCATCATTTCGATGATGGTTATCCCCTTGCCGACCGTTTTGCTTGACTTTCTTCTCGTTGTCAATTTTGGCCTTGCCTTGTTGATCTTGTTGATTACCATGAACGTCCGGGAAGCGTTGGAAGTTGCGATTTTTCCGACCCTCCTTCTGATTGTCACACTGTTTCGGCTGGCCTTGAACGTATCGACGACCCGTCACATTTTGCTCCATGCCGACGGCGGAAAAATGATTCAAGCATTCGGTGAATTTGTCGTCGGCGGCAATCTCGTCGTCGGTTTTGTCGTGTTCCTTATCTTGGTCATTATCCAGTTCATCGTCATTACGAAGGGTGCCGAGCGTGTGGCGGAAGTAGCCGCTCGTTTTACGTTGGATGCCATGCCCGGCAAGCAAATGAGCATCGACGCCGACCTCAACGCCGGCCTGATTGATGAGAAAGAAGCCAGGGAACGCAGGCGAAAAATTGAACGCGAAGCGGACTTTCACGGCGCGATGGACGGTGCGAGCAAATTTATCAAGGGAGACGCCATCGCCGGCATCATCATTTTGCTGGTCAACGTGATCGGCGGCTTCGTGGTCGGGATGGGGCAGCACGGTTTTTCGTTTCAGGAAGCTTTGCAGCGGTATACTCTGCTCACGATCGGTGACGGTCTCGTCACTCAAATTCCGGCACTGCTCGTCTCGACAGCCACCGGTATCATCATCACGCGAGCTGCCTCGGAAGGAAATCTCGGACGCGATATCACCGGGCAAGTGTTTTCACAGGCGAAGGTTCTCGGAATCGCCGCAGGGGTCATGTTCATCTTCGCGTTGGTTCCTGGGCTTCCGTTCGTCCCGTTTGTGTTTCTCGCGGGGCTGCTCGGCGGGATGGGCTATCTCATCGCGCGCAAAGACGGTGCTGTCGGCAAGCAGGAAGAAGCACCGGAAAGCACCCCGGAGCCCGCACGGATGGTCGAGATCGAAGATGTTCGCTCCGTGATGCAAACCGACCCGGTTGAACTGGAGATCGGCTACAGCCTTATTCCGCTGGTCGATGCGGCTCAGGGCGGAGATTTGCTCAGCCGCATCACCATGATTCGGCGGCAAATTGCTCTTGAAATGGGCATTATCGTTCCGCCCATCCGCATTCGCGACAACATGCAGCTCGATGCGGGTGAATATTCCATTAAACTCCACGGTGTTGAACTGGCACGTGCTCGTCTGCAGACCGGACACTATTTGGCCATGGACTCGGGCGGGGTAACCAAGCCGGTGCAAGGCATTCCGACCAAGGAACCGGCCTTTGGCTTGCCGGCGCTGTGGATCGAAGAACACCAGCGTGAAGAAGCGGAGATGGCGGGCTACACCGTCGTCGACGCGCCTTCGGTTGTCGCCACGCATCTGACCGAATTGTTGAGGAAGCATGCGGCTGATTTGGTCAGCCGTCAGGACGTCAAGCGGCTGATCGACGAGTTGAAAGACGATCATCAAGCGCTCATTGACGACCTCATTCCTGATCAACTCACCTTGGGTGAACTTCATCGCGTGCTGCAAGGGCTTTTGCGGGAAGGTGTACCGATTCGCAATTTGGTGCTCATTCTCGAAACGCTTTCCGACGGTGCCAGGCTGACGCGCGATCCGGGCGAGTTGGTGGAATTGGTTCGCCAAGGTTTGGGCAGACAAATCTCTCACTTGTACAGCGATGAACGTGGTGTGCTGCCGGCCATTACGTTGGATCCTGCGGTGGAAGAAGAAATTGCGCAAGCGCTTGAACAAGGTGAGCGAGGGTTGGAAATCAGCCTGTCGCCCCGACGCATGGAAATCTTATTGGATCAAATCGCCCGTGCCGTCGAGCAAGCCGCACGACAAGGGCTGCATCCGGTGATCTTGTGCTCGCCGCAAATCCGTCGGACGGTCCGCTACATAACGGAGCGTCCGCTCCCCCGGATTCCCGTCATGTCGTATCGCGAAGTGGCAGGAGACGTTGAGGTTCATTCGGTTGGGATGGTGAGGTTGCCCGATGCGAGTTAAGCGGTTTGTAGCTCCGACCATGCAGGCCGCGATGGCCATGGTGCGCGATCAACTCGGGCCGGACGCGGTCATACTGCACACACGCAAGCAGCCGCGGCGAGGCATTTTTCGGCTGCTGCGCCGTCCTCGCTATGAAGTCCTGGCTGCGGTCGAAACACGTCGACCGAACGGCGCGGAGTATTCACCACCTCTGGTGGCTCGCAGCAGTATGGCCGACCGACTGACGGTTCCGTTCGAGGAGCCGCAGTCGGCACTTGTTCAAGATCAGCCGATGACCGAAGCGCTGTCTCGGATGATGGACCATTTGCGGAGTCAAGCCGTTCCCGACGATCTTATTCAGACGCTGGCCGCCGGTGTGCGAGCCAAAGCCGAACTGCCCCAAGATCTGGAGACGCCGGCTTGGATCCGCAGCACGGTGCGCAAGTTGTTGCTGAAATACGTGCCGTGCGTCGACGCCAGTGAAATCGGTGAAGACACCAAGATTATGGTTCTCGTCGGACCCACCGGCGTCGGCAAAACGACGACCGTGGCCAAATTGGCGGCGAATTTTGCTCTCATTGCGGAAAAAGACGTCGGAATTATCACGGCGGATACCTATCGCATTGCGGCCGTCGATCAGCTGCGGACGTATGCCAATCTGATCGGTGCTCCGTTGAGTGTCGTGTATACCCCGGAGGAAATGAAGCGAGCCGTCGCGGAGCATCGAGGCCGCGATCTCATCATCATCGACACAGCCGGTCGCAGTCAGTACGACAAAATGCAAATGAACGAGCTGCGCGCTTTTCTTTCGGTCTTGGATCAGCCGCAGATCCATCTGGTCGTCAGCGCGACCACAAAAACCGAAGATTTGATAGACACCGTCAAACGCTTTCAAGCCATTGAATTCAACCGGTTGATCATCACCAAGCTGGATGAAACCCGAACGTTTGGTCCTCTCCTGCATTTGGCCCGATTGTGCGGCAAAGAAATTTCGTATCTTACCGCGGGCCAAAGCGTTCCCGACGACATTGAAGTGGCTGAAGCCGACGCGATTGTCGACAGGCTGTTGGGGGAGGACGTATGATACGAGACCAGGCGGAAGTGCTGCGGCGCTGGCTGCAAATGCGGCCGGCAGCTGCGCGAAGCAAACATTCGGGTGACAAAGCCCGGGTCATCGTTGTTTCCAGCGGGAAGGGCGGGGTCGGCAAGACGACGGTAGTGACCAATATCGGGATTTTGCTGGCCCAACGCGGCCTGCGCGTCGGCATTCTTGATGCTGACTTAGGGCTGGCCAACGTCGATCTCATGTTGGGACTGTCGTCGCGCTACAATTTGTCCCATGTGGTGTTCGGGGAAAAAAGCTTGACGGAAATTGAGCTGGAAGGGCCGGGCGGTCTGCGCATCTATCCGGGGGGGGCCGGCTTGGAAGAAATGGCGAATTTGGATCGCACACAGCTCGAGCATTTTTTGGAGGGGCTGTCGATCCTGGACCAACGCCTTGATCTTTTGCTGATTGATACAGGGGCCGGCATTTCCCACAGCGTCACATCGTTTTTGTGGTCGGCGCCGGAAGTGCTCTTGGTGACGACTCCCGAACCACCTGCAGTGACCGACGCTTATGCCGTGCTCAAAAGCGTGAGCCACCACAACGGACGGGCGCACGTTCACCTCGTCGTCAACATGGTACGCTCTGAGCAAGAAGCTGACGGGGTGTTTCGCAACCTGTATTTGACCGCTCAACGCTTTTTGAATACCGTGTGCTCGTTTCATCTGCTCGGGAGCGTGCCGATGGAACCGCGTACTCGTCGGGCGGTCATCGAACAGCAGCCTCTTGCGCTGGCACAACCGAGTTCTCGCTTCACCCGGTCGTTGGCCAAGATGGCGGCCGAACTTCATGGCATCGAAACACCCGAGAACCACGGCGTGGCGAGTTTGTTTGACCGCCTCTGGCGACGAATTCGAGCGGCGGGTGCGCGATAGACGGCCGTTTGAGAACGAATTGTCTGTCAATGTAACTCGTGTGCCGAAATTCGTCGGAAGATGCAGGGAAAATGTCAATCTCTGTCCAATTTTCTCCGAGAGAAGATCCATCGTGCGAACTGTATGAGCACGGTATGAACAGCCTCGGGCCCAATACCCGATGCTCTCGTCACGGAAGGCGGGGGTTGGAAATGTACGGTGGGGTAAAGGGGGGGCTTCGCTTGTCCGACCTCGATTTGCAGGAAGCCTGGGAAGCCTATAAACGAACGGGCGATCCTGAGGCGAAGGAGCGACTAATCCTTGAATATGCCCCACTCGTCCGGCAAGTCGCCGGCAGAGTGGCAATCGGATTGCCAAGCAACATCGATCATGATGATCTGTTAAGCTACGGTTTTTTCGGTTTGCTCGATGCGATCAATCGGTTTGAACCGGAACGCCAAATCAAGTTTGAAACGTATGCGGCCCGTAGGGTGCGCGGAAGCATGATCGACGGAATTCGTGCTTCCGATTGGGTTCCTCGCTCGGTGCGGCAGAAGGCCAAAGCCATCGAGCAGGCCATCGCACATCTTGAAATGGAAAAAGGACGGCCTCCGACCGACGCTGAGGTAGCCGAACATCTCAATATCAGCCTCTCTACATACCACCAGTATTTACACGAAGTCAGTGTGGTCAGCTTGGCTTCTCTCGACGACGTTTGGAATCAAGAAGGCGAAGACGAAGGCAATTTGCGATTGGGACAAATGGTGGAAGACCAAACGTGCGTCGATCCCGAGGAGCAAGTGACGCGCAATGAAATGAAACGGTTGTTAGCCGAGGCGATTGATCAATTGCCCGAACGGGAACGTCTAGTAATCACGTTGTATTATTACGAAGAGCTCACACTTAAGGAAATAGGGGAAGTCCTTTCCGTTTCCGAATCGCGCATCTCGCAAATTCATACCAAATCCATGCTGCAGCTGCGAAACGCGTTGCAGCGGCACAAAGAAAGTCTCGTGTCATAAATGGAAATCGTCTGGTTAATCTTGGCACTCACGTTGAGCGCGTGTTTGTTGCCTGCCCTGTTGTGGGTCTGGTGGCGTGTACGCCGCTTGGAAGGCCGGATACGCCGTCGGCGGCATGAGCAGGAAGAGCAGTTGTCGTTGTTGCTCCATGAGCTCATCGAAGAGCTGGAGCTGCGTGGCAACGCTCTGTTGGATCAAATCGAACGCCGTGAAGAACGGCTTCGGGCATTGTTGGATCAGGCCAAGCTCATGGAAATGTATGCAAAAACCCAGTCAGCCGCAGCCGAGGAGCCCGGAGCATTTCAGAATCCGAAACATGTCAATCGTGAGTCGGCACCGGTTGCTGCGGCGTCTGAGGCTTTGCCCGCCGCGAATCATGCTGCGACGGATCCGACCATCAGACGGCAAATACAAGAAATGCTTCGCCAAGGCCTTTCAGCCCAGTCAATCGCCCAACGCCTTCAAGTCGGCGTCGGTGAAGTGGAAGTGGCGCGAAATTTGGATTCTTGGCGTGAAGGTCAAACGAACTTCCGCACCGACGCGCTCCAAAACGAAAAAAATTAAGCTCGTGCAGGCGCGGACGGCGTTTCGAACTCTTGAAGTTGTCAGCACTGGTATGCTATACTAGCCAACAGTGTATATAGCACACACGCGCGCAGATGAGGGGTTCGGTGCCGGATTTCGGTTGACCCCGAAAATGAAGCGCGCGGAGGATCAACCGGTTTGGGGGAGGAGGTGAAAACATTGGCCATCATCTCCATGAAGCAGCTGCTCGAAGCTGGTGTCCATTTCGGCCACCAGACGCGTCGCTGGAATCCGAAGATGGCGCCGTACATTTTTACCGAGCGGAACGGGATCTATATTATCGATCTTCAGAAAACCGTTCGCAAGGTTGAAGAAGCCTATCGGTTCGTGCGCGATCTCGTCCTCGACGGGGGCAGCCTGCTGATTGTCGGCACGAAGAAGCAAGCTCAGGAGACGGTGCGTCAAGAAGCTGAACGCTGCGGCATGCCGTATGTCAATCAGCGTTGGCTCGGTGGTATGCTGACCAACTTTGAGACCATTCGCGGCCGCATCAACCGCCTTCATCAGCTTGCAGCCATGGAAACCGACGGTACACTTGACCTTCTCCCTAAGAAAGAAGTTTTGCAGCTGCGCAAGGAGAAGGAACGGCTCGAGCGCTTCTTGGGCGGCATCAGCAACATGACGCGTCTGCCGGATGCAATCTTCGTGATTGATCCGCGCAAAGAACGCATTGCCGTTGCTGAAGCCCGCAAGCTGGGCATTCCGATCATTGCCGTTGTCGACACGAACTGCGATCCGGATGAAATCGATTACGTCATTCCCGGAAACGATGATGCCATCCGGGCCGTTCGTCTGTTGACGTCCAAAATCGCGGACGCCGTCATCGAAGGGCGGGAAGGCCGAGGCGGTGCTGAAGCGTCCGCTGACGCCGATCAAGCCGATCAAGACGGTGCGGGAATGCCGGAAAGCGCTGGGCAGCCCGCCGCTGAAGCCGAAGTGGTTGAAGCGGAGTAAGTGTGCAAAAAACAGGGGTCGGGCTGCCGACGAACCGCGCGGCACCCGGCCCCTTTTTTACATAAGAACCAAGACGTGATACGATACGATCGTTCGATTTTTGCCAATTAGGAGGTGCCTTATGGCCCAGATAACACCCCAGATGGTCAAGGAACTTCGTGAGCGCACGCAGGCCGGCATGATGGACTGCAAGCGGGCGTTGCAGGAAACCGGCGGCGACATGGAAAAGGCGATCGAGTACTTGCGTGAAAAGGGCTTGGCCTCAGCTGCCAAGAAGGCCGGTCGTATTGCGGCCGACGGGCTAGTCGATGCGTACATTCATCCTGGCGGCCGTGTTGGCGTTTTGATTGAGGTGAACTGTGAAACGGACTTTGTCGCCAAGACCGAAGGGTTCCAGAATTTCGTTCGTGAAATCGCCATGCACATTGCGGCCATGAAGCCTGAGTACGTGCGTCGGGAGGACGTTCCCGCCGAAGTTATCGAAAAAGAGCGCCGCATTTTCGCCGCAGCTGCGAAGGAAGAAGGCAAGCCCGAGCACATCATTGACAAAATTGTTGAAGGCCGGTTGGACAAGTATCTCTCGGAAATCTGCCTGCTTGAGCAGCCCTTCGTGAAAGACAGCGACAAGACCGTGAATGAAGTCGTGCAAGAAGCCATCGCCACATTTGGAGAGAACATCGTCGTGCGCCGCTTCGTTCGTTTCGAAAAGGGCGAGGGCGTCGACACTGTGTCAGCAGACACCTCAGCGGAAGCATAATAAAAAAGAGACACCCATTTTTACGGGTGTCTCTTTCATCGCTGGGATTCATGCTGACGGCTTGAAAGGATACTCTTGACAATGGGTGAATAATTAAGCAGCAATCATGCCGAAAAGCTGTGAGGCGGGTTAGGGATGGAAGATCTCGTATATAAGCGAGTAGTGCTGAAATTGAGCGGTGAGGCCTTGGCAGGCAAGCTCGGGCAGGGACTTGACCTTTCGGTCCTCAACCGGGTCTCAAGGGAACTGAAGCAAGTTCGGGACCGTGGCGTTCAAGTTTGCGTGGTGGTCGGCGGCGGAAACATTTGGCGGGGCACTCAAGGCAGTGCCCAAGGCATGGACCGTTCGACGGCCGATTATATGGGGATGCTCGCAACAGTACTCAACGCATTGGCACTCCAAGATGCCATGGAAAATCTCGGGATGGAAACCCGTGTTCAAACTGCGATTGAAATGCGGGCCGTTGCAGAGCCTTACATTCGCCGTCGGGCGATTCGACATCTCGAAAAAGGCCGTGTCGTCATTTTCGCCGCGGGAACGGGCAATCCGTTTTTCTCAACCGATACGACCGCTGCGCTGCGGGCTGCAGAGGTTGAAGCCGACGTCATCTTGATGGCGAAGCGAGGTGTCGACGGCGTCTATGACTCCGACCCGCGGGTCAATCCCAATGCCTTGAAATACGACCATATCGATTATCTCCATATCCTGCAGAACGGCCTCGGCGTCATGGATTCCACTGCCGCATCGCTTTGCATGGACAACAAAATTCCTATTATAGTTTTTGACTTTGACGCGCCCAACAGTATATATCGCGCTTGCATGGGTGAAAAGCTCGGAACGACCATAGGAGGCGCCATTGATTGATGATCGACGAGTTGATGAATGACGCTGAAAAGCGAATGGAAGGCGTAATTGCCGCCACAAAAAGAGATTTCGCCGGAATTCGCACCGGACGTGCCCATCCTTCATTAGTCGAACGCATCGAAGTCGAATATTACGGAACGATGACGCCGTTGAACCAACTGGCGAGCATCAGCGTTCCCGAACCTCGCACCATTGTTATTCAACCATGGGATCAATCGGCGATTAAAGACATCGAAAAGGCCATTCTGCAATCCGATTTGGGTTTAACGCCAAGCAATGACGGGGCAATCATCCGCATTCAGCTGCCTCAACTGACGGAGGAGCGCCGTAAGGAGCTTGTCCGGTTGGTCCGCAAAGAAGCCGAAGAACGGCGAGTCAGCATTCGAAACATTCGACGCCAAACCAACGACGATATTAAGAACCTTGAAAAGAACGGCGAGGTTTCCGAGGACGATTTGCGGCGAGCGCAGACGCTCGTTCAAGAATTGACCGACCGCTACATCAAGAAAATCGACGAACTGCTCGAGGTGAAAGAGAAAGAGATCATGGAGGTCTGACCTATGAGCGATGAAGCGAACAAGCCTTTGGTAGACCTCGTTGGCTATGAATGGGAACAAGCCGTCAAAACGGCAGCCGATCATGGCCTCCAACTTCACCAAGAGTTTACCGCTTCTCCGAAAGGCCCTGGGCAAGGAACGCTGCGAGTCGTGCGGCAGATGATCCGGGGCAACGAAATTTGGTGCACGTGTGCCGCTGAAGAGTGGGGCGATCGACCATGTTGAATCGGGCATCTTCGCCGACTGAACAGAAGGCGGCGCAGCTTGACCCGAAGGCCTTACCGCGTCACATAGCAGTAATCATGGACGGCAACGGACGCTGGGCCAAAGAACGCGGATTAATGCGCTCCGCCGGGCATCGCGCCGGTGTTGAAACCTTGCGCAATATCATTTACGAATGCGGGAATTTGGGCGTGCCCATGCTGACGGTGTTTGCATTTTCCACTGAGAATTGGCGGCGCCCGCGCAAGGAAGTCCATTTCTTGATGCACTTGCTCGAAGAGGTGCTGGAGCGGGAATTTGAGAACCTCCATCGCAACGGCGTGCGCATACGCATCCTCGGCCACCGCGAAAAGTTGAGCCCTTCAATTCTCGAACGCATCAAGTATGCCGAAGAGAAAACAGCCAACAATGACAAGCTTGCCTTGAACGTGGCTTGGAATTACGGCGGACGTGCGGACATCACTTCGGCCGCGCGGAAAATTGCGGAAAAAGTCGCACGGGGCGAATTGACCCCCGACGCGATTGATGAAGAAGTGTTCGCACAGCATCTGCACACCGCAGAAATGCCTGACCCTGATTTGCTGATTCGCACAGGCGGTGAACACCGCTTGAGCAATTTCCTTCTTTGGCAATTGGCTTACGCCGAGTTGTGGGTTACGCCTACGTATTGGCCCGATTTCAGTCCCGCCGATCTCCGTGATGCCATCCTCGATTTCCAGTGCAGAGATCGACGTTTCGGGAGGTTGCCTTCGTAGGTGGTCACCCGCATCATCACAGCCGCGTTGGGCATTCCCGTGTTTTTGTACGCGCTCTGGGTAGGAGGCCTGCCTTGGGCGCTCTTTATTGGCTTGTTGACTGCTTTGGGCAGCTGGGAAATTGCACGGCTTTTGCAGCGCCCCGAGGCAAAGCGAACACCTGAACCGCTGCTCATCATCGTCGGTGGTCTTCTCTTTGTGCGGCTCGCATATGTATCGACGGAGACGACCGCGGCCGAATGGGTTCTTCCTTTGATCTGCGGCATTGCCTTGGCCGCTTTTGTGCGTGAGATTTTTGCCCCTCAGCGAAAGCCCCTGCGCGGTGTCGGGGGGACACTTCTCGGGGTCATTTACGTAGGGGGCTTTTTCAGTCATCTCGTCTTGCTGCGCGAAGGGCCCGATGGCTTTCTTACGACGTTGATGGTCACCCTTGGGATCTGGATATCGGACAGCGCAGCGTATTTCGGCGGACGAGCTTATGGACGGCGAAAGCTGCTTCCCGCCGTCAGTCCGAACAAAACTTGGGAAGGTTCTTTGACGGGGCTCGCTGCGACCGGTGTGTTCGGGGCTCTGTTCGCCTATTTCGTTTCCGACCTGGCATGGCCGGCCGGAGCGGCGATGGGGCTATTCATTTCGACAGCAGGTCAGCTCGGCGATTTGGCGGCGTCCGCTTTAAAACGGGAAAGCGGGATCAAAGATACGGGTGGTCTGTTGCCTGGGCATGGCGGTATCATCGACCGATTCGACAGCCTGTTGTTTGCCGCCGTGGTCGTCTACTACGGTCAAACCCTCCTGCTGAAGGAGTGGTTGATGGGGTGAGATAGGTGCATCACCCTTCGCTCCGAACACTTGCCTTTGCAGGCGTTGCAGCTGTGCTGACTCTGGCCGTGCTCTATTGGCTGTTGCCCCTTCTGCTGCCTTTTTTGCTGTCGCTCGCTTTGACCGCGTTGATCGATCGGCCCGTACACGTGCTGCAAACCCGCTTCGGGATGCCCCGCGGTGCGGCGGTCCTCAGCGTCCTCGTCGCGGTCATCGCACTCGGAACCGCTGTGCTGGCTTTTGTCGTCGGAAATATCGTCATCGAAATCGAGGCGCTGCTGCGTCGCTTGCCAGAACACGCCGAGTCATGGCAAATTTGGTTCAATGAATGGCTTCTGCGGACAGAGAGCCTGGTTGCTCGGCTGCCTCAACCTTTCAATGAAATGCACGCTTACGCTGTCGATGGAGCGAGCCGATTTTTGGCGAATATGGCAACCGCGCTCCTCAATCAAATTCAACGCGTCCCCAATTTTCTCTTTGCCATGCTCGTGGCAACCATCACAACCTATTTTCTCAGCCGCGATCAGCGCGGCATTGCGAATTTCTTGCTCCAGTTTCTTCCCCCTCATTGGCGAGCGCGCTTCCTTGAAATGCGTGGGCACATGGTCACTGGGCTCCTCGGTTTAGTCAAAGCTCAGGCGATCCTCGTCATGATCACCACCGTGCTGACAACTACGGCTTTGCTGCTGTTCGGTGTTCGCTACGCCTGGCTATTGGGCATGGCTGCCGGATTGTTTGATCTCATGCCGGTTATAGGGCCCGGCGGCGTCTTTGTTCCCGTCATCGTTTACTCGGTGGTCGTCGGCCGCTTGGATCGTGCCGTCGGCCTCGCGGCGTTTTGGCTCGCATTGATTGTCGCACGTCAGCTTTTGGAACCGAAGATTGTGCAGTCGACAGTCGGTCTCCATCCGGTATCCATGTTGTTGGCGCTCTATTTGGGAGTGCAGCTTTTGGGCGTCAACGGATTGTGGCTTGGTCCCTGCGTGGCCATTTGTGTGAAAGCTGCCTATACCGTCGCATACCGGCCCATGACGCCCCGGTGATTTGTGGTATAATGCAGGCGGATCGAACGGTGAGTGAAAGGCGCGAGGCGAGGGCCGATCATGGCGTCGGCGCGCTCGTGCGACGTGTTCGTTGCAGTTAAGGAGGACCAGCAGTTTGACGGTGTTGACATCAAACGCTAAAGGTGTTGCCATTCTCGGCTCCACGGGGTCGATCGGTAGACAGGCCCTTGACGTCATCGAGCGCAGCAATGGAGCATTTCGAGTCGCAGCTCTGTGCGCCGGATCCGACGATCAGGCGCTTGCGGAACAAATTCAACGCTTCCGCCCGCGGTATGCGGGACTTGCAGATCGGGCGGCCGCGGCTCGTCTGCGTGACCGCGTACACGATTCGATCGACATCGGGAGCGGTGATGAGGCTCTTATCGAAGCGGTGAGCCGGGATGATGTTGACATCGTCATTGTCGCTGTCGTCGGCTTTGCCGGGCTGCTGCCTACGCTCAAGGCATTGGAACTTGGTAAGCGCGTGGCGTTGGCTAACAAGGAAACGCTGGTAGCTGCAGGGGATTTGGTCATGGATCGGGTTGCCCGGGCCAAGGAGCAAGGCATATCCGATCCGCTCATTCCGGTAGACAGCGAGCACAGCGCGGTTTTTCAATTGATTCAAGGACGTTCGCTGGATGACGTTGAGCTCATCACTTTGACGGCGTCGGGAGGACCGTTCCGCACGGCGTCGTGGGAAGAGCTGGAACAAGCCACACCGGAACAAGCGCTGCGCCATCCGACGTGGAACATGGGCGGGAAAATTACCATTGATTCGGCCACGCTGATGAACAAGGGACTCGAGGTGATTGAGGCGCACCATCTCTTTGGGCTTTCTCTGGAGCGAATTGACGTCGTCGTCCACCCGCAAAGTCTGGTACATTCGTTTGTCGAGTTCCGCGACGGCAGCCTCTTCGCTCAACTCGCGGTAGCCGACATGCGCTTGCCGATCGCCTATGCGCTGTGGTATCCGAACCACGCTCCGAGACACATTGAACGCCTGAATTTGCGCCAACTGCGTGATCTCACATTCGAGCCGCCGGACGTTAAGCGTTTCCCTTGTCTCGAGCTCGCGTTGACCGCCTGCAAAGAAGGCGGCACGATGCCCGCCGTGCTCAACGCCGCCAATGAGGTTGCCGTATATGCGTTCTTGCGTGGTGAAATCAGCTTTCTCGGCATCCCGCGTTTAATTGAAGCGACCTTGGAAGCACATGATAAAGAGTCGGCAGAACTCGAAACGGTGCTGGCTGCCGACCGTTGGGCCCGCGAATATGCTCGCAGGCTCATTCAACGATAAGTATGTCGGCAATTCCGCCGCAATTAAGGAGACATCACGCGCATGCAATTGGTTTCCGAGCTTCTTGTCCCGTTGCAGATCGACTTGACCCAATTCGCAGGGACGCTCCAGAACGTCGTCGCCTTTATCGTCGTTTTTGGCATGCTCGTGTTCGTCCACGAGCTCGGACATTTCTTGGTCGCGAAACTCAATGGGGTGCAAGTGCATGAGTTTGCGCTCGGATTCGGCCCGGCGTTGTTCCAGAAGCGATGGGGAGAAACCCTTTATGCCATTCGGGTGATCCCCTTAGGCGGGTTCGTGAAGCTTGCCGGTATGGAGCCGACCGAAAACCTGCCGGATGAACTCGTCGGAACCAATGAAGACGGCGAGCGGGCGTTTCATCGCAAACATCCTCTCCAACGCATGGCCATTTTAGCCGCCGGCCCGTTGATGAATTTTGTGTTGGCGGTCCTGATTTACGCTGGCCTGTTCATGACACTTGCGGTCGCGGTGGTCAATGTTCACGAGGGCTTGCCGGCCGACGTCGCCGGCCTCCAACCGGGTGATCTCATCGTCGGAATCAATGATGAAAACGTACGGGGTTTGAATGCAGGCGAACTGATCAGGCGTATTCAAGCCGTCGGGGAACAGCCGGTGCGCCTTGAAGTCGTCCGCGATGGTGCTGTCGAACATCTCGTCGTTACTCCAACGATCGATCCGGAGAGAGGAGTCCCCATATTAGGGGTTGAACTTACTATGGTACCTGCTGGCATCCAGCAGGGCATCATGAAATCGTTGGGGGACGGTATTCGATATACCGGCTCCGTGATCAAGACGTTTTACTTCTGGATCAGTGAAGTTTTCGCCGGCAGAGCACAAGCCGAGCTGTCCGGCCCGATCGGAATCTTCCAATTGACCGGTGCGGCAAGCCAAGCCGGTATATTGGCGTTGCTTCAACTCACCGCGCTTTTGAGCATTAACATTGCGATTTTCAATTTGCTGCCGATTCCCATTCTCGACGGCGGTGGCCTGTTGTTCGTGATCATCGAAATGATCCGCCGCCGACCGTTGAGCGCCAGGTCAAAAGGAATAGCGCAGATGATCGGGCTCAGTTTGCTGTTGCTCTTGATGATCTTCGCGACCATACATGACATTGAAAATTTTGGATCGTAACGGCTTTTTTCGAGCCTGAAACGAAGTAGAAACGGATGGGATTACAGCATGCGCATGCGTGAAGGTTATGCACCGACACTACGTGAGGTTCCTGCCGAGGCCGAGGTGGTAAGCCACCAACTGTCTTTGCGCGCCGGTCTGATTCGGCGGTCGGCGGCAGGCATTTACACCTATTTGCCGCTTGGCTTCCGGGTGCTGCAGAAAATCAAACGAATCATTCGGGAAGAACTCGACCGTGTCGGTTGCCAAGAGTTGATGCTGCCGATCGTGCAGCCGGCCGAATTATGGCATCAATCCGGTCGGTGGGAAGCTTACGGCGACGAAATGTTCCGAGTGAAGGATCGACACGGTCGGTTTTTCAGCCTCGGACCGACGCATGAAGAAATCATCACCCATCTTGTCAAAGCCGATGTCAAATCGTACCGACAACTGCCCTTGACGCTCTATCAAATTCAGAACAAGTATCGTGACGAAATTCGGCCGCGTTTCGGCGTTATCCGCGGGCGCGAGTTCATCATGAAAGACGCTTATTCGTTTGACCGGGACGAAGCGTCTTTGGATGTCACCTACAAGAAAATGTACCAAGCGTACGAGCGCATATTTGCCCGCTGCGGTCTCAACACGCGGGCGGTTGAAGCCGATACGGGTGCCATCGGTGGGAGCTCGTCTCACGAATTTATGGTGTTGGCTGACGTCGGTGAGGCCGTGGTCGTTTTTTGTGAGGCTTGTGATTTTGCTGCGAATGTCGAGAAGGCCGCCGCGGTGCCCACGCCATGGCCAGAAAGCCGCTCTCAGGAGATGCGGCAGATTGAAACTCCGGGCGTGCGCACCATCGAAGAGTTGACCGCATTTCTGTCCGTTGAACCGCAGCGCATGATCAAAACGCTCCTTTACCTGGCTGATGATCGGCCTGTCGCTGCGCTCGTTCGGGGCGACCGCGACGTCAATGAGGTGAAGCTCGCACGTGTCCTCGGAGTAGAGGAAGTGCGGCTGGCCGACGAAACAACCATTGAAACACTAACCGGAGCGCCGGTTGGCTTTGCCGGTCCAGTCGGTCTGCCCGAAAACGTTCACATTGTGGCCGATTTAGAAATTGAAGGTGCCATTGACGCGGTGACCGGTGCCAATCGGGCGGATGCACACTTTGTGCACGTCGACTGGGAGCGTGATTTCCGGGCGCATCAAGTGGCGGATATTCGCACGGTGACGGCCGGCGACCAGTGTCCCAAGTGCGGAGAGCAGCTGCGGCAAGCGACCGGAATCGAAGTCGGTCAAGTGTTTAAACTAGGTACTAAGTACTCATCCGTTTTTGAAGCGCATTTTTTGGACGAAGACGGGAAGGAAAAGCCTTACGTCATGGGGTGCTACGGCATTGGCGTCAGTCGGACCATGGCGGCGATCATCGAGCAGCACCACGACGAACACGGCATATGCTGGCCCCCCTCCGTCGCGCCGTATCATGCGGTTATTATCCCCATTCGACCGCAAGATGAAGAGCACATGCGTACAGCCGAGCAGCTCTACGAACAATTGTGGGCAAGCGGTATCGAGACGGTGCTCGACGACCGAGAGGAACGGCCGGGGGTCAAGTTCAACGACGCCGACCTGATCGGTTATCCGGTGCGTATTACCATCGGCCCCAAGTCGCTGGCCGAAGGCTGCGTTGAATTGAAATGGCGCCGAACGGGTGAAACTGAAACGATCGGTATTGAAGATGTGGTTCAACACGTATTGATGAAATTGGATATTGGCGAATCGATAAGCAATCCATAGGGCAAGGGGGCGTTCACTTGAAGATCGCGGCCATCGTCCCCGCATACAACGAAGCGAAGAATATCGGTAGCGTGCTTTCCGTATTGACGCGGTCCCCTTTAATCGACGAAGTGATCGTCGTCAATGACGGATCGACCGACAATACGGCAGAGGTCGCAGCGCGGTACCGAGTTCGGGTCATCGACCTTCCTGCGAACGTCGGGAAGGGCGGTGCCATGAAAATCGGTGCCAACAACACTGATGCAGAGATCCTTCTCTTCATCGACGCCGATCTGATCGGTTTGACCTTGAAGCATATCGCTGACATGTTGGAGCCGGTGCGAAATGGCCGTGCAGCAATGAGTGTAGGCATATTCGATGACGGGCGGTTTGCCACCGATCTGGCCCAAAAGCTCGCTCCCTTCTTGTCGGGGCAGCGTGCGATGCTGCACTCTATCATCGATTCCGTGCCCGAAATTGAAAACAAGCGCTACGGTGTTGAAGTTGCCCTGTCCCGCTATGCGGAGAAGGAAGATCTGCCTGTCGTTCATGTTCGACTGAAGAACATGGCCCAGGTAATGAAAGAAGAAAAACTGGGCTTTTGGAAAGGGTTTAGAGCTCGTTTGCGCATGTACTGGGAAATTATTCGACTGTCCTGGTAAGCTCGCCTAAACCTCGCTTTCCTGCCGATCGACGTACGCCTTGCACAGGCGTACTTTCTATGTCAGAAGGTCAAAAGGATGTGTAAGGGGAGGATCGCGCCCGCGATGGTTTCCGTATACGAAGTTCAACCGTCGACGTCTGCTGCAACAGTCGGCCATCTCATCGACGTCACCGGAGCTGACGTCGCCGCCGATGAACGCATTCGGGTGTTGCAGATCCAACGGGTCGATGTATATCCCCAAGAGTCGAAGTGGGTTTTGCACGTTCATTCCATGCCTGCCGATTTGGCTGGCCACATCGACGCGGTGTGCCAATCCGTTGCGCAAAAAATTCCCGGTGTGCGGCACATCTTGGTTCAGGCTGCCGTTCCGGAACAACCGACCCCTCCGCCGTCGATGGAAGCCACGGCACCGGGCGAGCCGGACGATGTTGATGAATTCGATGAGTTTGAAGACGATTACATGGAAACCATTATGGAATTGGTGCGCTCGGGCGGACCGGAACAAGTTTTGGCGAACGGGCCGGGAGATCAAGCCGGCGACCAGGTGCTTTTGGGATCGGAAATTAAGCAGCAGGCCGTGAAAATGGAAACTATTGACGACGAAGAGCGGAGCATTGTCGTCGAGGGAGAAATCTTTTCGCTGGAAATTCGCACGATGCGATCCGGGCGCCGCATGCTTCTCTTCGATTTCAGCGATGGGACGGACAGCCTTTCCGCCAAAGTATTCATCGAAGAGAACGAAGACGTCCCCGACCTCAAAGAAGGCATGTGGATCCGTGCTCGCGGCCGTCTCGAGCACGACAACTTCACGCAAGAGCTGACGCTCTTTCCGCGTGACATCATGCGAATAGAGCCTCCTAATTTGCGAGTCGATGACGCACCTGAAAAGCGGGTCGAGCTGCACCTTCACACCAAAATGAGTGCGCTGGACGGCGCTACCGACATCGATGCCGTCATTGAGCAAGCGGCTCGCTGGGGACATCCGGCCATCGCCATCACCGACCACGGAGTGGTACAAGCGTTTCCGCGGGCGTACGCAGCAGGGAAAAAGTACGGGATCAAGATTTTGTACGGTGTCGAAGGTTATTTGGTCAACAGTCCGGATCGATCGGAGCGGATGTATCACATTGTACTGTTCGCGCAAAACCAAACCGGGCTGAAAAACTTGTACCGACTCATTTCGGAATCGCACATCAATTATTTTTACCGGCGCCCTCGCATTCCGCGGGACGTACTTCAGAAGCTGCGTGAAGGTATTCTCGTCGGTTCCGCGTGCGAGGCCGGGGAACTGTATCAAGCGATTCTCAACCAACAGCCGGACGAAGAACTGGAAAAAATCGCTTCGTTCTACGACTATCTTGAGATTCAACCGCTCGACAACACCCAATTCCATGTGGATCAAGGTCGAGTGCCCAGCCGGGAAGCGTTGGCCGACATCAACCGAAAAATCGTTCAGCTGGGCCGTCGACTCGGGAAGCCCGTTGTCGCGACCGGAGACGTGCATTTTCTCAATCCGGAAGACGCGATTTTTCGGCGCATTATCATGGCCGGTCACGGGTTTACCGACGTCGAACAACCGACGCCGCTTTATTTGCGAACGACGCAAGAAATGCTTGAAGAATTTGCCTACCTGGGAGAGGAAGAAGCTCGGCGAGTTGTCATTGAGGATCCGCGAGCCATTGCCGACAGCATCGAAGAATTGCGCCCGATTCCGAGTGGATTCCATCCGCCGTATCTCGAAGGAGCCGAAGAGGAAATTCGGCGGATGACTATTGAAACGGCCAAAGCGCGCTATGGTGATCCGATTCCGGAATACATTCAAAAGCGCATCGACCGGGAGCTCAATTCGATCATAGGAAATGGATACGCATCCCTTTATCTCATTGCACACAAATTGGTGCGGAAATCGATCGAAGATGGTTACATGGTAGGATCCAGAGGATCGGTCGGCTCGTCTCTCGTGGCGAACTTATGCGGCATTTCCGAAGTGAATCCGCTGCCGCCGCACTATGTATGTTCGGATTGCCACTATCTTGAAATCTTTGACGACGGCTCGGTCGGCGCCGGTCCCGATTTGCCGCCGAAAAATTGTGAGACATGCGGCAAACCGCTCCGGCGGGACGGATTTGACATTCCTTTTGAAACATTTCTCGGTTTTGAAGGAGACAAGGTGCCCGATATCGACTTGAATTTTTCCGGTGAATACCAGAGCCGTGCGCATAAATTCGCCGAGACGCTGTTCGGTGCGGAAAACCTGTATCGAGCGGGTACCATCAGCACCTTGAAGGAGCGCACCGCCTACGGCTACGTGAAGAAATATCTCGAAGACCGGGGACGGGCGGTGCGTTCGGCCGAAGTCAATCGCCTGGTCAAGGGGATCACGGGCGTGCGGCGCACCACCGGACAGCATCCCGGTGGCTTGATGGTCGTGCCGAAAGGGCGCGACATCCACGAATTCACGCCGATTCAGTATCCGGCAAATGACCGCGACACCGGCGTGACCACCACCCACTTTGACTTCCACACCATTCACGATCAGCTGGTCAAGCTGGATATTCTGGGTCATGACGGTCCGACGGTCATCCGCATGCTCGAACGCATGACGAACACCAAGGCGACGGACATTCCGCTCGACGATCCCAAAACCATGCAAATTTTTTCGGGCTTGGAAAGCCTCGGCATTTCGGAAGAAGATGCAGGCGGACCGGTGGGCACCTTGGGTATACCCGAGTATGGAACTCCCTTCGTGCGACAAATGCTAGCGGATACAAGGCCAAAGACTTTCGCCGACTTGGTCCGCATCATGGGGCTGTCCCACGGCACCGACGTATGGTTGAACAATGCTCAAGACCTTGTCCGTTCGGGAACCGTGACGCTTTCCGAGACGATCGCGGCACGTGATGACATCATGATTTACCTCATGCGCAAGGGGCTTGAGCCGTCATTGGCGTTTCGCATCATGGAGCAGGTGCGTCGTGGACGTGGGCTCACTCCGGACGAAGAAGCAGCCATGCGGGCGCACAACGTGCCGGAATGGTACATTGAGTCGTGCAAGAAAATATCCTATATGTTCCCGAAAGCGCACGCGGTCGCATATGCTGTAATGGCGTTTTACATCGCGTACTACAAGGTACATTATCCGGTTGCTTTCTATCGCACGTACTTCAGCATTAAAGCCGATGACTGCGATGCCAACCGGTTCGTGTTGGGCGCCGAAGGCATTCGGCAGACGCTGCAGGAAATCGAGAAGAAAGGAAATGATGCGACGCCCCGTGAGCGAAGCATCGCCACGGTTTTTGAAGTGGCGGCTGAAGCGGTGGCGCGAGGCATTCACTTTCTTCCGGTCGACTTGTACACCTCCGAAGCAAGGGAATTCATCCAAGTGGGTGAAACCGGACTGCGCTGTTCTTACTTGTCGCTTTCCGGCATCGGTGCATCGGCGGCGGAGAGCATCATTCAGGCGCGGAAGGAACGTCCGTTTACGAGCATCGACGATTTGCGCAGGCGAGCCGGCGTCAGCCGCACGGTGATCGAGACGCTGGAAAGACACGGCGCGTTGGGCGACCTGCCGGAGTCCGATCAGCTCTCGTTGTTCTGAAGGTCGTTGCCATTAGGATACTCCGATGGTATACTAGAGGCATCGAAGGGTGATTGTGTAGTTGTGGGCGGTCTTTTCGCCGCTACCGTTTGTCCAAGAGTGGGGTATCCCCACTCTTTTATTGTGGACTTGAGGAAGCGCAGCAGACACAGTCTTCAAATCTCGCGGAGGAGTGGGGTTGGTGGGGAAGCGGACAATCATCAAAGAGGTACAGGCGATTGTGGAACCAATTATTGAAAACTTAGGGCTCGAATTGGTGGAAGTGCAATACGCCAAAGAGGGGCCTACATGGGTTCTCCGCCTGACGATTGACGGTCCGAACGGTATTGGCCATGAAGAATGTCTGGCAGTCAGCCAAGCGGTCAGCGACCCACTGGACGAGGCAGATCCCATCCCGGGTTCATACACACTCGAAGTATCTTCACCTGGCTTGGACCGCCCACTGGTGAAGCCTGCTGATTATGAGCGCTTTGCGGGCAGAGAAGTGCGGGTAAGCACCTATGGGCCCATCGATGGCCGAAAAAATTGGCGTGGATTGCTTAAAGGATTGGAAGACAACGAGGTAGTGCTCACCGTAGATGGGGAAGAAGTGCGCCTTCCGTTTGACAAAGTGAGCCGGACCCGACTAGTTCCAGACATCTGATGACGGGCTTGAAAGCAGATGTCGACACCTGCGGAGGAGGAACAAAAGAGCATGAACCTGGAGTTGGTTGGGGCTCTGAACGAGCTGGAAAAAGAGCGGGGCATCTCGAAGGAAATTTTGTTTGAAGCCATCGAGGCTGCCTTGGTCTCAGCCTACAAAAAATACCATGGCAACACGCTCAACATCCGCGTCGATATAGCAGAGAAGACTGGACAAATACGTGTGTTTGCTCGCAAGGACGTTGTCGACGAGGTGCTCGATGAGGCCAACGAAATTTCGCTCGAAGAAGCACAGGCGATTGACCCCAGCTACGAACTCGACGATATTGTAGAAATCGAAGTGACTCCGAAAGATTTTGGCCGTATTGCAGCGCAAACGGCGAAGCAGGTAGTCATTCAGCGCATACGCGAAGCCGAACGCGCCTTGATTTACGAAGAGTTTTCGAATCGCAAAGACGACATCATGACGGGAATCGTGCAGCGACATGAACACCGCAACGTCATCATTGACCTCGGCAAGGTCGAAGCCGTGCTGCCCCCGTCTGAACAGGTTCAGCGAGACAATTATCAGCGTGGCAACCGGCTCAAAGTGTATATCGCCGATGTGAAGAAAACGACCAAGGGACCTCAAGTGTATGTTTCCCGCAGCCACCCGGGTCTGCTCAAACGTTTGTTCGAGCTTGAAGTGCCTGAAATTCACGACGGCATCGTGGAAATCAAAGCCATCGCCCGTGAAGCCGGCAATCGCTCCAAAATCGCCGTCTATTCGTCGGATCGCAACGTCGATCCGGTAGGCTCATGTGTCGGTCCGCGCGGCATGCGTGTGCAAACGATTGTCGACGAATTGGGCGGCGAAAAAATCGACATTGTCGCCTGGGATCCACAGCCCGACCGCTTCATTGCCAACGCATTAAGCCCATCGAAGGTCGTGCGAGTGATTATCGATCCGTTTGAAAAATCAGCCCGTGCCGTGGTGCCGGACCATCAGCTCAGCTTGGCCATTGGCAAGGAAGGGCAAAACGCACGGTTGGCCGCCAGGCTCACGGGTTGGAAAATTGACATCAAGAGTGAAACGCAAATGCGTGAATTGATAGCACTGGAGGCGCTTCAACCCAAAGGCGCGCTGCCCGACATTTTCGGTGACACGTCGCATGACGCGGAGGAAGAAGCGGTGGAACTTGCGGCACCTGAGCAGATCGAAGCTGTGGAAGAGGCGTTGGTTGAAGCGGAAGCGTCCAGCGCTTCGGATCTGGCAGAAGAAGTCGCTGCGGCTCCTGAAGTGGAAACGTACGAGGAATTCGACGAGGTGGAAGACGCGCTGGAATCTTATGACGACTTGGCTCCGGAATTCGAGGAAGACGACGAGCCGGAAGACGAAATGGACGTCGATGAGTTGGAGATGGAACTCGACGAGGACGATTCCGAAATCGAACCCGCACCGAGCAAACCGAAGCGCAAGCGGGCCAAGATGGAAGAATCGCTCGATGAATTGATGGTGGACGCCGATGATGAGGATGATCCATTGCCGTCGCTGTTCGAGGTGGATCCGGAAGAAGCGGGTCTCCATGAACCGGCGCCGGTCGTCGGTCTGAAGTCCAAGCCGATGATCAAGAAGCCGTCGGCTAAGAAAAAGGACGACAAAGAGAAACGTGACGGCAAGCGTGTTCTACGCGATCTGTCGGAGTTGGCCAAGTTGATCGACAATGATCCGAAGGAATGAAGCGCATGGGGATGAAACGCCGCAAACTGCCTGAACGCACTTGTGTCGGCTGTCGGACGGTACGCCCAAAGATGGAAATGGTGCGAGTCGTGCGCCAGCCGGACGGAACGGTTGACATCGATACAGGCGGTAAAATGCCGGGGCGCGGCGCGTACGTATGCCCCGACGTCAATTGCTTGGACGAAGCTGTCAAGCGTAAAGCGTTGGAGCGTGCTTTGCGGGTTCCGGTGGATCCGGACGTGTTGGAGCGTTTGCGGGAACGTCTGTCAGTTTCGTCGTGAGGCATGAGGATGAACGACCCGGTAGAAAAACGTGTTTTAACCTTGTTGGGATTCGCACAGGCCGCGGGTAAAGTCGTATCGGGAGAAACGGGAGTTCGTATGGCACTTGAACGGCGAAAAGCCCGCTTGGTTGTCCTGGCCGGCGATGCCGCCGCGGCAACGAAAGAACGGTTCGTTCGGCTTGCAGAGCGCATGCAGGTGCCGCTTGTTGAGTTGGATACGGATCGCGACGCCCTGGGCTTGGCGATTGGCAAATCGCCGCGGGCTGCCATCGCTGTCATGGATGCCCAATTTGCTCGGGCTATTCGGCGTTCATTGGATCCGGAAGAAAAGCAGAGGTGATGCCTTGATGGCGAAAATGCGAGTTTACGAACTGGCTGATAACCTGGACATTCCCATTCCCCGCGCAGTTGAATTGCTGCGGGAAGTCGGTGCGGAGCCGACCAACCATATGAGCGTGGTCGAGCGGGTCCCTGCCCGACGTGTACGGCAGCTTCTCAAGCAAAACAAGAAGGCGGCCGTACCTCAGTCGCGTTCTGCTGCAGCGGCAGAGGCGCAAGCAGCACCGGCAAAGCAGGTTGAATCGCTTCAGATGAAGCCTGCAACGGCAAAAGCGGCCACCGAAGCGCCGACTGCGGCCGAAGCGGCGAAGCAGTCGCCGGCGGCGTCCGCCAACGGCGCCAAGGCAGCCGAAACGGTGAAGCCTCCAGCAGCGGAAGCTGTCAAACGTCAAGAGACCGAGCAGCCGACGGTCGATGCTCCAAACGCTGCGCGTGAAGATGTTCAAGCCCAGGCCAAGCCAGCCAAGTCTACGCCGAGCAAGCAGGCGGGTCAGCGCCAAAAGGCGACGACTCCCTCGCGGCAAACACTCTCATCGCCTGCAGGCAATGCACCTCGGTCACCGATCCGACGTGTTCGAGGTCCGGAATCGACCGCCGATGCGACCGATCCGCTTGAGGCGGAAGCGCGATCCGCGAAAGCGCGTGTCGACGAAGCGCCCGTACAGCGAGACCGAGCAACTGCAAGCCGGGCCGCTTCGGCTGCCGCATCCGGTCAGGCAAATCGTCAGGCGGCGCGCAGCGAACAGCAGCGGAAGAAGGCGAGCGGTGCAGCCGGCTCGCGCACGGCGGCAGCGCAAGCTGAAGCCTCCGGTTCGGCCAGTACCGGCACACGGACTCGACGCACCAAACAGCGCAGCCGTGCGAACTCTCAGCGCGAGCAGCAGAAAGGGCAACAAGCAGCTGAAGCGCAGAAGCCGCAAGGTCCGTTGGTCATACCGGATACCATTACCGTTCAGGAGCTTGCTGATCGCATCGGCGTACCTGCAACGACGATTATCAAGAGCTTGATGCAGGCCGGTGTGATGGCCTCGATCAACCAAAGCATTGACCATGACGCAGCCGCGGCGGTGGCTGAAAAACTCGGATTTGAAGTTGCGCGGCCGGAGGAGCGCAGTATCGAACGCTTCACGGATATCGAGGAAGACGACGGCAACTTGGAGCCGCGTCCGCCGGTCGTCACCATCATGGGACACGTCGACCATGGAAAAACCACCTTGCTCGACGCGATCCGACAGACGCGGGTCGTGGAAAAGGAAGCGGGCGGCATTACGCAGCACATCGGTGCTTACCAGGTTGAGGTCAATGGCCAGTTGATTACCTTCCTCGACACACCGGGCCACGAAGTATTTACCGCGATGCGCTCGCGGGGAGCGCAAGTTACCGACATTGCCGTGTTGGTCGTCGCAGCGGACGACGGCGTCATGCCGCAGACGGTGGAGGCCATCAACCACGCGAAAGCGGCCGATGTGCCGATTATGGTGGCCATCAACAAAATCGATCGACCGGGCGCCAATGTCGAGCGAGTCAAACAGCAGCTGGTTGAGCACGGACTCGTTCCGGAAGAATGGGGCGGCGACACCATTTGCGTTCCCGTTTCGGCCATCACCAAGGAAGGCCTGGACAACTTGTTGGAAATGATCTTACTGCTCGCTGAGATCTACGATCTGAAGGCGAATCCGAATCGACCGGCACTCGGTGTCGTGATTGAAGCCGAGCTCGATCGCAACCGCGGACCTGTAGCGACGGTGTTGGTGCGCACCGGTACGCTGCGCGTCGGTGATTCCCTCATCGCGGGAACCATCGTCGGCCGCGTACGAGCCATGTATACGGAAGACGGCGAGACGGTCGAAGAAGCCGGTCCGTCCCGTCCGGTAAGCGTTCTTGGTTTCCAAGACGTACCGCATGCCGGCGATTCGGTTGAAGTTGTCGCCGACGACAAAGCCGCTCGCGAATTGGCGGCCAAACGAGCTGAAGAAGCCAAGTACACCGAATCCCAGACGGGTGTGGGCAGAATCCGCCTGTCCGAAATCTTTGCTCAGGAAGGCGAGGTCAAGGATCTCAATCTCATCCTCAAAGCCGACGTGCAAGGCTCGTTGGAGGCGTTGCGCCACGCGATCGAGAAGCTCAGTACGGACGAGGTGCGCGTGAACATCGTCCATGCTGCTGTCGGCGGCATCAACGAATCCGACGTCGCTCTCGCCGCAACGTCAAACGCCGTGATCATTGGCTTCAACGTCCGGCCCGAGACAACGGCTCGCAGGGCGGCCGAACGAGAAGGCGTCGAAGTGAAGCTCTATCGGGTCATATACGAGGCAATCGATGAAATCAAGGCGGCCATGGCCGGTCTCCTCGATCCCGATTACAAAGAAGTCTACGTCGGCAGGGCGGAAGTGCGTGCTTTGTTCCGTGTGCCGAACGTCGGCGTCGTCGCCGGTGCCTATGTATTAGACGGAAAGATGCGCCGAGACGCTCGTGTGAGGGTGCTCCGCGACAGCGTCGTCATTCACGATGGCGAGCTCGGTTCGCTGAAACGCTTCAAAGACGACGTCCGGGAAGTTCCGGAGAACTACGAATGCGGGCTGTCGGTTGCCGGCTTCGACGATCTCAAGGAAGGCGACATCATCGAAGCCTACATCATGGAAGAAGTGGCAAGGAAACTTTAATTGGCAGTGGACGTATTGGTCGGCATTTTGACGGTAGAGCTTTGGATGCGCCAGAACACCTCATTGAAGGATCGACGGCGGATTGTGCGCTCGGTGCTCGACCGCGTACGGGCACGGCACAATGTCGCCGTCGCCGACCTAGGTCCGGCCGATGACTGGCAGCGGGCGCGGCTCGCTTTTGCCTGCGTCGGCTCGCAGCACTATGTTCTGTCCAAAGCGCTTGAAGCCGTCTTGCAGCATGTCGAGGCGATGGGAGAAGCCGAAGTTCTCGATGCCTCCATCGACATTTTGTGACAATGCAGCTTGTGCCCTCGGACGAAGAGCGCAAGGCGATTGCATGCGGGGTGAATGCCATGAGCACAAGGCAGCGTGTACAGCGGGTCCGTGAGGAAATCAAGAAAGAAGTCAGCGACATCATTCGAGAAATGAAAGATCCGCGGATCGGTTTCGTCAGCGTCGTTGACGTCGAAGTTTCAAACGATCTGCGCCATGCGAAGATTTTTGTGAGCGTTTTTGGCGATGAATCCGAGAAAAAGCAGAGTTTGGCCGGCTTGGAGGCCGCCACCGGATTCATTCGCACGGAAATCGGACGCCGCATTCGGTTGCGCCACACTCCGGAAATTTTGTTCCGGCTTGACAGTTCGATTGAAAGAGGGGCACGAATCAATCAACTACTCAACGAAATCGGACCTGCGAGGGAAGCGGACGAATGGGTGAGTGCAACGGACGAAGCGCCGGAAAGGGAAGACCATGAGTAAGCAAGGCGGTATGTGGCCGCCGGAAGCGCTGCTCGATGCCATTCGGCGTGAAGATGATTTCATGATTGTCGGGCACATCGATCCCGATCCGGATTCAACCGGTTCGGTCTTGGCCATGCAAAGGCTTTTGCTCGCATTGGGGAAAAATACCGTGGTGGTGACTCCGGACCCGCTGCCGGCCCATGTACAATTTTTGCCCGGCAGTGAGGACATGCTTTTGCCCGATCAAGTGACAAGCGAGTCATGGCGGCACTTGATTGTGCTCGATTGTGGTACGGAACGCATCGGCAATGCGCAACCTTTTGTCGAACGCGCCGGAATCATCGTCAACATCGATCATCACGGCACCAATCCCGGCACCGGCCATTTCAATTGGGTCGATACGCAGTTCGCGGCTACGACGCAAATGGTATATACGCTGTTTGACGCGTTCGAGGTCGGGATTGACGCTGACGCTGCAACGCTCCTTTACACCGGGCTCGCCGGAGACACGGGAACTTTCCGTTTCAGCAATACCGACTCGCATGTGCTTCGGATGGCTGCACACTTGGTTGAAGCGGGAGCAGACCCGACACGGATCTCACAAAACCTGTACGAGAGTCACAGCCTTGCGTATTTGCGACTGGTTGCCAAGATGCTCGATACGGTGAAAACGGCGTTTGACGAGCGGGTTGTTTATGCCCGTTTGACCGAATCCATGCGACAGCAGGCCGGCATGCAGGCCGGTGAAGGCGGCGGTTTGATTCAGTATTTGCGCATGGTCAAAAGTGCGGAGGTTGTGTTCCTCCTGGAAGAAGTCGGCGAGACCGAGGTGAAAGTGCAGTTCCGCTCGCGTTCAGCAGTCGATGTGTCCCGGTTGGCCCATGCTCTCGGCGGCGGAGGCCATGCACGGGCTGCAGGATGCCGCTTGACGGCAACTTTGGATGAAGCTGAAACCACGGTGCTTTCACATATCGGCGCCGTATTGGCGACCACGTGAAATGCGGCTCGCATGTTCACGCAAGGGAGTGCTTCAATCGTTTTGGACGGCATCGTTAATCTGTTGAAACCTCCGGGAATGACATCACATGACGCAGTTGCGGCCATGCGCCGCATGCTCGGAACAAGGCGGATCGGCCATACGGGAACCCTCGATCCAGGTGCGGTGGGTGTGCTTCCCTTATGTGTCGGAAAAGCAACGCGCCTCGTGCAGTTCATCCAAGCGACGCAAAAATCTTACCGCGCTGAGATCACGCTCGGTGTGGAAACGGATACGCTGGATGCCGCAGGAAAAACCACTTCAGTGACGACGGATTTTGCGCTGCCGGTGTCCAGGCTGGTCGACGTCATGATGAGCTACCAAGGCGAGATTCTTCAGACGCCGCCGATGGTTTCCAGCGTGCGGATCGCTGGGGAACGGTTGTATAAAGCGGCGCGGCGCGGCGAAGTCGTCGAACGTCCTCCCCGGCCCGTCCACATTTACCGCCTGCAAATCGTTCGTATTTGGCCCGAAGACGCCTTGGATCTGGAGTTCGGCAGTCGAATTCTTTTCGACGTCGATTGTTCCAAAGGCACTTACATACGATCTTTGGCTGCCGATATCGGTCGGGATCTCGGTTGCGGTGCCCATCTGTCATTTTTGGTGCGAACCGCATCAGGGCCTTTTCATTTGGCCGACACAAAGACGTTCGAAGAGATTCGGGAAATCATCGACAAGGATGGTCCGGAGGCTGTTCTCCAACCCATGGAGGCGGGCGTTGCTCACTTGCCGCGCTTCGACCTTACTCGAGCGGAGTCGAAGCAAATCGGGCATGGCCAGATGATCCCGGCGCCTCATGAAGCCGTCGATCAACCTTACGTGCGGCTGCACGATGAGACCAGCGGGAAGTTGATTGCCATTGCATCCGGCACGCGGAGAAGCGGCCGTCCGGTTTGGAAGCCCATTTGTGTTCTTGAATCGTCGAACGAGGGGGCCGGTGCTTCTTGATGTGGCAATCTCGTGTCGAAGGCCCGCTTGCATTGGACGCTCTGCTGGCACGGCGGCCTGATCCCGGCACGGTGCAGGTCGTTGCTCTTGGAACGTTTGACGGCGTGCACCGCGGCCATCAAGCCATACTCGCTCAGGCCCGCCAGCGAGCCGAAACGTTGAAAAGCAATGCGGAAGGCGCGTTGCGTCCGGTGTTGACCTGCTTCACGTTCGATCGGCTGCCGCTTGAAATCGTTGCACCGGAGCGGGCACCTGCGCGCCTCAACACCGCTGAAACCAGGTATCGACGCTTGGTGGAAGCAGGCGCTGATCGCATTGTCGTCGCGCGTTTCGATCAAGCTTTTTCGCGCCTTTCCGCCGAGCAGTTCGTCCGAGACATTGTGGCCCGCGCTCTCGGTGCGTCCGTGGTCGTTGTCGGTTACGATCATACCTTTGGCTATCAGGGCGAAGGCAATGCCCAGCTCCTGTGGGAGCTCGGCATTCGGTACGGTTTCGAGGTCGTTCAAGTGGATCCGATTGAAATCGGTCGAGAAGCGGTGTCGAGCAGCCGAATCCGTGAATTGCTGTTAAAGGGCGATTGCCTCGGAGCGAAAGAGCTGCTGGGTTATCCTTTTTCGCTCGAAGGCCGAGTTGTCCGCGGCGAAGGACGCGGGCGCACCTTGGGTTATCCGACGGCAAACGTTCATCCGGAAGACGGACTGATCATTCCCGCCGACGGAGTGTACTTAAGTGCGTTCGAACGTGCGGACGGTGATCCCCTCGGAGCCGGACTCACGATTATCAGTGAAAAACCGACGTTTGGTTACCATCAACGTACGGTCGAAGGCTATATTCTTGATTTTGACGGCGATCTTTATGGCGAGGAGATACGCATTGTATTTTTTGATCGCCTGAGGGGTATCGTTCGATTTGACGGCCCTGAACAGCTGAAGCGCCAAATCGAGCAAGACGTTGCCGCTGCACGTCGGCGCTTGGCTGAAGCGAAGAAGGAAGCAGGACTTTCGTTTACTTTACGCAGGTCCATGTGATAAAATGGCCGCATGAACCGTAGACGAGGGAGCGCGTTCCTCCGGCGCACTCCTTGGTCGACGGCGATTGTTTGTCGTAAATGGAGGTGAAACGTATGGCGAGAGAAAAAGATAAGCAGCAGATTATCGAGGAATTCCGCACCCATGAGGCCGACACGGGCTCTCCCGAAGTCCAGGTTGCTCTCCTCACCCACCGCATCAACGAATTGACGGAGCACCTTCGTGTACACAAGAAGGATCATCATTCGCGCCGTGGGTTGTACAAGATGATCGGGCGAAGGAGAGGGCTTCTCAATTATCTTGAGAAAAAAGACGTCGAGCGCTATCGTAACCTTATCGAACGTCTCGGCTTGAGAAAATAACGGGAGGGGCGGGGTTTTCCCGCCTCTTTCTCCTTCTCCAGTATCGATGACAACGACAATGGACATCATCACGTTATGGAGGATGAAGCATGAGTCACGAGTTTCAAATGGATTTCGGAGGAAGGAGCCTTATCATCTCGACGGGGCGCCTTGCCAAGCAGGCGAACGCGGCCGTTACGGTGCGTTACGGTGACACCGTCGTACTTGTGACAGCGACCATGTCCGAAGCCCGTGAAGGCATTGATTTTTTCCCTCTCCTCGTCGACTACGAAGAAAGAATGTATGCTGTGGGGAGGATTCCCGGGGGTTTTGTCCGTCGAGAAGGCAGGCCTACGGAATCCGCCATTCTCGCGGCGCGCATGATCGACCGAACCATTCGGCCCCTTTTCCCGGAAGGCTTTCGGAATGATGTGCAAGTTGTCGCTACCGTGTTGTCGGTCGATCAAAACAATCCGCCCGATATTGCCGCGATGATCGGTGCATCGGCAGCGCTCCACATCTCGGACATCCCGTTTGAAGGTCCCGTCGGTGGCGTCCGCATTGGACGAGTCAATGGTGAATGGGTAGTCAATCCCAACGTCGAGCAAAGTGCGGCTTCCGATATGGATTTGGTCGTCGGCGGTACGTCCGAGGCGGTCATCATGGTCGAAGCCGGTGCCAAGGAAGTGCCTGAAGAAGACATGCTCGACGCCATTATGTTCGGGCACGAACAAATTCGCCAAGTCGCCGCACTGATTGAAGAAATGCGTGCGGCTGTCGGAAAACCGAAGATTGAGCCCGAACTCGTCGTAATCGAACCCGAGGTCGAGGCATGGGCGGAAGAGTGGCTGCGGGATCGGCTTGCCGCTGCCGTGCGTTCGGCGGACAAGGCGACACGTGAAGAGGCCGTCGAAGCGTTGAAACTCGAAATGTTTACTGCCTATGCGGAACATACGGACGAGGAAACGGCCCAAGAGCGTGCCAAAGACTTGCGGGCGGTGTTCGACCATCTTCTCAAAGATGTCGTCCGCAAGGCGATTACAATCGATAAGATTCGGCCAGACGGACGTGGTCTCAATGAGATTCGACCGATTGAGTGCGAAGTCGGCTTGTTGCCAAGGGCTCACGGTTCCGGTCTGTTCCAGCGTGGACAAACCCAGGTGCTCACTGTTTGTACGTTGGGCTTGAAGTCCGACGAGCAAATCATCGACGACTTGCGTGAAGAAGACCGCAAGCGCTATCTCCACCACTATAATTTCCCGGCCTTCAGCGTCGGTGAAACGCGACCGATGCGCGGGCCCGGGCGGCGCGAAATCGGACACGGTGCGTTGGCGGAGCGGGCGCTTGTTCCCGTCATCCCTTCCGCCGAAGAGTTTCCGTACACACTGCGCCTCGTATCCGAGGTGTTGGAATCCAACGGATCTTCTTCGATGGCGAGCGTCTGCGGCAGCACCTTGGCTCTCATGGACGCAGGCGTGCCGATTCGCAAACCGGTCGCCGGCATCGCCATGGGGCTCGTCAAGCATGGCGATCATGTGTCCATCCTCACCGATATTCAAGGCATCGAAGACGCACTCGGGGATATGGACTTTAAGGTAGCGGGAACGCGCGATGGTGTGACCGCTCTCCAGATGGACATCAAAATCAGCGGCGTGAGCCGAGAAATTTTGTGGGAAGCATTAATGCAGGCGCGCGAAGGACGGCTGTTCATTCTTGACAAGATGGCTGAAGTCATCAGCGAGCCCCGCAAGGAAATTTCGCGCTTTGCGCCCCGGATTGTCACGATCAACATTCCGCCTGACAAGATTCGTGACGTCATCGGGCCCGGAGGCAAGGTCATCCGGAAGATTATCGATGAGACCGGGGTTGAAATTGACATCGAGGACGACGGCCGCGTGTTCATTGCTTCATCCGACGAAACTGCAGCAGCCAGAGCCATCCAAATCATCGAGAGCTTGACGAAAGACGTCGAAGTCGGCGCGGTTTACTTGGGTAAAGTCAAACGCATCATGAACTTTGGCGCTTTCGTGGAAATCCTGCCGGGCAAGGAAGGACTCATCCATATTTCGAAGCTGGCTCACGAACGCGTCGGCAAGGTTGAGGATGTGGTCAACGTCGGCGATGAAGTCATGGTTAAAGTGACCGATATCGACCGGATGGGCCGAATCAACCTTTCACGCAAAGACGTTCTGGAGGCGCCGGCGAATCAAAACGGGTCCAACCATGGCTCCCATCGACGGAAAAAGTAGCCTGTGATGGGAGCATCCAGGCGAACCCCTTGTGGCAGGTCACTCGGTTGACCTGCTCCTGTTTTTTTGGGGGAGCAGGCATATAATCGAGTGAAATGGGGGGAGGGACGATGCGATGATGCGCGTTCGTTCAGGAATCGTCCTCCGAGTCGGTACGTTCACGGATGGCGTTGCTGAACTTACCGTCATGGTTGACGGTGAACAGGCTCCGGCAATTCATTATGAAACCCTCCTCGGGCCGGTGCAGCCCGGCGATGAAGTTCTTCTCAACACAACCGCGGTGCATCTGGGGCTCGGCACGGGCGGCGTGCACTTCGTCATGGGAGTCAGCGGGCGGCGGCACGATTTTGACGGGCCCGGGCACATCATGAAATGCCGCTACACCCCGTCGCAAGTGGCCGTGCTCGCTGTCGAAGAACCGGAAAGCCCTTATCATGAAGTGATGGTTGACGGCGATTTGGACGGCACGCCGGTCATCGCTGCCGGACTTCACAGCATGATGGCGGCTGCCGCGGTTGCCGCACGGCTCGCCGCGCCCAAGGCGCGCATTGTTTATGTCATGACGGACGGAGCGGCGTTGCCGGCACGGTTCAGCCGTCTGGTCGGGCATTTGCGCGCGGAAGGATTTCTCGATGCCGTCATTACGTGTGGCAACGCTTTTGGCGGCGATTTTGAGGCCGTGACTTTGCATTCCGGTTTGTTGGCCGCACGACGGGTTTGCCATGCGGACATCATTCTCGCCGCCATGGGGCCCGGCGTCGTGGGAACGGGGACGCGCTGGGGAACGACGGCGATAGAGCAAGGATTGATCGTCGATGCGGCCCATGTCTTGGCCGGGCGCCCCGTTGCCGCTCCACGGCTGAGTTTTGCGGACGCGCGTGAACGCCACCGCGGGATCAGCCACCATACGCTGACCGCGCTCGGACGCGTGGCAGCGCATCGCTGCACTGTCGCTTTGCCAAGCTTGTCCGGCGATCAACACCGGTTGGTCATGCAACAGCTCAACGAATCGGGCATATCCACACGCCATCGGATCGAATGGCATGATACGTGGTCAATCATCAGCGAACTCGAGCGGCTGCCGTTCCGTTTGACGACCATGGGTCGTACGCCTAGTCAAGATCCGGCGCCGTTTGCGAGTGCCGCAGCCGCTGCAGCCGCCGCCTTGAGTGCTTGAATCCGGGAGTATACATGGCATGCTTCGAACGTTTTACGCTGACATGCACGTCCACATCGGCCAAGCAGGCGGTCGTCCGGTCAAAATTTCGGCTTCTCCGCATCTTACCATTCAAAGCATCTTGGAGGAATGTGCAGAGCGTAAAGGCATCCACCTCGTCGGCATCGTCGATGCGGTCTGTACGCCTGTTTTGGAGGAGCTGGAAGCGGCCGTTGCCGCGGGGAAATTGTATCCGCTGGGCGACGGCGGTTTGGTCGATGCTCGCGGCAAAACGACGTTGATTTTAGGGGCAGAGCTGGAAGCCGTTGCAGGGCGGGGTGCAGCTCATTACCTCGCTTACTTTCCGACATTGGAACGAGTGCGTGCTTTTCATGAGCGCATCGCACCGTATGTTACCAACATGAACTTGAGTTCCCAGCGCGTACGCCTCACTCCGGCTGAACTGCTGCGTGCGGCTCGCGAGGAACGGGGTTTGTTCTTTCTCGCCCATGCCTTTACTCCGCATAAAGGATACTTCGGGCAGTGTGCAGATCGCCTTGCGGACGTTTTCGGTCCCGCCGAGCGGAACGAGTTGACCGGCATTGAACTCGGATTGAGTGCGGATACGTCCATGGCCGATCGTCTCCCGGAGCTGCATGCTTATCCTTATATGTCGAATTCGGACGCACACTCAACGGGCAAAATCGCCCGTGAATACAATGTATTGGCTCTCCACGCACCGACGTTTGGGGAATGGGAAAAGGCCATGCTCGGACGCAGCGGCTGTCATGTGGTGATGAACTGCGGATTGGATCCGCGGTTGGGAAAGTATCATCGCACGTTCTGCCGACGATGCGCCAAGCGGGTGCCTTTGTCCGCTGATCGTACATGCTCCGTATGCGGCAGTGCGGTCGTCGTCGGAGTTTCAGACCGCATTGTTGAAATTGCGGAGCGTGTGCGTGAAGCTCCGCCTCACGCATCGACCGAGGAGGTCAAGGGGCCGAAACGACCACCGTATCGGCATCAAGTGCCGCTGGAGTTCGTCCCGGGGCTGGGTCCCGTCGGCATGCGCAAATTGCTTGCGCATTTCGGATCTGAAATGGCGGTCTTGCACGCTGCCGGGTTCGACGAGTTGGCCTCGGTGGTCGGGGAACGGACGGCGGGCCGAATCATCGCCGCGCGCAACGGTCAATTGCGCATTGCCCACGGAGCAGGCGGGGTGTACGGCCGGGTGTCTGCGGAGAATGACACGGCGGAGGCGTAGCTGCCGCATATCCACATGTCGCTCCTCATAAGCATGTACAAACGGAGTCGGTCCCAAAGTGAGGGGAAGGCATGCTTTCGTCCGGAAATATATTCCATTGGGTGGCGTCCCACGTACGCGCACGCTTGGTTCCCTATGCCCTCGTCGTCACCATGCTCGTCATCGGTTTTGTCATCGGCGGGACGGCCACTTCTTCGCTTGACACGGATACCCGGCGCCAAATTCAGGAAGTGCTTCAGCAGTTTTTCGTGACGGCACCAGGCACCATCGTGCCATCCGGCGAATTGGTAGCACGGCAGGCGCTCGGCGGAGAACTCGTACGTTCCGGACTGTTTATGTGGGTTCTCGGCTTGACGGTCATCGGTGCACCGCTGGTTTTGGTCATTTCCCTTTTGCGGGGTTTCGCTCTCGGTTTCACCACCACGTTCATTATCGAAGAACTCGGCTGGCGGGGTGGCGTGCTTTCCGCAGCCGCTTTGGTTCCACACAATCTGTTTGCCATCCCGGGGTTGATGATGGCCGGCGCAGCGGGATTGATGTTTGCAGGCGGAGCAGCGCGCATATTATTGGGCAGACCGACCACGCAAACCGTGTACGGACATTTTGCGTCTTCCGTTGGTCTTGCTTTGACCGCTGCGGTTTTCTTGACGATCGGCGTCTTGGTTGAAGCGTACATTACGCCGGTATTCGTCAATTTGGCCGTGACGTACATTTTGTGATGGCAAAGCGTGAGGGATTGAGCATGATTGTCATTTCATTGCGGAGTTTGCGCCGGGACTGGGGTGCTTGGACGATTCGCTTTTTGTTCATCATGGCACTCATTTACGGACTTTCGACTGCTTATCATTGGTTGTTCCCGGTTTGAACCCAAGCAGTGGTGATTTTGTTTGTGCAACGTCAAACGTGTGATTTTGATTGTGTTGGACGGCGTCGGTGCTGGAGAAGCGCCGGATGCAGCACAATTCGGTGACAGCGGCAGCCATACGCTTGGGCACGTGGCCGAAGCAGTGGGAGGGCTTCGTGTGCCTCATTTAACGCAGCTCGGGCTAGGCAGCATCACGCCGCTGCTCGGAGTGCCGCCGGTGGACAAGCCCAAAGCGGCATTTGGCCGCATGATACCGGCATCAGCCGGCAAAGACAGTACGACGGGGCACTGGGAACTTGCCGGGGTGGTGCTCGATAAACCTTTTCCTACGTATCCGAATGGTTTCCCGCGCGAAATCATTCAAGCGTTTGAAAGGGAAATCGGCCGTCCCGTACTTGGAAACGTCCCGGCTTCCGGCACGCAGATTATCGAACGTTTCGGCGAAGAACATCTGCGCACGGGATCGCCTATCGTATATACATCCGTTGACAGCGTTTTTCAGGTGGCAGCTCATGTCGACGTGATTCCGGAAGAAGAGCTGTACGCCATGTGTCGGACGGCACGTGAACTTTTACACGGCGAACACGCGGTCGCTCGTGTGATCGCACGACCGTTCGCCGGAGTCAAAGGGGCGTTTCGGCGGACATCGGGTCGGCGCGATTTCAGCCTTGAGCCGACGGGAACGACGATGTTGGACAAAGTGTTTCAAGCGGGCTGGGAAGTTAATGCCGTCGGGAAGGTCGGTGACATTTTCGCCGGTCGGGGGATCACGAAAGTCATCCCAACGCAATCCAACGCCGAGGGCGTAACAAACACGCTGGAACTCATCCGGCATGGTGCCGAACGCGGTCTCATCTTCACGAATCTCGTCGATTTCGATACGTTGTACGGCCACCGCAATGATCCCGCTGGGTTTGCCGCTGCATTGGCCGAGTTTGATGCTGCGTTGCCGGATCTGCTTGCGGCGCTGCGGTCGACGGATGTCCTGATGATCACGTCGGATCACGGCGTCGATCCGACGTTCGGCGGCACCGATCACACGCGTGAAATCGTTCCCTTGTTGGTGTACGGCGCATCCGTTGAATCCGGTGTTCACTTAGGAATACGACAGACGTTTGCCGACGTATCCGCCACTATCCTCACTTGGTTTGGTTTGCCGCCCGGACGCCACGGTGTACCGTTCCTGTAGGCGGCTTGACGGCGAGACGGGTTGTTCTATATCGGACGATTCAAGAATAAAGATCTCCATCACGAAGAATGTGGGGAGGTCCATCACGGCATGATACGAAATCCTGGCCATCCGGTGCGGCATCACGCAACCCGAGTGCTGCGCTGCCTTTTAGTGATTTTGATCAGCACTTGGGTGCTCGCGGTCGGGCATGTGGCTGCTCAACAGGGGGGTGGTGATCTCCAACTGCATTCGAAGGCGGCTGTGGTCATCGACGCCGCGTCAGGACGTGTGCTGTACGAAAAGAATGCGCATGAGCCTCTGCCGCCGGCCAGCGTCACCAAAGTCATGACGCTCATTTTAGCGCTGGAAGCGATTGAAAGAGGCGAGGCAACGTGGGATGAACTGGTGACGGCGAGTGCGCGTGCGGCAAGTATGGGTGGAACGCAAATTTGGCTTGAGACCGGAGAGCAGATGGCTTACGGCGATCTTCTGTGGGCGATCGCGGTCGGTTCCGCCAACGACGCCGCGGTGGCGATCGCCGAACATTTGGCAGGTTCAGAAGCGGCGTTCGCCGAGATGATGAATGAACGTGCCCGTGAACTCGGCGCACAAAATACACATTTTCTCAATGCAAGCGGATTGCCGCCCGCCGATGTCGGCATGACCGGAGAACACGTCACCAGTGCTTACGATATCGCCATCATCTCTCGGCACGCTTTGACTCTGCCGAAGTTTCGCGAGCTCGTTTCGACGTGGGGACCCGTGGTCATGCGGCCCAATGGCAGCGGTGAGCCGGTGCTTTGGTCGTTGAACAGCATGCTCCGAACGTATCCGGGCATGGACGGCATCAAAACCGGATACACCCGGGAAGCCGGCTATAATTTGTCGGCGACGGCCGAACGCCAGGGCGTTCGCGTGATTGCAGTCAATCTCGGAGCTGCAACCCCGGATCAGCGCCAGGCAGACATTCAACGACTGCTCGATTACGGCTTTTCGCAGCTCACTTCGGTCCCCGTGGCGAAAGCCGGTGAGGAGCTTACGGTTGTCCGGGTTCGCCGTGGCTTGCCTGCCGCTTTGCCCGTGACCGTGAAAGAGGATGTCTTTGCAACCGTTTTGAGCAGGCAAAACGAGACGCCGGAAATTCGCTTTGAGTGGCCTCTCGAAGGAGTTGTCGCTCCCGTCAAACAGGGCGATCAAGTAGGAACGCTGGTTGTAACGGTCAACGGTATCGAAGTCGGCCGGCATCCGTTGATTGCCGCCGGCGACGTCGAAGAGGCACGGTTTTCCAAGCTGTTCATCAGAAATCTCCATGCGCTGCTAAGCGGCACACGCATCGGGGAAGTCCAATGATCCCGGCAGCTTGTCCGTCATGAAGCGCGTCGGTACAAACCGCTCGGGCTTAACGCCCCAGCGGTTTTTGTTTATTCTGGCAGGAATTGACCATTCTGTATCGAACGTAAAGGAAGAAGCAGGCAAATCCCACGAACCCAGGTCCGAGCCGGGTTTCCAGGGAGGGAACCGTACTGTATGAAAATAACCACCGAGCAGAAACGGCGCGCTCTTGTTGTCAGGATTGACGGAGAACTCGACTTGCATACTTCACCGATTCTTCAGGAGCGCGTCGCTGCCGCGTTTACGGAGTACCCCAATCTCCGAGCTTTGGTGGTTGTACTCTCCAACGTCACGTTCATCGACAGCTCAGGACTCGGCGCACTGCTCGCCTGCTATCGCGACTTGAGCGCTCTCGGCAAACGGTTCGTTTTGGCGAATCCGCAGGCTGCAGTGCGAAGGGTTTTGCAGATGTCAGGCATACTGAATCAAATCGACGTAGTCGATTCCGAGGCTCAGGCCGTTTTACGGCTGTAGGGAGGAGTCAGAAGCTTGAACCGCAACGGACCGGTGGACAACCGCATGACCTTGAGCTTCGTCAGCAAACCCGAAAACGTAGCATTTGCTCGGGCAGTTGTAGCTATGTTTGCCTCCCAACTCGACTTTACCATCGACGAGATCGACGAAATCAAAGTAGCGGTCTCGGAAGCCGTGTCGAACGCCATCATCCACGGTTACGAAGACCAGCCGGGCGAGGTGCGCGTCGAAGCCATTTTGTCAAACGGGCGCATTGAAGTGATTGTCCATGATTCCGGCAAAGGAATCGCTGATGTCGCGTGGGCGACCGAGCCTACGCATACAAGCCGCCCCGATGAAAGAATGGGACTCGGCCTCGTATTCATACGCGAATACATGGATGAGATGCGAGTCGACTCGGCACCCAATCAAGGGACTACGGTGCACATGACGAAAGCGCCTCGGTCGGCGACGGCGAGGGCGCACTGATTTGACCATGCAGGAAACCTCCGCCTGGTGGTGATTGCTTGAAGTCTTCCGAATTGCCGGCACCGACAACTTCACTGTCACACGCGGAGGTACGTAGCCTCCTGGCCCAGGCTCAACAAGGCGATCTGCAGGCTCAGGAGCGTCTCATCAACGCCAATCTGCGCTTGGTCCACAGCCTCGTGCGTCGGTTTGCGGGCTATGATCATGTCGAGCGCGAAGACCTCTTTCAAGCAGGATGCATCGGACTGATCCAGGCCATTCAAAATTTCGATCTCAGCTATGACGTCCGATTTTCTACCTACGCGGTTCCGCTCATTCTCGCCGAAATACGCCGCTTTATCCGTGAAAACCGAGCTGTCCGCATCACGCGCCACGGCCTGGATCTCGCACGTCGCGCCGCAGAGGCGCGCGAAATTTTAGAAAACGAGCTGGGACGCTCTCCAACACCTCAAGAAATCGGAGAGCGCATCGGCGCCGCAAAGGAAGAAGTGATTGCCGCTCTTGATGCGGTTGCTCCAACACGCTCGTTGGATGAGCCGCTGCCGGGAGAGGACACCGACCATCTCACGTTACTCGATCGTATTCCCACCGACGACGGCGATACATACGAAACCATGGTCGAAGGCATGGCGCTGCGGAGCGTGCTTGCGACGCTCGATCCAACGGAGCGCCAAGTGCTGATCTGGCGTTTCGTCCAAGAGCGGCGGCAAACGGAAATCGCTCAGCTGCTCCACGTATCCCAAGCATACATATCCCGGCTTGAACGCCGAATCTTAAAACGACTGCGGGAGAAACTTCAACGATGATGCATTACGCCGATCTGCATTTGCATACAACGGCCTCGGACGGATCGCTTGCGCCGGCCGAAGTCGTCGATCGCGCCGCTGAAATCGGTCTGCGGGTGATTGCCATCACCGATCACGATACGGTGCAAGGCATCGAGGACGCTCAACAACGCGGGCAAGAAGTTGGTGTGCAGGTCATACCCGGCATCGAACTTTCCGTTCGTTCCGACAGCGAAGAAGTTCATTTGTTGGGTTATGGAATCGATGTGAACGACCCGCGGCTGCACGCACATCTCGAAAACTTTCAGGCCGATCGTCTGCGCCGCGTGGAGCGGATGGTCGAACGGCTCGGTGAACTCGGGTATCCCTTAACCGTATCGGAAGTGCTCGTAGCGGCCGGCGACGGAAGTCCCGGGCGTCCCCACGTCGCCCGCGTACTTGTAGACAAAGGATATTTTAAATCGATATCCGACGTTTTTGACGAGCTTTTGAAAGAAGGCCGTCCGGGGTATGTGCCCCGTCGGCGCCTCAGCTTGGCTGAAGGAGTCGCATTGATTCACCAGGCAGGCGGTCTTGCCGTATGCGCTCATCCCGGATTATTGAAAAAACCCGATGAAGTACTGCAAACGTTGGTCACGGTCGGTTTGGACGGTGTCGAGGTCATCCACAGTGAGCACGATCAAGCCGACCGTGAACGCTTTGCAAAGTTCGCCGAGGAATACGGGTTGTTGCGTACGGGGGGATCCGACTGCCACGGCCCAGGGGTTAAACGGGAAATGTTCCTCGGGCGCTATACCATTCCCAAAGAGTGGGTTGAGGCGCTGCTTGCGAAATGGCAAGAAAGGCAGTCCAGAACTGAGTAGCCAACTCAATATTCTGATGTTTCTCCAAGGCGACATACCAGGCACGTTTTGCCGGCAGGGGATGCGATTCCGCCTCGAGAATGGATGATTCGACAATTGTATCGCGTATGGCTTCCCCAACACGCCTCCGACAGACGACGCACTCAACAACGCAGCACACGTGACCGCAATCAGGAAAATCAGAAGGGAAGGCGTTATTCCATGATCATTCAAGGGGAAAGAGTTAAGCTTCGGCCCATCGCCCCTGCCGACGTGAAACAACTGATCATCTGGAGTCAAGATCCCGAAGTCAGTCGCTTCTTGGAAGCGGATTACCCCGAAGAGCTCCATGAAGCGGAAGCTTGGTACCAAAAAATCAAAAGTGATCGGCAAAACAAACGCTGGGCCATCTTGACCAAGGACGATCACCTCATCGGCGACGTCGAGCTCGATCACATCGCATGGCGCAGCCGGGAAGCGGAAATGCGTATTTGCATCGGCGATCGCCGCTTCTGGAACAAGGGCTACGGAACCGATGCCGTTCTGACCGTATGTCGCCACGCGTTTATGGATCTCAGTCTGAATGAGATCTATTTGCGCGTCTTTACCGAAAACGTACGTGCGATTCGCTGCTACGAAAAAGCCGGGTTCGTGAAAGAAGGACGCATTGAGCGCCCCGACCCGTATGGCAATGTACGTGAAGTATTGCTCATGAGGCAAACGCGGCGCGCATTCGAAAAACGATATCAACAACGGACGGAAAAGAGCGATCTGACCGCCTAGGCTTGCGTCGGATCGATTGCTGTGCCGCATTCTTGCGTCGGGCTGTTCCAAAAGCGACATGGAGCAGCCCGCTCTTTTTGCCCGGCGCGGCAGGGAAATATAGTCAAATCCACGGCTGTCGGTCAGCCTGACATTTCGGAAAACCGCCTTTTGTGCAAAGAAAATTCCCTTCAACGATTTAAACGTGACACTTCAGCAGATCATTTCGACCCCATTCTTTTGGGCTCTTTCGGACAAAAAGCGACGAAACCTTAAGAGGAACACCCAACCTTCTGGCGAAATAAGTGGTGTGAATCCAGCGCAGGTAAATCCCGCCGACGGAGGTCGATGTGAGGTAATGTTGGATGTGCTGATTAAGGGCGGGCCAGTGATGATCCCCCTTATTTTTAGTTCGATCTTAGCCGTTGCAGTCACCTTGGAACGCGTGTGGTACCTTTCCAAAACCCGTTCGAATTCAGAAGAACTCATCAACGAGGTGAGGCTCGCCCTCGAGGAAGGCAAACCGCTGGAAGCAATCCACCAGTTAAAGCGCCAAAAGGGGCCTGTCGCCCGGATTCTGGCTGCAGGGTTGGCGTTTTCGGATCGTGACCGTGAAGACCTTCGATCGCGTTTGGCACAAGTTGGTCAAGATGAAGTTTATAAGATGGAACGTCGCCTGTCCGTTCTCGACACCATTGTAACAGTTGCACCTTTGCTCGGGCTTCTCGGAACGGTGACGGGTATCATATCGACGTTCCAAGTTCTGGGAACGATGGAGGCGCTGGGCAGCCCACAAGATTTGAGTTCCGGGATCGCCGAAGCATTGATTACCACCGCTACCGGATTGATCATTGCAATTCCTACGATGGCGGCTTACAACTGGATTTCCAGCATCATCGATCGCCGGGTGCTCGATATGAACCGGCGGGCTGAGGAATTGCTCGATCTGCTTGCGGCTGAGGAAGGGGCCTAAGGCCAATGGCGATCATCACTCGCGATTCCCGGCGCCGCAAACCACGCGTCGATATCGTCCCCATGATCGACGTCATGTTCTTTTTGGTTCTCTTTTTTGTCATGTTCACAACGTTCCGAACGGTGGAAGAAGGCATTCCCGTTAATTTACCTCAATCATCGTCCGGAGAAAGTGTCACAGTCCAAGAACTCGTGGTCACGGTGACGCGGGACGGATCTTTTTTCATCGGCAACGAAGAAGTATCGCCGCTGGGATTGCGAAGCGCAGTTGCTTCCATGGTGTCTGAGCGAGAAAACGTAGTCGTTTTTGTTCGCGGCGATCAGGAAGCTGCTTGGCGATGGATGGTGACCGCACATGAGGCTGCGAAAGAAGGCGGCGCACAAGAAGTGATCTTTCTAGTGGTGCAACCACAAGAAGAGCGCTTAATTTGATCCATTCGCCCTTTGACAGTGACGCGTCGGAAAAAAGTTGGACACACAAACTGGTTGCGCTGTTGGGGGTTTTCTGAGCTTTTTCGAGGGAGAGATGGTGAGTTGTCCAGCAACAGGAATCGCAACGACAGAGAAGTCGATCTTGTCCCTTGGGTGATTGCCTCTGTCATTTTACACCTGCTCATCATCTTTTTGTATCCTGAACGTCCGGCAAGCGCAATCAGCACTCCCAGCCCGTTTCGTGACGGCGTCATGCAAGTGAGCATTCGCACAGTCAACGAGCAGCTCAACGCCCCTGCCTTGCGTCTGTCGGCGGGGCCGCAGCCGACGGTTCGAGTTGAAACCCCGGTTCCGCAGCCGCTGCCGCAGCGCGTGCAGCCGCCGACCGAACAAGCGCCGGTGATTGCACCGAACGTAAGGCCGCAGACTGCGCCGCCGCCGATTGAACGCGTAGAGGAAATCCGCCCGGAAGTCCGTGTGCCGGAGCGGCTGGATCAGCCGCCGATTGAAAACAATGTGCCGGAACGTGTCATTATGCCGCTTCCTGAACGTCCCGAACCTGTGGAAAGCCCCGGACCTCCGGTGACCGTGCAGGCGCCTCCCACACCGCAGCAAATCGATATTCAACCACTCGAACGTCGCAGTCTCCCGTTGCCCTTAAACGAAGCGCCTGACCGGACCGAAGTGCCGGCTCAACAGCAGCCCATCGCCCGTCCGGATCCCGTGGCGCAGCCTGAAGTTCGGTCAGCGTCGGTTCAGCAGCCAATCGTTGAGCGACCGAGTCCTCAGGTCGTTGCCCCTGCCCCTGCGCCGGAGCGAACAGACGTCGAGGTGCCGCCGGAACCGGAACCTCCGTCAACTCAATCTGCGCCGTCTCTGGGCAGCAACCCGCAGCGGCCCGTGCCGCCTCCAACTTATGGCTCGAGTTTACAGTTTCCGAAACCCGGCACAATCGATCCGCCCAAGCGGATGATTTCGCTGGACGTCGAGACGGTTGAAGTGCTCATTACGTACGACGAAACGGGCTCGATCATCGATGCTGTACTCATTCCGGAAACCGCATCGGCAGACGAAGCAGTCAACGCTGAAGCGCCGCTCTACGTTCGCTACAACGTGAGCGTCACGCAGCCGGCTCCGGCCGGGCAGGTTTGCCAAGCGAGGGTGCTGGTCTCATTCTCCATGATCGGAGGTACGTCATTCTCGTTTGCGAACGCGAACGAACGCGTCGTCTGCTTTGTTCCTTAATCCATGGACGAAGAAGGACAAAATGCGTTTCGGCCGCCTGTAAGACAACTTCTTTGAGGTGATTCGTCCCCTCTCACGATGCAAGGAGTGTGCTGCATGCTAACGTTTAGGGTTCCGACCACTCGAATGGCCATACGCACGGCATGGTTGGCGGTGCTTTGCACCATCGTTCTTGCAACGCTTTCGTTGTCGGCAGTGGTCAACGCAGCAAATGAAGTGCGGCTTGAAAATCCTTACATTGCGATCATTGTCACTGAAACCGGGGAACATGCTGGTCGCTTCGCTTTACGCACAACGGGAGGGGACCCCGGCAGAACCGGGGACGAGGATCAACACTTATTGTTCCAGCAGGCCGGGGTGCCGCCGAGAGGGTCGTACACGACATTCCGCATCGACAACGTCGATTACGTTTTCGGCGGGCCGACCCAATGGATTGCCGGTGCGAATGGCCTGGAAGGAAGTGTCATTCAATACCCTGTCGTGATCGAGCGCAATGGCCGCGAAGAAATCTTAGCGATTTGGCAGCTCGGTCCGATTCAAGTCACCCAACGGCTTTATTTTGTGCGCAGTTCAACCACAGGGTTGTTTGACACGGCCAGAATTCACTACGAAGTTGAAAACATCGATGACAGCCCGCATACGGTCGGTGCCCGCATCATGCTCGATACGGAGTTGGGCGAAAATGACGGCGCACCCTTCCGTGTTGGGGATCGGGCGATTGAAACCGATACCGTCTACACGCAAGCGGCACTGCCCGATTTTTGGCAAGCGTTCGACTCGCTGACGAACCCGCGCGTCATCGGACAAGGCACCTTGCGCGGTGAAGGACTCACCGTACCGGACCGTGTTTATTTCACAAACTGGGGTGCGGTGGCTGAAGGCGTATGGGAATTTGATTTTCAGCCCGGACGCGATTTCAGCCGACTGGGTGCACCGTGGGTGTTGGACAGCGCCATCGCCTTGATGTGGGATCCGCAGCCGCTCATGCCCGGTGAAATTCGGGAGTATATCACCGACTACGGTTTGGGTGGCGTCTCCATCGTGCGCGGCGATTTGTCGCTGGGCATTACGGCGCCGGCGCGGATCGAATCGCCTGACGTCAAGAGCTTCCCGGTCGTTGTCTACGTGCAGAACACCGGTGCGGGCGAAGCGCGTGACGTCATGATCGAGCTGTGCGTGCCAGCCGGCTTGTCGGTCAACGGGCAGGAATGTGTCACCCGAAATCTGGGCCACATGCCGTTGAACAGCGTTCTTCAAGTAGCGTGGGATGTGCAGATAGGCGCCGATGTCGCCGGTGACTTCCAGTTCACCGTGGAAGCCCGGGCTGAGAACCTGCCGGACCCGGTGCGCGCGACCCGAAACATCCGCATACTCGGTCCGCCCGAGCTTCGTCTCAGCGTGGCCAAGCCGGAAGGCATTATTGAAGGCGTGTACAGCCAATGGTCACCGCCTCGCTACACCATTGAAGCGACCGTGACGAATGTCGGCGACACGCCCGCGAAAGAAGTCGAGCTTGTGTTCAATGCGCCCCTTGGAATCGGCATCGCTCCCGTCGACCGGCCGCAGCGCCTCATCGGTGAGTTGGCTCCCGGTGAAAGTTGGACCGTCAGCTGGCAAGTAGCCATGCTCGGACGAACCGGAAACGTCGTATTCCAAGTAAGCGCCGTCGACCACGGTTCGAACATTCCTCCGGTAACCGTCACGGAATTTATCGAGACGCGTTTCGGTGGACGCGGCGTTCTCGAGCTGCCCGGCAAAGGAAAGGAAGACCTGCCGGTGCCCCTGGACGAGGTGTTCCAGGTTGACATCGTGGCAGCCAACATCCGAGATTTGGAAGCGCTGACGATCCAAATCGCGTATGATCCGGAACACCTCACACTGCTCGAAGGCATCCCTGGATTGTACGGTGTGTATCGCGGCGATCTGTTCACCACAACGGCGGAGGAACGATCGGAGTCGGGTCTTGACCACTCGGCGGCTTTGGTCGATTGGGTGGTAGAGCACATCCAGCCCGGTGAAGACGGGAAAGCCAGAATACGTATTTACGCCGATCGAACCAGTCTCGGGCGCATTCCCATTGCCACCGGAAAAGTCGGTTCCGTCCGCTTTGTTGCGGAAAAGCCCGGGGAAACAGAGCTGGTACTGGAGATCTTTGGTCCTGAAGATACAGCAGAGAGCAACGTGAATTCGCAAATTGAAAAACGTGGCGTCACCGTTCATATCGCTCCATGAGTCGAGCCACAAGGAAAGGAAGCGGTGGAGCAGCATGAATCGAATCAAACGCATCCCTCTTTTCTCGGTCTTGGTTCTGATGCTGGTGGCATCGCTCACAACCATTGTCGGAGCTGCAGAGCCGAGCGACGTTCCGCCCGACCACTGGGCGTATCAAGCGGTCCGTGACTTGGTCGAGCGTGGCTACCTTCCGCTTGATGAACAGCAGGCTTTTCGTGGGGATGAACCCGTCGACCGGTATACGCTGGCCGCTTTGACCGCGCAAATTCTCGAAGCCATTGAGTCAGGCGGCGCGGGCATTTCGGATCCGCAGGACGTTCGCACGCTGCAGCGGCTGATTGAGGAACTGCGAGAAGACCTGGTGACTTACTACGCGGAAGTGCAGCTGGTGCAAGGCCGTGTTGAAGTGGTCGAGCGAACGGCAGACGACTTCTTCAGCAAGCTCGACGAAGTCATCCTCGGCATGGGAACGCTGTATCGCCGCGCACAGGAATTGGAAGACGCACTTGCATTGCTCGGCGATGAACAACGGGCCGCACTCGCCGAGGAAGTAGCCAAACTGCAGTTGGCCATCGACATCCTGGCCGGAAGCCTGCAGGACGATATGGGGGCGCTGCAAGGAGAAATCGATCAGCTGTCCGTGCTGCTCGATACGCACATACGACAGGCCGAAGAAGAACAAGCGGCTCTGCGGGCTGAAATTGCCGACTTGCTGAGAGACCTGCGGTTTGATGCGCAGAGCATGATCGACGAGCTCGCCGACGAAGTGGACGGCCTCTCGGCACGCCTCGACAGCGAGAAAGCCACTTTGTTGAAGAGCTTTGAAGATTTGGAGAGCCGGCTGGAGGCCGCCTTGCTGCAGCACGGCATGGAGCTGGGAGCTACTTCCGAAGAAATTGAACGTTTTGGCGAAGAAGTGCTCACACGTACGCAAGTGCTCGCGGCGAGCATCGAGGAGTTGGCGCAAAAACTTGATCGACTTGAAAGCAATCTCCAAATTCAGGCCGCAGCGATTGAAGTGATCCAAGGCCAGATCGAAGAACAGATTACACGCGAAATCGCTCAGATTGACAGCGTGATTCGCGATCTGAGCGCAGCTCTCGCTGAGCTCGAGACCGCCGTGAACGCTCAAGAGCAAAAGCAGTCTGCTTTCGCGACAGCTCTGGAGGAACTGCGGGGATCGTTGGGCAATCAAAGCGATGATATCGCTCAGCTGCAGGCAAACCTGGATGCTTCGGTCGTCGCACTGCAAAATGAGCTGGCGGAGCGGCAGGCGGCGCACGAAGCGTTGCAGGCGCAAATCCGGCAATTGGTGGAGCAAATTGTGGGTCTGGAAGCCGACACCGATGCCGAGTTGAACGCGTTGGGCGAAGCCTTGAGCATCATTGACCGTGATCTCGAACAAAAGCAATCGCAGCTCGAAGACATTGAAAGCGCTTTGCAAGAGCTGGTAGACTATTTTGAGCGGTTAAATCAAGAGCAGACGTTGGCGCTTTCAGTGGCTGAATCGGTTTTGCAGGAAGCCTTGGCGGCAATTCAAGAGGAGTTGGCGCTTCAAGCCGAAACCGTTGCCGCACACGAACGACTGCTGATCGATCTTGCCCAACAGTTGGTCGATCAGCGTGTAGCTCAGCAAAATCTCGAAAGCCGTGTCGAATCGCTGGAACTCACGGCTGCAGCGCTTGGCGTCCAAGCCGAAACGCTCGCAGCGGCGGATGCTGAGTTGCTCCAGCTCATCGAGGATCTGCAAGCCGAAAACACGGAACTCAAAGAGCGTCTGGCGACTCTCGAGTCGAATTTTGAGCTGCTGATTCAGCTGCTTGAGGACGAGCTGGCCAACATCCGAGAAGACATTCGCATTTTGAAGAGTCAAGTCGGCTTCTCCGACGAAGAGCTCATGATGCTGACCCGCGAGGTGCAAAATAGGATGGCCGAAGACCTCCAGTCGGCGCTGCTCAGGGAACGTGAGCTCGAACGTGGCTTGGAGCGTCTGCGTGCCGAATTCGAATCGTTCCGCGAAGCGTCTGAAAAAGACATCGGCAGTTTGCGCACCTCGCAGTATTTGAGCATCGGTGCACTCGTCATCGGTATACTTGGACTCGTCGGCAATTAACAAACGGCTCACTCCGTTCTAGGAATGCAGGCCAAGCAAGCCGGAGTGTGTCTCATGCCGAAGGGCGAAGGGTGAAATCAAATACAACAGATGGCAGATGCAATCTACCTCGACAATGCTGCGACGACCCGGGTTTTGCCCGAGGTCGTCGCTCTAATGCAACGAGCTTTGCAGGACGAATACGGGAATCCGTCGTCGCCGCATCAAAAGGGCATTGAAGCGGAGACGGCGGTTCGTCGCGCTCGCGAGCGGATCGCGCAGGCCATCGGCGTTGACGCCGATGAAATCGTCTTTACATCGGGCGGTACCGAAGCAAACAACTTGGCCGTCAAAGGCATTGGAAGCCAATTTGTAAGGCGAGGCGGGGAAATCCTGTACAGCGCGCTGGAGCATCCATCGGTCATCGAGGCGGCCAAACGCCTTGCCGGGGACAAATTGCGCGTTCGAGCCGTTCCAGCGACACGTCAGGGTACGATGGACCTCGAAGCGCTTGAACGCATGTGCAGCCGCGAAACGCGGCTCCTTGCCATTATGGCCGTCAACAACGAAACCGGTGTGATTCAGCCGGTTGAAGAAGCCGTTCGTATTGCGCGGCGCGCCAACCCCGATGTGATCGTCCACGTGGACGCCGTGCAGGCACTCGGCAAAATTCCGGTAAACCCGCGTCGGTGGGGTGCGGACACGCTTGCATTGAGCGGCCACAAAATCCACGGTCCGAAAGGCGTGGGCGCTCTTTATGTCCGCAAAGGGGTGAGCATCACTCCGCTGCTCGACGGCGGCGGACAAGAACGCGGGCTTCGTTCGGGCACCGAGAATGTCCCGGGCATTGTCGGCATGGGGGAAGCAGTCGATCTGGCGCACGCTATGCTTCACGATCACGCCGAACGCATCCGGCAGCTCAACGAGCGCATGAGGGTCGCTCTGGAGGCTGAAATTTCCCCTATCGTATGGAACAGTGCTCCCGGGCCGCATAGATCGGAAGAGCGTCGTGTAGGGAAAGAGTGTAGATCTCGGTGGTCG
>CALKAQ010000094.1 GCA_937983075.1 uncultured bacterium | reverse complement strand
CTGGCCTGGAGCTGGTGAATCAGCGACGCGAGCGCCTGCTCCTCCCACTTTTTGTACGCCTTCGACGGTATGAACTTGGGCTTCGTCATAACCCCGCCTTTGAGGCGGGGGTAGACGAGGCGCCGCGAATTCTTCAGACTGCGTATGGTTCCCGGTATGTATCCCGCGAACAATTCACGTTGCTGATCCATGGTTTAAGCATACCACCAATTGTGCAGATTGTCAAGTGTATTTCTCGACCAGCTTCAGAACCGTCCAGCCCATCGTTTGGTAGAGACGGAATGCCTCCAGAGCCTTTTTGGAGAGGGGCTCGTTCTTAGGCACGGGAACCCACAGACCCTCGGACGCACCGGCGGCAACCAGGGTATCGTGGAGTCTCCGTCCTCCAACCGGAGAGCTTGATCCGTAGGGATCGAGGCGGAGCCGGTAGTGGCCTCGCTTCGATGGGGCCACGATCAGCCATCCGAACTCAGGGTTGTAACCGACATCCACGTTCATGACCGTCTTGTTGCCTAGGATCTTCAGGGCGAGGGCTCGGAAGAAGATGAGCTTCTTCTTGTCGAGCTTCGCGGCTTCCACGCCGGGACGAGCCGCGTTGTGCTTGGCCCAGACGATGCCCTCGTCAGCGCGCTTTACCGTGACCTCTCCGGAATAGATGCCACCGGGGTCTTCGTCCCTGAGTCCCATAGATGGCTTCGTGGTAAACAACTCATCTCGCACTGACGTCAGCCTCCTATGCCTCTCCGTACATCAGTTTGGCGAACTCCTGTACTTCCTGCGGGTCCACAAGCTCGTAGGCACCGGCGTTGGGAACGCCGTCCTGTTTCTTCTGGCCCATCTCCCACGGTCGCTTGTTGCGGAATTCCTGCACGGCCATCTGCCTGATCTTCCAGGGTTGGGTGCCCGCGGGGGCTTCCCTGCGTATGACCTCGATCAGGAACTCAGCAGGCACACCCGCCTTGAGCGCGGCGTCACAGTGCTTGCGGCGGCTCACCGAGATGGCCGCGAGGCTCTTAGAGGTCGGCGGATCGGATTCGTTCCAGGCCATGACGCATTTATCGAGCAGGCGTTCGTAGTCATCACCGTCGCCTGTTGGCCTTTCGGAACCCTCGCGCGTGCGCGCGCGCGCGTTACGCGCGGTTGGTTGGTTTGGTTGGTTGGTAGGTATGGTTGGTTGCGATTCGGGGGCGATATCCCCCCCGATTCGCCCCCCCGAATCGCCCCCGATATCGCCCCCGATATCGCCCCCGATATCGCCCCCGATAAGCCCCATGATATCGCCATCCCGAGTCGCGGATCGGGGTGAGGATCGGGGTGAGGATCGGGGCGAGGATCGGGGCGATTCGCCCCCCGATATCGCCCCCGATATCGCCCCCGATTCGCCCCCCGATATCGGGGGCGATGTCGCCCCCGATGTCGCCCCCGATGTCGCACCCGAATCGCCCCCCGATGCGCCTGGCGATGGGATGTCTGTTTGAGGGTTGCAGTAGGGGCAAGATGGATCGGTCACACCGCGGCGGACATGCCATCGCTCGTGGTTGCCGAGAAGGCCGGACTTGGAGCTGATAAGCCTGAGATCACGGTACTCATAGTATCGGGCGGTGTAGTCCTCCCAGTCGTGCAGGAACAGCCGGTCATCGACCCGATCGATGAACCCGGCAGCGATGAGGGCGTTGACGAACTCATCGGGGTCGCCCTCCCAGCCTGCTCCCTGGGCGATTTCGGCGTTGGTAATGTCCCCGAAATCACCGTTGCGCTGAACGTTATCCAGCGCCCACCACCACAGCTCATGGAGGTGGCCTATGAGGCGGTATTTGTCCGTCCCAAGGAGGCCGCACAGGCGGAATAGCTTGCGATGCCGCGACAGGGATTGGTGGGATTCGATCCAGGCCATAGTCCCTACCTCTCTGCTTCGACGGTGTTCTCGCGGATGTAGCGGTAGAAGTCGTCCTCATCGAGCAAAATGGACCCTTCCAGCCTGTAGTGCTTAATCCGCCTCTTTTTGGCGACGGCGTAAACCCAGGACTCGGACTTGTGCAACATCCGGGCAGCGTCCCGAATGCGGATGGTCCGGATTTCACGAGCGTTCGACGAATTTTCCATGGCTTGCAGCACCTCCCGATGAGCATAGTAGCACAATCTGTGCAGAAGATCAAGCGGTGTGCGTGGTCTACTTGACGCAGAATTCGTCGTTGTGGTACTGTACCCTTGTAGTGGTGTCCCCCGAAATAGCTCAATGGGGCAGACAGGGTGCGACGGGCCATGAAAGCCCGTCGCATTTGGTTTTGTGGTGAGTCTCGATGAAAGATGTGTGGCAGATGATAGACGACGACACCGAGCTTGATCGGGTGAATCGGACAAAGGTGCGTCGTCGCCCGTTTCTGCCCGAAAATCACATGGAAATGCAGGCGAATGCCTTGAAGGAGATGCTTCCGGCTCTCACAGCCGAGTCGCTGGCGAATGCCAAACCGCCGGGTGAACTCACCGAGAAAGAGGCCACTGGTCTTACAGCGGAGCAGCGAGAATTGTTAAGTAATTTAGCAGCACTCCTGCTCGCCGATGAAGAGCGGGACCCGGACGCGCTTATGGTCCGCCAAGCGTACCGCCTCACGGCTCAGAAGTACACCAGCCTCACGATGCGCGACGTGGTGTCCTGGCTGGACGAAACGAGCGAGAACTTCTCGTCGGCGTTCGCTGAGGCTCTGAAGGCGCTCGGGTCGTCCACGATTCAGCTCTATCGGCCTGATGTGATGCTGAAGATCGGCCAGGCGGCGCTGACGGGGACGACCAAGGACCGCGAGCTGTTCGTCAAGGTCTCTGGCGACCTGGTGCATGAGGAGACAACAAAGGCGGTTGCCGGGGTCATCATCTTGCCGGAGGTAGAGCCTGATGGCGACAGCGGCCAGCCTTCGGGAAGCCGAAGTGATCTGGCGGCCCAACCCAGGCCAGCAGGAGAAGTTCCATAGGGCAAAAGAGTTCGAGGTCCTTTATGGTGGCGCCCGCGGGGGCGGAAAGACCGACTCACTGCTCATGGAAGCCACGCGTCAGGTCTGGCATCCGCATTACCGTGGGATACTCTTCCGCCGTGAGTTGAAGCGGGCGGAAGACATGATTGAGCGGAGCCTCAAGCTCTACAAGAAGGCGTTCCCTGGGGCCAAATTCAACGCGAACGAGGCCAAGTGGTATTTCCCTTCGGGAGCAACGATCCAGTTTGGACACTTGCAGCATGAGCACAACAAGTACGACTACATTGGCCGAGAGTTCCAGTACATCGCCTTTGACCAGTTGGAAGAGTTCACCCAGACCCAGTACCTGTTTCTGATGGGGTCTTGCCGCACCAGCCACCCCGAACTCAGATGCTACATACGCGCGTCGGCGAACCCTGGAGGGCCAGGGCACAACTGGGTGAAGCAACGGTTCATCACGCCAGCTCCACCCGAGACGACGATCATTGATCCTGTGTCCGGGCGCACCCGGAAGTTTATCCCGGCTGGTCCCTATGACAACCCAAAGCTCGATCCGAGTTACCTCCAGTCGCTCAAAATGCTCCCCGAGAAGCTCCAGAAGGCTTGGATCGAAGGCGACTGGGATACCTTCCAGGGCCAGTTTTTCGAGGAGTGGGACCCGGAGATTCACGTTTTGAAGGAGCACTTCGAACCACCGCCGGAGTGGCCTCGCTACCATGCGCTCGACTGGGGATCGGATAAGCCATACGCCTACGGCCTCTTCACGTTCCTGAAGGGCAAGCCGTACCTCTTCGCAGAGCTTTACGGCTGGAGCGGCGTACCGAACGTCGGTACCAAAGAGACTGCTGACCGCGTAGCCGAGAAGATCCTGGAACTGCAGAAGCGGCACAACGCCCTGGGGTGCATTGGGCCTGCCGACACGCAGATCTGGAACAAAAGCGGTGAGGTAGGTCCGACGATCCAGCAGACCTTCCAGGAATATGGCATCACGTTCGTTAAGGCGACGAAAGACCGCCTTAACGGCTGGGAGCGGTGCCGCCAGGCGTTACAGACTGACCGCAATGGGGAGCCTGGGTTCTACGTTTCGCCTCGATGCGTGCATTTTATCCGCACGATTCCGAGCCTCCAGCACGATGAACACAGGCCGGAGGACCTGGATACGAACGGAGAAGACCACGCGGCCGATATGTGGCGGTACTTCATGATGTTCAATCCCCAGACCGCCACGAATGTATATGTGCCCGGTAAGAGGCGGAATGAAGTATACCGGCTTATTACGCCGGACGGTACGGAGCTTATGTTTGAGAAGCCCAGCCCGGGCGCGGAATGGTGGGAGTGGTAGATGGCCGTAGAACTCGAAGCGAGGCGAGCGAACGAAGTCACGCCCGAGGACGAACTCCGCGTCGTCAGATACGTGAACGCGCTTTATGAGCAAGCCTTCCGGGCTAAGGCTGAAGTCTGGAACAGGGTTCGCCGGTGGGAGAAAATGTGGAAGGGCGATCAATGGAGCCCGAACATCCCCAAGTGGCGCACCCGGGCCATCTCCAACTTCATCTTCGCCATCATAGAAACCCAGGTTACGTGGCTGGCAGAGAGCAAGCCCAAGATCATCGTTGACCCTCTGGGGCCTGAGGATGCCGAACAGGCCAAGAATCTGGAAAAGATCATTGTGGACTACCTGTGGGACGAACTCTCCATCCGCAGTAAGATCAAGCGGATGATACGGTCCGCCCTTATACGCGGTCGGGGCTTTCTGAAGGTTGGCTGGGACCCGTGGGCGCGTTCTCCCTTCGGTCGGGGCGAAGTGAGCGTCGAATACGTGCCCTGGAACGAGATCTTTCTGGACCCCCTGGCAACCGACTATTCAAAGGCCCGGTACATCATCCATGCCAGGTGGATGCCGCGTTCTGAGGTTGCCCGTATATGGCCTGATCAGGGCTGGCGGGTGATGCCTGGGGCAGGCGAGGTACAGCCAGACGGATCTGGCATGTACCTGGCTGACGTGGATATTGCCATCGGTTCTGGCGGATATGACGGTATTGGCGACGGAGACAGGGTTCTGGTCAAAGAGTGTTGGATCAAGGACGATTCGGTAGAGCTTCACGAGGAGGTCAACGTAGACGAACACGGCGAGACCAAGACGAATCAGTACTACCGCCTGAAGTACCCGAACGGCAGGCTGATTGTTGTTGCCGACAACGTGGTGCTCTTCGACGGCCCCTCGCCCTACGACGCACAGCGGGATGAGGACATATTCCCGTTCGTGGCAATGAGCGCCTACGAGGACGACGACAGCATCTGGGATCTCTCTGAGGTCAGCCAGCTTGAGTGGCCTCAGCGGGTTCTGAACATGATCGAAAGCCGCATGGTCGATTATGTGCGTCTCGTGGCGAACACGCCCTGGATCAAGGACACCAACTCCGGTGTGAAGTCCGAGGACCTCACGAATCAGGAAGGCTTGGTGATTACCAAGAACCCAGGTTCTGAGGTCCGGCGTGACCCGCCGCCTCCGCTGCCAACCTCTCTGTTCCAGTTGTACCTTCAGGTGCAGCGGAACATGGAGACCATCAGCGGGGTTCACGACGTTACCCAGGGGCGGCGGCCCACGGGCATCGCGGCGGCTTCGGCCATTGCCCAGCTTCAGGAGGCCGGGCAGGCCAGGATCAGGGACAAGGCCCGCAACCGGGACGACGCCATTCTCCGGTTGGGCCGCCTGATGGCCCTGCGAATCATCGAGTTCTACGGTCCTGAGCGCCAAATCGCCATCAGGGGTGAAGGCGACCAGGTGCAGATGGTCAACTTCGACATCCAGCAGCTTCGCATGGGCGTGGACGTTCGGATCATTCCGGGTACCAGCCTGGATATGAACGAGCAGCTTCGTTACCAGGCCGCTCGGGAACTCCTCCAGCTCGGTGCTCTCATGCCCGAGCATGTGCTGGATGTTATCAACTTCCCGAACAAGGAGGAGATCAAGGCCCAGCTAGCACAGCAGAGGGCCATGGCTGCGGCGCAGCAAGCCGCTGGTGGGCAGGGCGGACAGGGGCAAGGCCAGCTGCCACCCATCGGAGGGCCTCAGGAGCGACCTCTCGCTCTGAGGCAGTGGCCGATGCCAGGTCCGCCGGGAGGGTTCTAGTGTGCCTTGGAAGTCTGAGGCGCAGCGGCGCCTGTTCTATGCGATGGCAAGCAGAGGCGAAATCAGCCAGGAGACCCTCGAACGCTGGAAGAGAGAGACGGGCGACCGGAAGTTACCAAAGCGGGTGTCGAAGGATGCCATCAAGCGCCGCCGCGAGCGGAAGATGAGGCGGTAGGGGCAAAGGTTTGGATTTTAGCGAGGCGACCGGGATAACACCAGTCGCTTTGCGTTTGCCGGAAGCCATGACCTCGGAGCGCCAGTCAGCGCCGCAAAGGACCAAGGCTGAGTCCAGTCCGGCGGCGTGTGACCAAGGTGGCTGCGAGAGTGGACGGAGGCGGTAACATGCCCGAGATGGAGGGCGTCAACCAACCGCAGGGCCTGGAAAGCGAACAGGACCTGCTCGAAGCACTGAATAACGGCCTCGAACGCGACCTTCGGGAAATCTACAAGCCCGAACTGGAAGACGGCGAGGCTGAAACTAAGCCGGAAACAGACGGCGGGCGGAAGGAAGAACCGGAGTCCGAGCCTACGCAGGCCGCGGAGGATGACGGGGCTCCCGAAGGCGAACCTCCGGAGGCACAGGAGCCGCCCGAAGATCCCGTTATCGATTACCGGGGGCGTAAGGTCAAGCTCTCGGAAATCGAGGAATGGGAACGCGGCTACATGCGCCAGGACGACTATACCCGGAAGACGCAGGCGCTGGCTGAGGAGCGAAGGCAGCTTCAGGCGGCCTTCCAGCACATCCAGCAGTACATCATGCTGGAGCGGATGCTGCAATCCAACCCTCAGCTCATGCAGGCTTTCCAGCAGTCCCTCCAGGAAGCCATTCGGAAGTATCCGCCTCAGTTCCAGCCCGTAGCGCCAATGGCGCCTGTCGGAATGCCCGCGGCCCCGGTTGGACAAGCTGCACTGCCGCCTGACCTCCAGAGCGCGATCCAAGAGATTCAGGATATGCGCCTGGAGCAAAGGTTGCAGCAGGTCAGGCGCCAGGCAGATGCCGACCGGAAGAGCCTTGGCCTCCCACCCCTCAGCGATTCTGAGTGGGAGTCCGTGGAGCAGCGCATTCTGAAAATCGCTGATGAAGCGAAGATGGAGAACCTGGAACTTGCCTACAGGGCCACTGCGGTCCATTCCGAGTGGGCTCAGGAGGCCCTCCAGAAGCGCCGGGCTGAGGCCAAGGCTCAGGAGCAGAAGCGTCAAATGGCTGCTCAGGTCGCCGGGCAGACGCTGAACGGGAGCCCGAGGGGCGCTGGCCCGAGCAACCGGCGAGTGCCCAAGGACTTCGATGAAGCCGTGAAGCTCGCCGCAGCCGAGGGAAACCTCGGTCTTTTTGTTTCCGGGTAACGGAGGTTGAATAGAAAGTGCCCCTGAACTACGACGCGCTGACTGCAACAACGCGTCGCTACTTTATCAAGCCGCTTCAGGATCAGGTATTCAACGAACTTCCGTTGCTCCAGTACCTGACCCGGGGAGCGCAGCCAGCACCCGGCGGAACCAAGCTGGTCCAGCCCCTGATCCACGCGGCCAACACCAACCGTGGCTCCTACCGGGGATATGAACCCCTCGGTATGGCGCCCACGGACGAGATCACGGCTGCGGAGTGGGATTGGAAGCAGCTCTACGTCTCTGTCACGATCTCTGGTCTGGAGGAGGCCCAGAACCGCGGCGACCTGGCCGTGTTAAACCTGCTTCGGACCAAGATGGAGATCGCGAAGCAGTCACTCAAGGACATGTTCGCGGAGCAGGTCTTGGGCGACGGTACCGGCAACGGTGGTAAGGACCTGGATGGGCTTGCCGCTGGTGTCGATGACGGTACCCTCTACCCCGTCTACGGGGGAATCGACCGGATTGAGAATCCCTGGTGGCAGGCTCAGTTCCACGATGCCGGGGGTGGTCCGCTGCGCCTGAGCCAGCTCTCCCGGATGATTACTGCCGTCTCGGATGGGGCGGACTCCCCTGACCTGATCGTCATGGAACCCGATCTCTGGGATTCTCTCCTTATGGCCCTGGAACACAAGCACGTCTACGGCTTGAGGGAGGGCCGGGAGGTCAACGTGTCCTGGGACACGATCCGGTTCCGGTCTGTGGATGTGATCTGGGATCGCAAGCTCTCGGGTTCCGGCACCATCTACATCCTGAATAGCCGGTACGTGAAGCTGCGCCCGCATGTCGAATACCGGAACTTCAAGGACACGGGCTGGAAGAAGCCCATCAACCAGGACGCGGCAGTGATGCAGATCCTGTGGTACGGAAATCTTACGATTTCCAACTGCCGCAGGCTCGCGAAGATCGTCAACGTAAGCGAGATTGTACCCGACCCGGCTCCGGATTCTGGGGCATAAGGAGGTGCTGACGTGGCTCTTGGATGGAAGACCATCATTGAGGGGGTAAACCCCGAGGTGGTGGCGGAAATTGGCGATGATGTTGTCATCATCCGCCACAATGCTGTGCCCACCAATGGCGTCGGTGGCACCGGTGCTGGTATCGCTGGCCCGGGCTCGCTTGTAATCACGACCCTGGGTGGTCTGTATATCAACACAGGCAGCAAGGAATCGCCTGCTTGGAGCAGCCTAATGCCAGGCGAATCGACGGAGTGAAGGAACGGGGCCGGGGGTTATACCCCGGCCCCATCGCTTTTGGAGGTGTTGTTGTGAGAGGGGTGTGGCTCCGCAATACGTCAAGAGACCAGACGTTCAAAGATCGGTTCGCGGGCGAAACCTATGAGATTCCCCCGCTCAGTGAAGCTGTTGTGCCGGTAGGGGCCGCGAAGCTCTGGCTCGGCGACTGGACCCTTACGGGACGCGAGGCCCTCCTGGACAGGCGGCGTGCGGAGCGGCGCAGGCATGACAACATGCTGGCCTATGTGTACCGGATCGATCCCGGGCGGGAGAGCAAGCAAGAAGACGCGCCCGAGCAGGAGACCTACCAGCGTGTCGAGCGGGTTGTGGTGGCGACCGACTCTCCCACGGGCTACTTCCGCGTTTGCCAGGATTGTGGCGCTGAGTTCACCGATCCCCGGAAGTACGCAGGGCACAGGGCGTCGCACTCGAAGAGGAGGTAGTTCCGATGCCGCTTCGTATGTACTTTGACCCGAACGCGCAGTATGTCATCACGGATAACTGGGGTCCGACCGAGGGCCAGCCGGACGCTTATGAGGGGCCTGGCGCGGGCGGCGAGGTTATAGCAGAACGGTACATCTACAACACTGAACACGCAACAAAGACCTATGCTGGCATCACGCTTACGGCCTATCAGGACGACTCCGTAACCGACCTGAAGTATGCTCTGGATGAGTCCGGGCAGCCGGGAACATGGCTCGATAGCATTACTCTACCAGATGGTGATTATGCGACGCCCTACAAGGTGTGGGTCAAGTGTATCTTTGCTCCGACTTCGGAGCCGATCAAGAAGACGACTGTGAAGCATTGGATCAGGGCCGAACAGGAGACGTTGAAATGAGCACGGTCGTCCTTGCAGGGACAGGCACTAACGGCGAAATCTACCGTAGCACGGATGGTGGGCAGTCGTGGAGTCTTGTGCAACAGCTTGGATCGGAAAGCGATGTGCATTCGCTCTTAGACCTAGGTGGCGGAGTTGTCCTTGCAGGGACATACCCTAACGCCGAAGTTTACCGTAGCACGGATGGTGGGCAGTCGTGGAGTCTTGTGCAACAGCTTGGATCGGAAACCGATGTGTTCTCGCTTGCAGACCTTGGCGACGGAGTTGTCCTTGCAGGGACAGGCCTTAGCGGTCAAGTCTACCGTAGCACGGATGGTGGGCAGTCGTGGAGTCTTGTGCAACGGCTTG
>CALKAQ010000093.1 GCA_937983075.1 uncultured bacterium | reverse complement strand
TGCTGGAGCGGGCGTCCGAGGCGGTAGACTACATCACGCGAGGCAAGATTGATCCCGAAAACGCCGAGCACAGCGAGGCGGCCAAAAAGGCCACATGCGCACAAGTAGAGCTGTGGCTGCAAACGGAAGGAATCGGTGAGCTTCCAGGCACCATCAAAAGTTTCAGCCTCGGAAAATTCTCGATGGACTTCGGCGAAGCTGGCATGCCAGATGTGGCCTCACGAGCGAAGCAGTATCTCTTTCTGGCAGGGCTCCTTTATCGCGGGGTGTGTATGCGATGAGGGTACCGGGATTCTTGCTGCGAGACAACGCCATCGTCGAGCCCTACATCGGTACGGGTTTCGGCGGCGTGATCGAGTACGGCGACCCAGTGGAGGAAAAATGCCACATCGAACCGGGGCGTGTTGTAGTCACAGACCGCGAAGGCCAAGAGGTCGTCGCAGAAGCGACGGCTTTTTTCTTCCCCCACGTAGATCTTCCGCCGCAGAGCCGGGTGACATGGAACAGGCGGCAGTACGAAGTCATCGAATCGCGCCCGATGCGCGCCTTAGGTAAGACGCATCATGTCGAGGTTGTGATGCGCTAATGGCACGGGGCAGCAGATTTGCGTGGCACGGCAAAGACGTTATGCAGCGTCTTCGGGCTGCTGCAGCTGATGGACTTTTTGACGGTGCAGAACACATCCTCGAAGAGGCAAATCGCACCGTGCCGCTTGACGAGGGCCCACTCATGCAATCGGGCCAGACTGACGTTGACCGTGAGCGGCTTGAGGCTACGGTCAGCTATGACACGCCGTATGCGCGTAGGCAACATGAAGAGTTGAGCTACCGCCATGCGCCCGGCAGACGGGCAAAGTGGCTGGAGTTGACGGTCCAAGAGCGAGAACGAGCCGTGCAGGAATACATCGCCGGAAAAATTCGGCAGGCGTTGAAGGAGTGATGCTGTGGCAGTCATCGGCATTGCACAATATCTCGCCGAGAAAGGGCTCGTCACGATGACGGGGCCGAACCGAGACGTCGACTTCGGTGCCATGCCTGACGGCGCGGGCGTACCCGATGAGATGGTCGTGCTGACGCCTTACGGCGGGCCAAGTGCTGATCCTAAGCTCGGCTACGATACCCCTACGTTCCAAGTGCGGGTGCGTGGGCCGAGGACGGGCGATGCGATTACCCCGTACAACAAGGCTAAAGCAATCTACGACGTCCTACACGGTCTAACGAATGTCGAATTGCCCGACGGCACGTGGGTCGTGAGTCTTATCGGGCTGCAGTCCCACCCTGTCTGGCTAGAACGCGATGAGAACCGGCGAGTGCACTTCGTCCAGAACTATCAGCTCGAAGTGCGCTCCGTCACTGAGCATCGAGAGTAAGGAGTGATCCAAGTGCCAAAGAAAGTGCTGGCAAGCGGTTGGAAGTTCGAGGTCGAGACTGAGACTCCGGATGAGTTCGTCGAAATCAAGGGGATCAACTCGTTTACGCCCAACCCGACACTGACGACTGCTGAGGGAACCGACTTCCAATCGGGTGGCATGGAAGAACATACGCCTGCTACGCGCGGATTGACGATTACGCTGTCGGGGTTTTTCCTCGAAAATAAAGCGACCGGAGAGCGTGATCCGGGTCAATTGCGCTGCGAAGAGCTGTCGTCGATGGTCGACGTTGACGCTAAAGCCAAGTTCCGCATGACATCGCCAGGCGGAACAACCTACACGTTCAACGCTTCATTCAACGTCACGATCGGCGGCGGTGGTACCACGGACAACACGCAGTGGTCCTGCGAGGTCACGCGTGACGGCCCGACGATTAAGCAGCCGGCCGCTTAAAAACCATTTAGGAGGTAGTGCATGAGCAACAAAAAACGATTCATCGACTTCGACGCTTATTGGGCTGAGACTGTAAAGACTGACGATGCCCCGCAGATCAAGGTATTCGGCGAGATCTACACTCTGCCGCCGTCGCCGCCTGCACTGACGGTGGTGCGTGTGATGCGGCAGAGCGCCGATGCGGAGGCGGCCCTCACCGGCGAGGACGTGATTGCGGCCGCTGACAGCATCTTCGGGCGTGAGACACTTGACAAATGGCTCTATCAAGGGCTGACCATCAAGCAGCTCTTCGATCTTGTCAACCAAACGCTGAACATGTATATCTCTGGATTCAACGAGGGCGAAGACGAGGGAGAAGACGCCGAGGGAAACGCCGGGGCCGCCTAAAGAAGGGCGGCTGGGACGAAATCTTTGAGCTTTGGCCGCTGGTTGAAGCCAGCTTCCAAGCTGAATACGGGATGGATTTAACCGAAGCGCTGCCACGCATGACGTGGCGGCGCTTTTTCGTGCTGCTCTCCGGGCTGCCCCCGCACTCGTCCTACGTGCAGGCCATTGTGCACCGACGCAGACAGGAGCAAGAGATCATCAGCGACCCGGAAGAGGCAGAACGCTATGTTGCAGCCATGTTGGGGTAGGAGGCACACGCTATGTCCCTGAGAGTCGGAGAACTCCACGCACTACTTCGCGTAGATGACAAGCAATTCCAAGACGGTTTGCGCAAGGGCGAGCGTAACCTCCGCACTTTTCAGAAGCGTATTGACGATACAGTGAAGCGACTGGACAAACTCGCCGATCGGCTCAATAAAGTCGGCAAGACGATGATGACTACGATCACGACGCCTCTGCTGGCCGCAGGCGGGGCTGCCGTCAAACTCGCGTCAGACGCTGAGGAAACGGCTGAAAAGTTCAACGTTTCATTTGGCGAAATGGCAGCGGCATCGCTGGCTATGGCCGACCAGCTGGCCGCTGACCTGCAACGCAGCTCGCTGCAGATGCGCAATTTTGCGGCCGATGCACAGGCGATTTTGGCGCCGCAGGTCGCAAACAGAGAAGCGGCGGCAGAAATGTCAATGGCATTGGCTGCGCTGGCCGTCGACTTAGGTTCTTTCCTGAACATGGCCGACCGCGAAGCGTTCGACCGCCTCATATCCGGTTTGCTGGGCTCAACCGAAGCCACGGAACGCCTCGGTATTTCGCTTCGCGAATCCACGCTTCAAGCTGAGGCGCAACGTCTCGGTATCGAGGGTAATATCGCAACGTGGGGCGACGCTGAAAAGATCATGATCCGCTTTTTGGCGATCATGCGCCAGAGCACCGACGCCCAGGGCGATGCCATCCGTACTGGGGAGAGCTTCAGCAATCAGCTCAAGGCTCTCCAAGCCGACGTGGTGACGTTAGCCACCGAAATCGGCGAAATGCTCTTGCCCAGAGCACTGGGGCTTGTGCACGGCGCGCGTCAGATCGTGCAGAACCTGCGCGAGCTGAGCCCTGAGACACAGCAAACCATCATCCGTTTTGGTCAGATGGCTGCAATTGCAGGACCGCTTACGCTTGCGCTGTCGTCGATTGTGCGCGGCATAGCGGCTACTGGGCGGGCGCTTAGTCTGCTCACTACCGTGGCAAAACGCAACCCATGGCTGTTGATTGCTATGGGAGCCGGGATGGCTGCCATGCAGATCGAAGAGGTGCGCGAGGCCGCGGAACGTTTGATGCGGCAGCTTGGTTTGGGTGGTTTGCTTGATACGTTTGATGATCTGGGTGCTGCGTGGGATGAGCTGGTCGAGGCTGTCACATCGGCTGAGTTTAAGCCTCAAGAGGCTGATCTTGAAGCCTATCAGCGGCAGATGGAAGAGGTCGCCCAGCGGATCGGAGAAGTGCTCAGACAGACGGTGGCAGAAAACCTCGAAGAAGGCGTCGAGGAAGGCGCAGAAGAAGCGGGCAGGACGCTCCTGGACGAATTGACAGAGGCGTTCGAGCAGCTTCCTGTGACCATAGATCGAGCGGTCAACGCCGAAATCGTGAAACGGCAGATGCAGGAAACGATGGGGCGCATCATGCCATCGTTTGATGAGGAAACGTTCCGTCGGCAACTTAAAATTGACCTGCTCAGCGAGATGATCGAAGAAGCGGTGTTGGGCGGCCTTGAGAACACGCGCCTATTCGGACAGATGATCGAGGCATTCGTCGAAGAGGCGTGGCGACCGTACGCATCTGCCGGATGGCTTGCGCAACAAGCGCTCGACGCTGGTGTCAATTTTGAAAGCACCTTCCGCAGGCTGATAGGGGAGCCGTTGACAAGCGTAGAGCGATTCGAGATGGCGCTCGATGACCTACAACGAGCACTCCGGGAGGCGCTGGAAGAAGGTTACGACCCCCAATCATCTGTTATTCGGCGCTTGGTGGAAGAGATCGAGGTATTCCGCGGTGCGCTGGAACGGGCAAGAATCACCGAGCTGATCGATGAATTCCACGCCGCTCTGGCTGGCCCGGGTGGCCTCTTTCCAACGCTTGAAACGTCGGCACAGCGCCGCCTATTCTTTTGGGTCGATGACCTGCGCTATGCAGAAGACAGACTCAGCGAAATTGAGAGGCTGACGCAGCAGTTCGTCTGGGACATGCAGACTGCAGGCGTGCCTGCGACGGAAATCGTCAAGCACATCGAACAAGCTCGCGAAGAATGGATGGGCCTCAATCGCGAGATCCTGCATCTCCGGTTGCAACAGGCACGCGACGAGTTCGAGCGCACGATGGGCATTGGCATGCAGTTCGCCGAGATGATGGCGAGAGCTGCTGGCCAGGCATTCGACGCGCTTGACTACCGTATTGAAGCACTGCAGGATAAGCTCCAAGCACAGATTCGGGCAGCGCAGGAGTTCGCCGACACCCTCCCGAGCGCGGACCAGTTCGACCTATTGGCCGGGTTTGTTGACCCGGGCATCATGGTTGAGTTGGAACGACTGTGGCAACAACGATTGGACCGGGACTTCCGGCGGGCAATCATGGACATCCTGGACGATCTACAGCGCGACATCGCGCAGATGGACCTGCTGGCTGACCTGGCGTTTCTGCGCGGCGAAGACTTTGACCGCGCTGAAGCCGAACTGCGGCGGCTGGAGCGGGCAATCGTTGATGTGCATCTCGCCTTGCTGACAGCAGGCGACGTAAGTGCTGAAGTGAGGGCCGAGATGGAGGCTGAGCTTGATCGGCTCATCCGCCAGTATGACGAGCTTGCGGCGAGCATCGACAGATCAACCAACCGCATTGCCGAGCTGCTCGACGAGTTGGAGCGCGACCTCACGGTGCGCATGGCGGTCGAACATCTCATTGCCAGCGCAACCGGGGCATCGTTTGACCCGGTGGAATATGAACGCCGGGCGATTGAACGAACGATCAACCAGATTGTCGATGAGATGCTGCGTGCCGGTGAAGGCATCGGTGCGATTCGGGACGAGATTGAGCCGCTGCTGGAACGTCTTCGTGGCTTGCGAACAGAGACCGGCTGGCTGGAGCGGATGCTTGCTCGTGCGGCAGACACTGCTCAACGGCTGGGCATTGAACTGCTCAGTGATCTGGACCCACTCGATCAGCTCGTTGCTATTATGCGCCGTGCGATACCGACGGGAGAGATTCTGCAAGGAGCTATGGAAGCACTGGCGCAGGAATCCGCAGCACTTGAAGGCCCGCTGCGTGCGTTCGGCTATGCGTTGGGCTCGCTCATCGAGCCGGTCATTGTAGCTTTGGAACCGTGGCTGAGACTTTTGGCCGAAGCTGCGCTCGGATTAGCGATTGCGCTAGTGCAGTTGCGTCTGAAAGCACTGGAACTTTTCCTGAATCTTGCTAAAGCGATTGATGCTTTGCCGTTTGTATCGGCCAAAACGGCGATTCGCCAGCTCGAACAGGCGATTGCGGAACAAGAAAAACGGTACGATGATCTCATCAAAGCGCAGGAACGTCTACGCAACGGCATGGACGAGGCGGCAGAAGCTGCGCTCGGCTTTAGCCGCAATGTGCCGCGCATCTTCCGCGTCGCACTAGAGCGATTCCGTGCGGCGGACATCACGAACCTGCGCAACATCCCCGCACTGGCAACAGGTGGGTTTGTGCCGCCGACGCCGGGCGGCCAGATCGTGCGGCTTGCCGAGGCAGGTGAAGGCGAGTTCGTCATCCCTGCATCCCGTATGGGGGATTTCGGAGGCGGTGGCGACATCATCATCAACGTCAATGCGCCAGTTTACGGCGTCGACCATCTAAAACGGGTAGTACGGCAGGCCGTTAGCGAAGGCGAGCGCAGGCGCAGCACAGCACGCTACGGGAGGTGATCGCTACGGCTACGGCGACATTTGACGGTATCCCGATACCGAAGATATTCGAGCAAGAGCGGCAGCCCATTGTGCTTGCCGATATAGCCCGTACAGCAGGCGGCAAGGAGCGCATGGACGTTGCTGCTACATCGAAAACGGAATGGGTGTTCCGCACGCGCCCAATTCCGGCCGCTCAGGCACGTGCCATTTGGAATCACCTCCAGGGCCTCTTGTGGCGCTACGGCGATTTTTGGTGCGATGAGTTCGGTGATCCGACAAATACGGTACGGGCGCGAATGGAGCTGCGGGAAACGCGCTCGTATCGTCTGCCTACACACCGAGAGTTGACTCTCACGGTGATCGAACAGTGAGGCGATGGACATGCAACCAGCTAAGGTACTCGCCCGCGGATGGCGTTTTGAGGTGCAGGACGATGATGGGTGGTTTATCCCGATCCGAGGCATCAGCAGTTTTACGCCCAATCCTACTGTTGTATTCGCCGACGCCACGGACTTCGATAGTCCGGAGGGTGCGGAGGAGCATACGCCGGCCGTGCGAGGGCTCACGATCACATTGCAGGGGTACTACCTGGAAGGTCCAAGCGGCGAACGTGACCCAGGCCAGGCACGTATCGAACGGCTTGACACCGTGGCACCGGAAGGATCGTTGACCCGGTTCAGACTGTGGAGCCCGGCAGGCAACGGGTATGAGTTCGACGCGTCATACAACGTGACTGTTGGTGGCGGTAGCACGACCGACAATACGGCTTGGAGTGTTGAGGTTACAAAAACGGGACCGGTAGCGCGTCCGTCGATGTTTTTGGACGGCGACTGGCCGCTTGATGGCGATATGGCACTCGACGGAGATATGGCGCTCAATGGGAACGCCAATCCGCTGGAATTGTTGTGGATGTTTCTGCAAGAAGCGCTCGGGGAGTGATGATGATGGCGACGACGCTGAGACATTTGGATCAGCTCCTGCACACAGTAGAGCGGGGGCGTGCGCTGAATGTAGACGAATTAGGACGGTTGCCCGTGCGCCTGTATGGGCCGGATGGGCAGCCGCTTTTTACTGAGCAGAACCCTGCCCACGTGAAGGGCGAAGTTACACTAACGGGCAGTGATGAGTCAATCCCTGTCCAAATCGAGAGCCGTAACACGCCGCTTTGGTCAGGGTCACGTAAATACCCTGTGCCACCCAAGGTATTGAGAGACGAGGTACAGCGACGTAACGACCATTTGGCGATGTGGGACAAGGACGGACGATTGTTTGGAAGGAGCTTTACAGGGAATCAGGTCTGGTATTCGGACGATGGTTGGCGAACGCAGAACATAATCCGCTTTATGGATGAGGGGTTCCGCTGCCGGGGCATTGTGGCGGCGAGTCGTGACAAGGTGTTGGTCGACCTGAATCATGACACTGACCCGAACCTGACCGGGCTGTATGTGATTGACAACATTGAAGCCCCCAAGGAAGAGCAGAGATTTGAGAAGGTGCTTGGGTGGGAGCGAACCCATCCTCATGAGATGTTTGGCTACGACGTATACCCCTATCACGGGGAGAGTCGAATCATCCTAGCGACGGAATACGCAGTCACCTCGGATCCTAATTGGGGGAGGCACGTACATCTTAGCACCGATGGTGGAGAAACGTGGAGAACCATTTTCGAACTTCCCGAATTGGTGCCAGGATCGACTCACATCCACAGTGCTCATTACGACGCATACGCCGACCGCATTTGGATTGTGTCAGGGGACGCGGGGGCGGGCA
>CALKAQ010000092.1 GCA_937983075.1 uncultured bacterium | reverse complement strand
AAAGGAGCATTCCTGTATTGAAATCAAATGAACTTTGAAAAGACGAGTACCTCCTGTTAGAATACTGGGTGTAAGCAAGTTACCCCTAACAAAATAAGACTAACAGAGGAGGTACTCAATATGAAGTATAGCCAAAATGAGAAGATTGCGCAAGTCACAGAGAAGACTTTAATTGTGGGTGTAGACGTAGCCAGCATGACACACTTTGCCAGAGCTTTTGATTTCAGAGGAATTGAGCTTGGGAAGATAATAAGAATCAGTAATGATGCCCAGGGATTCCGTTTATTCAAGCTCTGGGTGAATGAATTGAAAGGAAAATACAACAGGGATACTGTTATGGTAGGGATGGAACCCACGGGGCATTATTGGTTTAACTTCGCCCAGTTTCTTAAGGATTCGGGCATACGAATCGTATTGGTTAACCCGTTCCATGTCAAGCGGAGCAAAGAATTGGACGACAACAATCCGACCAAAAATGACCGTAAGGATCCCAAGACCATAGCCATGCTGGTGAAAGACGGCAGGTACCAAGTGCCCTATGTGCCTGAAGGCCTCTACAGTGAACTCCGGACGGCAATGGAAACCCGTTGGCATATCGTTCAGGGTTTAAATGCGATTGGCAATCGAGTAAAGCGTTGGCTTAGCATTTACTTTCCCGAATTCAGCAAAGTATTTAGCGCCTGGGAAGGTAAAGGTGCACTAATCGTCTTGAAGGAGTTTCCTACCCCCGAAAAGGTGTTGCAAAAAGGGGTAGACGGCATAGCTGCACGCTGGCGAAAGGATAAACTGCGGCCACTAGGCCTAAAAAGAGCCATGCGCCTTGTCGAAGCGGCTAAGAACTCTGTCGGGGTACGGGAAGGTCTTCGCGCGGCCGAGACCAGCCTGAGAATGCTGCTTGCCGAGTATGAGATGAAGAAGCAGCAACTTGAAGAGATAATGGTCTTGGTTGAAGAACTGATATACCAAATACCAGGGATCAAAGAAGTCCTTAAGATCAAAGGCATAGGTCTTGTTACAGCGGCAGGATTAATGGCTGAGGTAGGAGACCTGAGCCGGTTTGACCATCCCAAGCAAATCCAGAAGCTGGCCGGCCTGAACATTAGAGAGAACAGCTCAGGCAAGCATAAAGGTAAAACAACCATCAGCAAGCGTGGCCGGAGACGATTGAGAGCATTGTTGTTTCAAGGGATTATGCCTGTGGTGGCAAAGAATCCGGAGTTCCGGAGGTTACACCAATACTATACGACCAGAGCCCAAAACCCGCTAAAAAAGAAGCAATCCTTGATTTTACTCTGCTGTAAGCTAATCCGGATAATCTTTGCGCTAATGAAAAAGCAAGTAGCATATGACCCGCAGAAAATGATGAATGACATTCAAAGGCCGGTAGCGGCTTAACCTTAGTATTACCTAGACCACTGGAAGAACCTTGACAAAATGAGCCGGATAGTCAGGTTGAATTAATCCATAAGGGCGCTGACCCAGCATAGGAGCATGACTGACATCCACCTCATGGGTAGGCAGGACGAAGGAATTTGGGGCATTGACCCTGCGAGATATGGGAGGTTTGCCGCCAGGGAGACATGTGGATCATAACGGCCGCAATATTGTGAAAATGTATGGTTGCGACCGGCATACACATGCACTTCCTAATAATTGAATGCCTGTTTATATTACCCATAAAGACTCATTTCTAATAAATGAAATATTGTGAATAAGTGAGAATTTAGGAGAAAAATGAAGATCATAGAGGGAGGTTTTTATGAAAATAGCAATTCCAGTAGATGAGAAAACCTTGGAGTCGAACGTATGTGCATTCTTTGGACGCACTCCCTATTTTCTTATTTATGACATAGAAACAAAAGAAAGCATATTTCTAGACAACGGCGCTGTTGCAAGTACAGGTGGTGCGGGAATTAAAGCTGCCCAAACAATCGTAGATCATAACGTGAGTGTTTTGTTGACACCCAGGTGTGGGGAAAATGCTGCCGCAGTACTCAAAGCTGCGGAGATCAAAATATATAAAACGACATCACCTTCGGTCAAGGATAATATTGAGGCCTTTACCGTTGGAAAACTTCCTTTGCTCGACGAAATCCATGC
>CALKAQ010000091.1 GCA_937983075.1 uncultured bacterium | reverse complement strand
CCCAACAAGCGAGCCATTTGCTCAAGCATTGCATCCATGCCGCCCTGTCCCTCACGAGCCTGTGTTCCTCTCTTCTTTCGCTTCCTTCTTATGACACTCCTCTATGCCTGGGCGCATTGAACTTGACACGGCGATCTCCCAGAACTATACTTCATTCTGCCGAGAACGTTCGCTGCCGAACAATCCAGCTCAATCTTTTTCCATGAACGGAGTGCTCCTTTTGTCTGCCCACATCAACGAGATCGCACATCTGTGGCACCATGTCAGGCGGCAAATGCACCTTCTGTTTCACACCACGGTGCGGCAAGACGACTTGCCGTACATGGCCTATCCGATGCTGAGGCAAATTCATAAAGAACCGGGCATCACCATCAGCCAGCTTTCACGCCGTCTGGATATGGCGAAAAGCCATGTCTCCAACTTGGCCGACCTGCTCGTGCGCGAAAAGTTTATCGAAAAGCGCAGCGATCCGAAAGACCAGCGCCTGCTCAGGCTTTACATTACGCCGACAGCCCGGGAAAGGATGAATGAGATGCGCCAGCGCGCGAATCAATTGTGGTACGCGCTGATCGAGGAGCTGCCCGAAGGCGGAGCGGAAGAGCTGCTGCGCTTTCTGCGTACATTTCACGCTGCACTCGTTCGGGTCAACCGCAAGATCCAAACGGCGGAACACCCGCTTTCTTCCGCTGAAGGGAGCTGATTCATGATGAAAAAAGTGTTGAGCTTCCTCCGTCCTTACCGGTGGTCCATCGTGCTTGCGGTTTTCCTGCTCGGAGTGCAAGCACTTGCGGAGCTCCTTCTCCCTACCTTGTTGGCGAGCATCGTCGATGAAGGCATCGTATACGGCGACACGAACCACATCTACCGTATCGGATTGCGCATGCTTTTCGCAGCGGCTCTCGGAGCGGCCGGAGCCATAGGTTCTGCGCTGCTCGCCTCACGGATTTCCACGGGTTTTGGGCGTGACTTGCGTGACCGCCTATTTTCGCATATCAGCCGCTTTTCACTGAGTGAATTTGATCAATTCGGCACATCCACCCTGATCACCCGCACGACAAACGACGTCACGCAGGTGCAGCAAGTCGTGTACATGTCCCTTCGCATGCTCATCATCGCTCCAATCATGGCTGTCGGCGGGGTCATCATGGCGGTGTCGATGGATGCGCAGCTGTCGCTCAGTCTCCTCGTCGTCGTTCCGCTGTTGGCCGGTGTGATTGCGCTGATTGCATCCAAAGGCATGCCCTTGTTCAAGGCGATGCAAGAAAAACTTGATCGGTTGAATCGGGTAAGCCGTGAAGGACTGACCGGCATTCGGGTCATCCGTGCCTTCAACCGAACAGCCTACGAAGAAGAACGTTTTGACGAGGCGAACCGCGATCTGATGTCGACGGCCATTCGTGTCCACCAAATCATGGCGTACATGATGCCTGCGATGATGTTGACGCTCAATTTGACCACCGTCGCAATCCTATGGTTCGGCGGCATCCGCATCGATCAAGGCCACATGCAAGTCGGCAATTTGATGGCGTTTATCCAATACGTCATTCAAATTATGTTTTCGTTGATGATGCTCTCCATGATGTTCGTCATGATTCCACGGGCTGCAGTGTCAGCCGCACGCATCAGCGAGGTGCTGGATACGGAACCTGAAATTCACGATCCCGATCAGCCCACTGAACCCGTTGAACGCCGCGGCGTCGTCGAATTCAAAGACGTTACCTTTTATTATCCCGGCGCTGAAGCCCCGGCGCTGCGGGATATTTCGTTTGTGGCAAAGCCTGGGCAAACAACGGCGATTGTAGGCGGCATCGGCTCCGGCAAGTCGACCCTCGCCAAACTGTTGCTGCGCTTTTACGATGTCACCAACGGCAGCATCACGCTTGACGGCGTCGACATCCGGCAGATGTCGCAAGAATCGCTGCGTGCCAACATCGGCTACGTGCCACAGAAGGCGTTGCTGTTCAGCGGCAGCGTAGCCGACAACATTCGCTATGGCAAGCCCGACGCAACGGACGCCGAAGTGCTGCGAGCCGCCGAAACGGCAGAAGCCGCCTCTTTCGTGGCGCAGTTGGAAAACGGGTTCGACACGATCATCGCGCAAGGCGGCACCAACCTGTCCGGTGGGCAAAGGCAGCGCCTCACCATTGCACGTGCCGTGGCTCGACGCCCGTTGATTTATTTGTTCGATGACAACTTCTCCGCGCTCGATTTCAAGACCGACGCACGGGTGCGCATGGCGCTGCGTCGAGAGACGCGGGACGCAACGGTCATCATCGTTGCGCAGAGAGTCAGCACGGTGATGGACGCCGACCAAATCATCGTGCTCGATGAAGGGCGCATGGTCGGTTTGGGCACCCACCAAGAGCTGTTAAAGACGTGTGAAGTCTACCGCGAAATCGTTGCCTCACAGCTTTCCAAGGAGGCGATTGTATGAGCAGACGCCACGGCATGTTCGGTCCCGGCCGCATGCACGGACACGGACATCGCACGTTGAGCATGCCCGTCGAAAAACCGAAAGACTTCAAGGGGACGTTTCAGCGCCTCGTCCGATACGTGCGTCCGCATCGCTGGGTGTTGATCATCGTCACCTTGATGGCGGCGCTCAGCACCGTATTCAACATCGTAAGCCCCAAAATCATGGGCCAAGCGACCACCAAAATTTTTGAAGGGCTTATGCAAAAGATGGACGGTG
>CALKAQ010000090.1 GCA_937983075.1 uncultured bacterium | reverse complement strand
ATCGGCGCGGCCCGGCGGATCCCCCGGAGGGCGCTTGAGGAATGGTTGGCCCGGCACGTCGTGACCAGCGGCCAGCGGGAGGGTGCTTAAAAGGCGAACCGCCCGGCGGTGGCGGCCAGACCGGGCGGCGAGACGTGAGGTGATGACATTGGCGGCTATCCCCTTCATTGTACCAGATGCAGAGGGTTCTATACAGGCCCCTATGGACACGGCCGCGGCCTACATTGAGCTAGGTGTCCCCATCCTGCCCCTGTGCGGCCCGAAGCATCGGTGCCCGTCCCCCGGCAAGGTGCCAGTGGACCTGCAGACGGGGCGCCACCTGACCGGCTGGCAGGCCCGGGCGGTGCGGACCCTGGACGAGCTGGACGAGTTGCTATCCCTGCACCTGGCCCGCCGGGCCAACATTGGCGGGCTCATGGGGGCCGTCTCGGGGCTCGTGGCCGTTGACGTTGACGGCCCCGATGGCGAGCAGGCCCTGCAGGAGCTGTCGGGAGGTGCCTTGCCCCCTACGTGGGAGTACGGCACAAGCCCCGGGCGCCGGCGGCTCATCTACGCCCTGCCCGCTGGTGTCACCATTCCATCCCGCAAGTTGGGACCGCAGCTCGACCTGTTGGGCGACGGCCGGCAGGCAGTTTTGCCCCCGTCTCTGCACCCTTCGGGCCACCGCTACCAATGGCTGCCCGGCCGGGACCCGTGGACCTTCGGACCGGCGGCACCGGCCCCCGAGTGGTTGCTGCGGCTGTCGACCCGCCCCACGGGTGAGCGGACGCCACCTGAGGAGTGGCGCCGCATAACGGCCGTGGGAGTGGCCGAGGGGGAGCGTAACGTGACCCTGGCCCGCCTTGTGGGCCATCTCTTGCGCCGCCGTGTGGATCCCTACGTGGTGGCGGAGTTGGCACTTTGTTGGAACGCGAGCCGCTGTCGGCCCCCGCTGCCCGAGTCAGAGGTGCTGCGGACGGTGGATTCCGTTGCCCGGGCGGAGGCCCGGCGGCGGGGGGTGCTGGTGAATGCGTGAGTTGCCTGGAATCGCGGCGCTGGCCCAGGCCGAGCAGCAGGAGCGAGAGGCGCGAGAGGAATTCGCCACCCCGGAGTGGCCCGCCCCGATGGCGCGGGAAGCGTTCCACGGGTTGCCGGGCGAGTTCGTGAGGTTGGTAGACCCGCATACCGAGGCCGACCCCGCGGGGCTGCTGGCGCAGTTCCTTGTGGCGATGGGTAACGTTGTCGGCCGGGGGCCGCACTTCGTGGCCGAGGGGAGCAGACACTACCTGAACCTTTTCGCTGCGTTGGTGGGAACGACGGCCAAGGGTCGCAAGGGGACGAGTTGGGCACATACCAGGAACATCGCGGCGGACGTCGATGAGACTTGGAAGGACCGAGTGGTTCACGGGCTATCAAGCGGCGAGGGCTTGATATGGGCGGTTCGTGACCCTATCATCCAGCGTCAGGCTGTCAAAGAGAAAGGCCGGGTGGTGGATTACGTGGATGTCGAAGTGGACCCCGGCGTGGAAGACAAACGGCTGCTGGTAGTGGAGGGCGAATTCGCCACGGCCCTGCGGGTGCTGGGCCGGGAGGGGAACATCCTTTCAGCCGTCGTTCGCAATGCCTGGGACACGGGCGACCTACGAACCCTGACCAAGAATTCCCCTGCGAAGGCAACGGGCGCCCATATTTCCATCATCGGCCACGTCACTCGGGACGAGCTGCTGCGCTACCTGGGCACCACCGAGGCTGCTAACGGCTTCGCCAACCGGTTCCTGTGGGTTTGTGTCCGCCGATCCAAGGTGCTGCCCGATGGCGGCCGGCTGCATGAGGTGGACATGACCCCCTTTGTCCGCAAGCTCCGCGCCGCCGTAGAGTTCGCCCGCGGCGTGGGCGAGCTTCGACGGGACGAGGAGGCCCGGGCGATCTGGCACGAGGTGTACCCCGAGCTGTCCGAGGGCAAGCCGGGGCTGCTGGGCGCTGTCATCGCCCGGGCCGAGGCCCAGGTGATGAGGTTGGCCTGCCTTTATGCGGTGCTTGATATGTCCACGGTGGTGCGCCGGGAGCACCTGCTGGCAGCCCTGGCGGTGTGGGACTACTGCGAGGCGTCCGCCCGGTTCATCTTCGGGGACGCCCTGGGCGACCCGGTGGCCGATGAAATCCTGCGGGCGCTGCGGGCGGCCGGGAATGCAGGTATGACGAGGACGGAAATCAGCGAGCACTTCGGGCGAAACGTACCTGCGAAACGGCTTGGGCGGGCGCTTATAGCCCTGGCGGAGGCTGGACTAGTTGGGCAGAGGGAGGAACGGGACACCGGCGGCCGCCCGGCGTTCCGATACTTTGCCGTGAGTAGGGATACGAAATAAACGAATTAAACGAATAAACCCTGCCGGTTCCGGGACTTAATTCGTTTATTTCGTTTAATTCGTAGGAGGTGATTCTCTTGGCCGGCTACCTGGAAAGGGCGAAGCGGGTTCGTACCGGAAATAGGCCGGGTGCTCCTGCATGGCGAGACTGCACCCCGGACGAGGCCCGGGAGGAGCTGGCCCGCTACGGTCGGGAGGGTTGGATCGCCATCTACTCGGAGGTTCTGGGTGAACCCATCATCGTGGCCCGGGACGAGGAGGCCGCGAAGGTGGCACCGACAGGTTTCGTTACCTACACAGAAGCCGAGGTGGCCCTGCTCCTCACGGCGACGCCGGAGGAGCTGCGGCAGGTGCATGAAGTGAAGCGGCGCTTTGGCGGCCGCGTGGCAGATCGACACGACATGAAGAATGAGGTGGCATGACTTGCGAGGCGCGCACCCGCAGCAGCGGCTCTTGCCGGCGGCTGACCCCTCAGGGGATAGGGGGGGCAAAATCTTTGGCCGTGGGCTGCGAAAGGCGCACCGGCAGGAGGATTTTTCCGTGTACGGGTCTGGGAGTTTCCGGCCTTCGGGGCGCAAAAAGGAGGATCCGGGTTGACGGTTGACATCGATCTTCGTTCGTTACGTGGGCACGAGTTGGCTTTCCTGATCGTCATCATGACGGACGCCCGCACGGCCCTGCTCAACGTCTTCCCCCCGCTGGGGTTCGAGCTGCTCAAGGTGCTGGAGAACGAGCTGCGGGGGCGGGCCGAGAAGCTGCTGGGCGAGTGGCGGGTCACCATGACCTTCGACTACGATGCCGATACGGTGCTGCGACAGACCCAGGCTGCCGGCCAATGGTGCGACGCCGTACTGGCCCAGGTGACGCAGCATGAAGGATTCGAGAACGTGACCGCCTTGTTGGAATCGCTGCGTTCCCAACTGGCCAAGGCCGTGGCCGAAATGTTGGACCGGCGCCGACTGTTTGACTCAGACGACGCACCCCTGGGGATTGACGGTTTCCGCGGCAAGGTCTACAATACAATTAAACGATTGCTTAATCGTCCTTCGGAACTGAAGGGAGATGGCCATGGCCAACGTCGCCTTCCGGCCTCCGGCCGATTGCTGCGATATTTATGATCCCTCGTCCGCGGAAACACGCGGCGCGCTGCGGGCCCGGCTGCTGGAGGTGGCCGGCCTGTCGGAGCTGTTCAAAGTACTGGGCAATGAAACCCGCACCCGGATCTTGTACCTGCTTTCCCTGCGGGAGCTGTGCGTGTGCGACATCGCCGAAATTATGGAGATGAGCCTGCCCGCCGTATCCCATCACCTGCGGCTGCTGAAAGCTCACCGGCTGGTCAAGTACCGCCGGGAAGGCAAGCAGGTTTACTACTCCCTCGACGACGACCACATCGTGGAGCTGATCTCCTTGGCGCAGGCGCACTACGCCGAGGCAAGGTAGGTGGCGGACCGTGGCGAGTTCCGGCGAGCGGCGATACATTCTCGCAGGGATCGACTGCGCGGCCTGCGCCGCGAAGATTGAGGCTGCCGTCCAGCAGGAAATCGGGTTGCACGGGGTCGGCGTGGACTTTGCCACCCGCTCGATTTACCTTCCGCCCGAGCACGCCGCGGCCGTGCAGCAGATCATCGAGCGCATTGAACCCGGAGTGCGGCTGGTGGAGGCGTCAAGCGACGCCGGCGCGGCTGGGCCCGGCGCCGACGAGCACGGCGTGCAGGGCCCTGGCGGCCATGGGTATCGCGCCCATGGGTATGGCGCCCGTGGGCGTGATGCCCGCGTGCACGGCGCTCATCGGGGTGGGGAGCAGGCGCACGCGGGCAGGGGCCCGGACCGGCGGCGGTTGGGCGAGATCGTTGCTGCCACCGTGCTGTTGGTGTTGGGCAGCGCCTTTCACGAGGCGCTCCATGGGACGCGGGGGGCGGTGGGCGAGTATCTCGTGTTCCTGACTGCGTATTGGCTTGTCGGCCGCGGCGTGATCACCGCGGCCGTGCGCAACGCCCGCCGCGGCCAACCGTTCGATGAAAACTTCCTGATAACCATCGCGACCGCCGGCGCGATCCTCCTCCATGAGCTGCCCGAGGCCGTCGGCGTCATGCTCTTCTACTCGGTGGGCGAGGCGGTACAGGACGCCGCCGTGCGACGCTCCCGGCGCTCCATCCAGGCGCTGCTGGACGTCCGGCCCGACGTGGCCTACGTGCGGCGGGCAGGCGAGCTCCACCGGGTTTCCCCGGAACAAGTGCGGGTGGGCGAAGAAGTCGTGGTGCGGCCGGGGGAAAAGATCCCCTTGGACGGCGACGTGGTCGACGGCGACGCCTGGGTCGACACGTCGGCCCTCACGGGTGAGCCGGTGCCCCGCCACGCGGTGCCGGGCACGCAGGTGTTGGCGGGCATGGTCAACACCGACGGGGTGCTGACGATCCGGGTGACGAAACCGTACGGCGAATCGTCGGCCGCCAAGATACTTGCCCTTGTGGAGCGGGCCGCCGCCCGCAAAGCCCCGACGGAGAAGTTCATCACCACCTTTTCCCGCTACTACACCCCCGCCGTGGTCGGGGCCGCGGCCGCCATCGCCCTCCTGCCGCCCCTCTTGGTCCCGGGAGCGCAGTTTTCCGAGTGGGTTTACCGGGCCTTGGTCCTCTTGGTCATTTCGTGCCCGTGCGCGCTGGTTCTGTCCATCCCGGTCGGGTATTTCGGCGGCATCGGGGGCGCGTCGCGGCGGGGCATCCTGGTCAAAGGCGCCAACTACCTGGATGCCCTGACGCAAGTGCACACGGTCGCCCTTGATAAGACCGGCACTCTCACCCGGGGGGTGTTCCGGGTCGGTCAAGTGACGGCGCTGGAAGGCGCTTCGGCGGAAACGGTGCTCGAGTACGCGGCCCACGCCGAGCACTATTCCCGCCACCCCATTGCCGCCTCCATCCGGGAAGCCTATGGGCAAGCGACTGACGCTGCCCGCATCGGTCGGGTGCAGGAGGTGGCCGGCCACGGCGTCATCGCGGAGGTGGACGGCCGGCGGGTCCTGGCCGGCAACGACCGGCTGCTGCACCGGGAAGGCGTTCCCCACAGCGCCTGCACGGCCGACGGCACGGTGGTCCACGTGGCCGTCGACGGGACGCTGGTCGGCCGGGTTCACGTGGGCGACGAGGTCAAGCCGGACGCCGCCGCAGCCATCCGGTTCCTCAAGAAGCTGGGCGTCGCCCGTACCGTTATGCTCACGGGTGATGAGGAGGCCGCGGCCCGCGGGGTCGCGGAGGCCGTGGGCATCGACGAGGTGCATGCCGGCCTCTTGCCGGAGCAAAAGGTGGAGATCCTCGAGCGGCTCGCGGCCGAGGCCCACGCCGCGGGCGGGAAAGTGGTCTTCGCCGGTGACGGCATCAACGACGCCCCCGTCCTGACCCGGGCGGACATCGGCATCGCCATGGGGGCCCTGGGCTCGGACGCCGCCATCGAGGCGGCGGACGTGGTGATCATGGACGATCAGCCGTCGCGCATCGGCGAGGCCATCGCCATCGCCCGCCGTACCCGGCGGATCGTCAAGCAGAACATCGTCTTCAGCCTCGCCGTCAAAGCCTTGTTTATCGCCTTGGGAGCCGTCGGCGTCGCGACCATGTGGGAAGCGGTGTTCGCGGACGTGGGCGTGTCCCTGATCGCCGTCCTCAACGCGACGCGAGCCCTCCGGACGGAGCCGGAGGGCTCGCAGCCTTAGAATGTGAGTCAATAGTTACGGGGCAGTCCCTGAACTGCGAAAAAGCGTAAGGGTAT
>CALKAQ010000089.1 GCA_937983075.1 uncultured bacterium | reverse complement strand
GCGCAATGTTGACCGCCCGAAATGTGTTTTCGAACACTTTAACCAATTCAGCCACCGACGACGAAGAAACAGGCACCACGTCGACGATTGTTTGCTTATAAAACTCTACGGCCACCATTTGCGAAACCGGATCGACTGCGCCCACGACTTTGCTCGTATTTTTCGTGGTGTATCGCTGATTTCCCGGATCGACACGCTCTGGCGAATGCGCCAAAAAGAAATCTCTGCCGGCCCGCAGCCCGGACGCTTCCAAAATGGGTCGCATGACGTCTTCCGTCGTGCCCGGATACGTAGTCGATTCCAGACAGACAAACTGACCCGGCCGCAAGCGACGAGAGATTTCACGCGTTACATTCTCAACGTACTGCAAATCGGGCGTCAAATTCCGAGTAAGAGGAGTAGGCACGCAAACAATGATGACGTCCAACTCGGGGACGACATCAAACGTCGTTACCGCACGTATTTTCCCCGCTTCTACCAGTGGTGCGAGAACTTCCCCGGCGACGTCGGTAATATAACTTTCGCCACGATTGACCGCCTCAGCACGTAGTGGATTTTGTTCAATGCCGATCACATCGAAACCGACCTTTGCTTTTTCTACGGCGAAAGGAAGACCGACGTAGCCTAAACCTACGACTCCGACCTTGGCCGTGCGAGACCGAATACGTTCCATGAGAGAGTTTGCGAGGTCATGAACACATCCTCCCCCAGACGTGGTGAAAGTCATTTCAGTTGCACCGCTAGCGGCAACTTCCATCGAAGACACGTTACGTTTCTCAGTTGTTTTGGTCTTCATCACATTTCGTTTCACTTGGTTCTCACCGCTTCCCATATAAAGAATCACACCGCAATAGCTACCGCCTCTTCAAACAGGCGCCTCAGCTCGGGTGTCGCTAACATGCTGTTGTGCCATAATAACGTGAAATTGCCGTGATACTGTTTACACGTTGTAGACAGACGTTCGATCCACTCCAGTGCCCGCTCGTCCTCGAGTCCCATGTATTGAGGAGCCAATAACGTGCCCTCCATGACAATGAGCGGCCTCTCAATCAGATCCAACATTTCCCTTGTTTGCAAGTTGAAAACAGGAAACTCCCTGCACGTCCCGCAGCGAAATCCCACGTGATCGGCAAATCCGACGGTTGAATCGTAACTGAGACCGACGTCATTCCAATGTCGCCATGTATCTGGTGCTTGCCAGCGAAGATAATGCTGTCGTCCACCCCATCGGTCCTGCCGGATTCCTTCCTCCTCACAGGCAGCTAGCAACGCCGCGAACTCCCGCTGAAGCTGATGCTTGTCCAAGTATGTGTTGAAACTCGGGTGCAATCCAAGCTCGTGACCTCGGTTGTGAATTTTTCGCATTAGCGCTCGCATCCACGGCATGTCCAACGTGTAATCGCCATCAATGGCACCGCCAGAGTGCCCAGTAATGAAATAGAAAGCACCTTGAGGTGGACCCCATTGTCAAGACACAAGGTCGAGGCTTTTTAAGTTACACCCTCCTCCTTCCAACTGATTATTCCAACATGATTGCTGGCAATTCGATGCCTCTACTCGCGTAGACCGTGGCCGGTGTCTGATAGTTGAGAGCTTGATGCGGCCGGCGTTCATTGTAGTACTCAAGATAACCGGAGATCGATTCCCGCGTTTGCCGGGGGGTCACGTAGTCGCTCAAGTACACCTCTTCGTACTTCAACGATCGCCAAAGTCGCTCCGTAAAGACGTTGTCGAGGGCTCGGCCACGGCCGTCCATGCTGATCCGCACGCCGGCGCTTTCAACCAGCTGGATGTAGGCCGGACTTGTATACTGGCTGCCCTGATCGCTGTTGAGGATCTGGGGCTTTGCCTTCTCAAACGCCTGCTCGACGGCCTCAAGCACGAAATCGACCTCCAAAGACTGGCTTAGAGCCCAGCTCACCACGTACCGGGAGTACCAGTCCAACACGACCACCAGGTACATCCAGCCGGAACGCATCCGTATGTATGTGATATCCGTCCCCCAGACCTGATTGGGCGAGTGGATCCGAACTCCACGCAGCAGGTAGGGATAGACGCGATGCTCCTGGTTACGACGGCTGAGGTTCGCCTTGGGATAGATGGCCTCCAAACCCATCTCCCGCATGTGACGCTGGACCGCTTTGCGATTCACATGCCACCCCCGGGACCTCAAGACCGCCGTGATCCGACGGGAACCGTAGAACGGAAACTCCGTGTAGATCTCGTCGATCTCCCGTTTGAGCGCCACTTCCTCCTCACTAG
>CALKAQ010000088.1 GCA_937983075.1 uncultured bacterium | reverse complement strand
TTGAGAGTAACTTAAAATCCCGCGCTTTTGTGTCCGATTTTATGGGTCCATTATAGGATCGGGGCAAGCTCACAAAACCAAGGCAATGCGGTGTGATTTGCAATTAAAAGACCAGTTTGTGGACGTAGCTAAACGGTACCCGATCTATAGCAATCATAAAGTATGGGCCGCTCCCGATCGCCTCCGGCTTAGTGCAAGTACCGTTTATCATTGGCTCAAAGCTGTGGGGCTTTTGCTTTCACTTCGTTATCATTACGAAGCCCGACGTCGAACAAAAAAAGGCACGTGCTCAATATCTTCAAGTTCCAAAGAAACCTAATGAGCTTTGGAAAGTGGATGTCACTTGGGTCGTTTTGGGGAACTGCGGGGTGCACTACGTACCCAACGTCATCGATTATGCATCACGACTTCCCTTAGTTGGCCGGCTGACACCGACCCCCACAACAAAACCAAAGAGGCGATCGAGAGCTACCGGATTCATTGTGCGTTTCACAGGGCCTTATCAGGAGTTAAATTACCAAGTTAAGTTCCTGCGAAGCGATACATCGCGAGCAATCCGGAGTTCCTATACGCAATATGGCGTATATGTGTTCTGGAGCTACATTGAAAAACAACAAGCCCGTACAGAAAGCACACGGTGTCATTTGTCCGGCGCGCCACCCAGCTGGCCGTTACTATAAGGGAAGACTATGGTCAGTTTAAAGTACGTTACCTCTTGGCCCATGACGATAGCTCGAAACTCGCTAGAATCCACCAGAGCCGTACTGGGTAGATGTTCCTCCGGACGTACCGTTCATTTCATTTGCCTCGGTGCTCACCTCGACCTTCCGCAGGCAAGTAAAGATATATTTGAGACTAGTACACTTCCGACGGCTCCGTGCAACTTCCTGCAATCGGCACATCGATAACTCATAAATCGGAGTTCACTTCAACAGTTCCCGTGCCAAACGCACAACCAAGGAGCCGGCATCTCGATAAGTTGTGGGATACCGAATTCCGAATTCATCCCGCAACATGAGGCGTGTATCCTCGATGATGTCCGTTCCCCCCCACAATTCGCGTATCCTGCTGTCTGATGCACCGCCGAAGGAGTGGCCTACATAGAGTCGGTTCCGTTCCTTTTGTAGCTTCCACCCGCGTTCGCACCAGATAACGAAAGGGCTCCTGCCTTCGTATTTAAGACAAATGTTATAGTATTCATCCTGATTATAATCGTGCTTGGACAGTGGTATATCCTTGTGCGCCTCCGCGCGATACCGCAGTAAGGCTTCGCGCAAGCGCCAGAAGCGACCGACAAAGTCTACGTACTGCTCATTCTTGTAGGCCGTGTGCGTGTGATACCAAAAATCGGCCAGCAAGTCTCGGATGGGCTCCGGCATTTCTCGGTGCGGTCCAGCCTCGATCAGTTTTGCTCCCTCTCGCACAGACCGAGTATTCGTCAAAAGGGCGTCAACCGTGGGGTCCGAAACGGCGCGGCGTACCTTCTTGAAGCACTCAGCCGCCTCGTCGAAACGAAAAAGCTGCCGGTAGTGCAACCCACGCAACAGGCCGAGCAAGGCTTCCTCATCGGGCCACCACTTCTCAACCAATCTAAGTGAGGCTGCATAATAATTCCGGTCTAAATACTCTTCCAACAGTTCAACAAGTTGCGTTGTGCGCAAAATCCGCCCGAAATTACCAGGATCCACACGTTGAGTGCTCTCGTTCACGTAGAGAGTATGTAACTCATAAGGCTCGCGGAGGAGAGATAAGGCGAGGTTAGTCTTACACGCGGGCGTACCTCCCGCGAGCTGGACGTAAACATGCTCGATCCGGCCAAAATCGCGTTGGATTTCTTGTAACACCGTCGGGATTTTGTCTCGAAACCATTCATACATCTGGACATAATCATGTACCCCTTCGTGAATGACCTCGAGACGCACCGGAATAGACTGCCCGAAACTTAACAAGTCATCCTTCAATAGGCGCTGGATGACCCGACCCGTGTTGATCGTATCCTTGTCGCGTTGCGACTTATCCACAATCGCGGGCTGATCGGTTACAAACAGAACCAAGACGTCGAGGCGCCCGTGCTGTTCTTGAATGTATCGAATGGCGGGTGTGAGAATCGGAAGTGAAATGTTGGATGCAATCTCTTCCGTTCCCCCTTCTTCCAACAGCTCAAGCAATGCGGCGCCATCCGTTCGCGGTGTCAAACGCTCTTCATCTTTGTTTCCTTTATGTTCCATAACATCACGGGTCCCCACATTGGCAAGCAGCACAATAGACATGCATCTCACCTACTCCCATCGCTCAACCAACTTCTGCGGCATGGTAGTAACCAACACCTTAATTCGCCTATTCGTTTAAGTGAGCAGGCAGTCGCACGGGAACGGCCAAGGCGAACCCCGACTGCACAACACGAGAATCGGAAGGAAGAATATTGCGGATCAACCTGCCATACACCGGCCGAGGTGGGCCGGGTGTTCGAAACGTCGCTCCGGGTTCCAAAAAGAGAAAAGCGCGTTTGAACGGGCTCGAACCACCCATCCCGCGTCCCGCCACTCCCCGCTTTAATCCAAGCCGGTACCATCCATCAGTGGGGTCATTCCGGGCCGGAACAAACGCGGACAGCGACATGAAGGCATTGGGTTGAGCTACATTTTCAAACGAAGAATCCAAGCTAATGGAGGTTATTTCAAATCTTCCTCGTCCAATGGAGCGACTACCCCCAATACCTTGATCCACCATGTAATCGAGGGTTTTTTCGAATATCTCCTGCCAAGCTGGGAGCACCGAGACGTATACCGTCAAAAATCCTGCTTGTGGACGGACCTCCCTCAGACTGTAAAGCGCCCCGTCTAAAGCTCGGTTGTTTCTGCGATCCATAGATACATGCTGCGTAACGTAGGTGGTAAAACCGCCGCCTTCCAGTCCCTCAAGTTCAAGTTGCTCTCCCTTTAATATCTGAAGAACAACGGACTTAGGCAGATAGTGCAACGATCGAAACCGCTTCGCCTCTCTTGCCAACTGCAGCAATCGATCGCGGTCTATATCGCCAGATTGCTGCATGAAAAACGGGAAGTCCGGTCGCGGCAACGTATCCCCGGGAAAAGCATCAGAGAATACTACACCCGGGTTGGGTCCTTGACACGTTGCGAGAAATTCTTGTAACGCTCCTTCGCCCCGCAGATCAGCTAATGCCCAACAAAAATGCCCGAAGAGCATATCAGACCGCAGGACCTCAGTGGTGCCTCGAATAACCTGTAAAATAATTCTGAACAAGGAACGGGCCATCAGGTTTCAACCCAGTCCTTTCCATTCACCTGGAGATTTTTGAAACGCACCTTACCGTAGCCCCGGCTGCCGCTGCCGCCTAGATACGTATCTTGAATCCACTGCAACCCTTCCCAAACAATTCGGAGAAATCGACGTTCATCATCCCCAGGTAGAACGAGCAGCACGATCTCCAACCAGAACTCGGTGTGGGGAGCAATGCGTTCCATTGGGCGAGGATGGTCGGCACGATTCGTCCAGCGATTGATGATGTTTTCGTGCTTCACCTCGACGGGCTCGACGCCGATTTCGTCAAGCATTTTTTCGTTCTTCACCCGCTGTTCGGGTGTAAAGAAAGCATCGCGGAAGAGGAGACGAGTAGGTCCCAAATTGTGCTGCGTGTTGCGATGTGGACCAAACAGGGGGCATACGGGACAGCTTTCGTCGCCGCACCCACATGGTTGACCGTTTTGAGTACGATCGTAGGCAATCTCCAAGGCACTTCGCATTTTCCCTTTCAGCGATGAACCCGGGATGTATGGCTCGCGTGAGACGGGATCCCGAACGATGGGATTATCCAACATGCCAATGGCCAAAGGCCCTTCGGCACCACCGATCCGGAGCCCGGTAAGACATTCGATAATCCCGGTGATCTTAACGATTCGCGCACTCATCGACGGTGTCCTCCTCGACGTCCTTTTTCGTTATTGTAATAGATGAAGTACGCCAAGACCGCTTCGAAGTGCGGCATGAAACCCTTGACAAAGTCATCGCCAGTTTTCACGGCATCCACCAAGATCGGAAGAGCGTCGTGTAGGGAAAGAGTGTAGATCTCGGTGGTC
>CALKAQ010000087.1 GCA_937983075.1 uncultured bacterium | reverse complement strand
CACCGTCGCCCGATCACGTTGACTGGACGGGCTTCCCAACGTAACGCCCGCTAGGGAGGCGGCGGTGAAACCCCGCCGGGCCGCCGTGAGGCGGCCTCCGCTCAAGGGCGAAGCCCACAAAAAAAGGGAAGGAAGGGTGTTCACAAATGTTTGCGAACGGACGAGCTGCAAACGTCAAGGCGCGGGTAGACGACATCCCGATTGAGCTTGCCGTCAGAGCATATAGCGGAATATCGTTCACTCCTGAACGGCGGGCGGAGCGAGTGCGGGAAGATTATGTTTCCCACATTCAAAGCGTTGCCGAAGAGCTGTCCCCGTTAGTAACCAACGATGAGCAACGCGCCATTTTCGAAGAAGAGTTGGAACGCTACCGTCAACGCTATATTGACCTTTTGACCAGGTACCTTGCAGCCAAAAGCCGGGTCGTAAGTCCCATGATAGCAGGACCAGCTAATTTCCCGGTTTCCAAGCATGAAAAGGCCGTTCGATCCGAGCAGAAGCGCCTCGATGAGTTGGTCTCTTGGTCCGAACGAGCGAAGGAAGCTATTCGCAGAAAGCTTCTGGGCGCTCGTTCGGAGGAGGAAGTAGAAGCGGAGAAACACCAGCGCCTGTTGAAAGAAGTACGCCTAAACATCGAAACGATCAAGCGCATTGACGATGGGGCATACGTTGGCGGAAGAGACCTGTTCAAATCCAGCATCGAAGGCTTCATTCGTCGAGCTGCGGATCGTGGCGACATCAAAGCAGCCCGCGAAGCGCTCCGAGTCGTGGCGGAAGCGCAAAAGGACATGCGCCGCCCCATCTTCACCAATCGTCATTCGATTTGGCGTTATGTGGACGAGTCCGAAGCCCGCCTGCAGGAGCGGCAGGAAGCGGCGCAGACAAACCCCAAGCGCACGTTGGCGGAGCACAAAGGCGCAACTGTTGTTGACAATCTGGAGGCAGATCGCATTCAGATATTCTTTGACGAAAAGCCAGATGAGAACGTTCGTAATGAGCTTAAGCGCCAGGGTTGGCGTTGGAGCCCTAGGGCTTCCGCCTGGCAACGCAAGCGGACCACGAATTCTGTCCAAAGCGCCCGTCACATCTTGAGTACGTATTACGAGGAGGCGTAGCCCTCCTCCCCATGCCCCACGACGCCGCCGCCTGCCCGTGGTGTGGGGTGCACACCGGTAATGCCGGTGACGGAGAGCGGCCACTACATGGAAAGGGAAATTGACACATGAAACTTCGTACCCGTTACACCCCCGAATCGTATCACAAGCGCCTAGAGGAGTGGGCCAAACCAATTACTGGCGAGTACGACCCGTCGCTAATGCTACGACGCACACCGGACGAGAGGGCCAAGCGCCGCATATCGGACGTTGAACGCGCAGCGTTGACGCTACTGCAAAATGCTGAGGTGTCCGATCAAGAGCTAAAGCAGGCCATATCACGGTTTTTGACCGACCCGGCCGCTATCGACACCGGCGAACCGCCTAAGCGCGGCAAAGCCGAGCTGGAAACCGAGCGAAACGAGCTTATCTTAGACTACTATCATGAGCGCGACCGCCTAGCCTGGGCACTGTTGGTGGCGGTCGCGAATCACCGGGAGAGAGGAGAGGATGGCGCCACTATTGAGACGTCCCTGAGCGCCGATTTAGTGGTGACATCCAGCCTGGCCGCCGAGATCGTGCAATACCACAAAGGTATGATGCGGCTGCAGGCATGGTTTTATGAGGAGTTACAGCTGATTGAGCGGCACAACTACTCGCAGGAGACCACACGAAAAATTTTTTAAAAATGGTGGTTGACAACATGGGGACATGATGGTATAATGAAGACACAACAAGGGCGAACACACTACGAAGAGGAGGGCAACACAATGGCAAGGACGGTGACACAGTTTAACGCGCGGCAGGTCATGAATTGGTTGCCGGTGAAGGTGGCCGACCTGCTGGAGACCCGGTGTCGGGAGCACATCGAGGATCCGGAATTTGATATTGACGTTGCAAAGCGGACCCATTTCGATGAGGTGGAGGTGGAATTCAAGAACGGACAGCGGATCATCGTTCGGTTCTACGTGCTGGAGGGCGGCGCTACGCTCGATTAACCGCCCTGGGGAACGCCCGCTAGGGAGATGGCCGAGAATCCCGGCCAGGGGAGGAACCGCCCTCCCCTCCGCTCAAGGGCGACGATAGGAGGTGCCGACATGCTCACAGTAGCCTGCCACCGGTGCGGCACGGAGTACCAGACCACCACCGAGCACGACGTGTACTGCTCGGAGGTATGCATGGACGTCGCGGATGCCGCGCTCATGGAAGCGGCGCGAGAGTGGCTGACATCGCGGAATTGGCACGACGCCATCGGATGGCTATCGGATGACGCAGTATGGATGGCAATCAACATCAGGTATCCGGGCGGTTGGGCCGCTTTCGCCGCCGAACATAGCGCCCGCTAGGCCCTGTCCCGTGCAAGCCGAGACCGCCCTCTCCCGCTAAGAAGACGCGACGGCCACATGAACCCGTGGAGGGTTCGCCCAAAAATCATATCACGGCGAGCCCTCCCTATCAACAGGAGGGAAAAAGATGCTAAAGCTCAAGAGAATCACCCGTTCTGAGTGGAGCCGGATTCCCCGCGAGTATCGGGGCACATCGCAAGTAGAGGTGTGCGTCCATTGTGAACAGTGGCGGATCCCGCACAACCCTAACTTCACCGTTACGGCCTGCACCAACCCAAGGGGCCACGCTTGGGTTACGCGGTCAATACAGAGTCGTTTGGTGTACGACCCAAACCACGGCACCTGTCTGGAATTCGTGGAAGTGATCGGGGATCAGTGACCCATGCGATATCTGGGGGAGTGACCCTCCCCCCCCACATTCCCAAAACAAGGGGGAGAAATAACATGGCATTTAAACTAGTACAAAAAATCCCGTACACGGCCTCTACAGGACGGACGTTTGTGCTACTGCAGCTGGAAGACAAGAACGCAACCGGCGTCTGGCCGCGGCTGTTTTGGACCTACACGTATGAGCACGAGGGGATACCCTACAGTCCGAGCCTCGGTTGGCTGGTCAACCGTCACCGCACACAGGAGGCCGTGATTGAGCGGATCGAGGCGCAGGAGAGAATTCGCCTGGCCGAAGAGAGTGTAGCCGAGGAGAGTGCACCACAGGGAGGACTTGATCGAGCCACATACGAGGCCCTCTGTGCCAGGCATGGCGCAGAGGTGTACAGTGATAGCCAAATCCAACAAAATGCGTATGCGCTGCGCTACGGGGAGTTTACGCTCCCGGAGTACAGCGCAGACGCCATTATCGCGCGGGTGCTAGCAGCGGGACGGTTGGTCGCCTTGGAAGCGCAGCGTAAACCGACTCCCGC
>CALKAQ010000086.1 GCA_937983075.1 uncultured bacterium | reverse complement strand
ACATTGATGGCGGCAGTCAGCACCTTCTTCAACATCGTCAGTCCGAAGATCATGGGGCAGGCGACGACCACAATTTTCGAAGGGCTCATGCAAAAAATGGACGGCATTCCGGGCGCCGGCATCGACTTTCAAGCCATCGGCCGCATTATCGTCACGCTGACCGCACTGTACATCGTCAGCGCGGCTTTTGCGTACATTACGCAGCGAATGATGGCGCGAGTTTCACAACAAATCGCGTACGACCTGCGCCAACAAGTAAACCAAAAGCTTTCCCGGCTGCCGCTCAAGTTTTTCGACTCCCGCCCCCACGGCGACGTTCTCAGCCGTGTGACCAACGACGTCGACAATATCGGCAACACGTTGCAGCAGAGCATCACGCAAATGATTACATCCGCCGTGACCGTCGTCGGTGTGATCGTGATGATGCTCAGCATCAGCTTCTGGCTCACACTGATTACGCTGGTCACGCTGCCGTTGGCCGGGATGGCAACCGCTTTGGTCGCCAAGCGCTCCCAGCGCTACTTCAAAGAGCAGCAAGATGCTCTCGGACGCCTCAATGGCCACGTCGAAGAGATGCTCACCGGACATTCCATTGTGAAGGCATTTGGCCGTGAGCAAGAATCGGTACGGCAGTTTCGCAAAATCAATCATGAATTGTACGATGCGGGCTGGAAGGCTCAATTCGTCTCGGGCTTGATCATGCCGCTGATGGGCTTGATCAACAACTTGGGCTATCTGCTCATCAGCGTCGCGGGTGCGATCTTCGTGACGCGCCAAGTGATCGCCATCGGCGACGTACAGGCCTTCATTCAATATACGCGACAGTTCAGCCACCCGATCGTACAGCTGGCGAACATCGCCAATATCATTCAGTCGACCATCGCTTCGGCGGAACGAGTATTCGAGCTGCTCGACGAAGAAGAAATGGTCCCGGACAAGAGCACGGCACCCGTGCTGCGTGCTCCGCGGGGACACGTCCGCTTTGAAAACGTGCATTTCGGCTATCGGCCGGACGCGCCTTTGTTCGAAGGACTGAATCTCGAAGTGCAGCCCGGCCAGGTCGTTGCGATCGTCGGTCCTACCGGAGCCGGCAAGACGACGCTCGTCAATCTGCTGATGCGCTATTACGAAATTGACGCCGGGGCCATTCGAATCGACGGCATCGACATCCGTGAGATGAGCCGGGCCGAGTTGCGCAGCCTCTTCGGCATGGTGCTGCAAGACACGTGGCTGTTCAACGGCACCATTCGGGACAACATCGCCTACGGGAAAATGCATGCAACGGAGGAAGAAATCGTTGCCGCAGCGCGAGCCGCCTACGCCGATCATTTCATCCGGTCATTGCCCGACGGATATGATACCGTTTTGAACGAAGAAGCTTCCAACCTGTCGCAAGGCCAAAAGCAGCTGCTGACCATCGCTCGTGCCTTTCTCGCCGACCCGCCGATGCTCATTTTGGACGAAGCGACGAGCAACGTCGACACCCGTACCGAAATGCAGCTCCAGCGGGCCATGGAACGGCTGATGCACGGCCGCACGAGTTTTGTCATCGCACACCGCTTGTCGACGATCCAAGGTGCCGACCGCATTTTGGTGATGAACCAAGGACGCATTGTCGAACAAGGTCGGCACGATGAGCTCCTGGCCGCCAACGGCTTTTACGCCGAGCTGTACAGCAGCCAGTTTTTAGGCGCAACGGTAGAACAAGTTGGCTGAGCTCCTTGGCGATGGCCACGGAGCTTTCGCCTACTCCGTTCCCGGTGTGGCGAACGCCCGGCATGCCTCCCTGAGAAAGCGGAGCATTGCGGATGACGCTTGCGAAAGATAGCGTTGGGGATTCCAAGCGATCCCGATGCTCCGATGCAAGGCCGGATTTTCCAGCACGGGTGTGGCTACGCCTTGTACCGAACTCGCCACGAACTCCGGAATCAACGTGACGCCAAGGCCCGCCTGCACAAAGCGCAGCGCGGTGTCGACATCGGTACCGCTCACCGTCACCCTTGGCGAAAAACCGACCGACTGACAAGCCTCGAGCGTCAAGCTTCGCAAATGGTACCCCTCACGACAAAGGATAAAGCGGTCGTCTTTGAGTTCGGCCAAGGCGATCGACTTCCGCTTGCTCAGCGGATGATCCGGCGGCAAACCGACAAAAATGCGCTCTTGCAGCAGAAACTCAAACGCCATGTTTTCAACTTTCGGTCCCTCGACAAGCAGCGCCAAATCGATCAACCCTTCGTTGAGCTGCTGAGCCAAACGGTCTGATCCGTCTTCCGTAATGGTCAAGTCCAGCCCCGGAAACCGCTGGTGAAACTGCCACAAGAGTTTCGGCAGCAAATAGCCGCCCAGCGTCGGGGTGGCGCCGAGGCGAATATGGCCCTGCTGAAGACGCTTCTGATCGGCCAATTCAGCTCGGGCGTCTTCGACCAAATCGACAATGCGCCTGGCATATGACAGCAAAACCGCTCCTTCCGGTGTCAACGCCACATGGCGCCGCGAGCGGTCGAATAAAATGGTACCGAGCTCGGTTTCAAGCGCTTTGATTTGTTGGCTGAGAGAAGGTTGGGTGATGTGCAGCGATTCGGCCGCCCGGCCAAAATGCCGGTGCTCGGCCAAAGCCAGAAAATACCGTAACTGCCTCAGTTCCATTGCAGCCTCCACCAACATGGAAGTAGACAACGTGACTCCGACAAGTATATCAAATGATAGGTCTAGACTATCACGCCGGCGGCAGGTACACATTAGACACTATTGAACTCCTCTGTTATTATGTTATTGTGAGTAAGCTAACCCTCTGGCGATTGGACCTACAGCAATTCATATCAAGGGTCAAGTCTTTTTGTATCATTTTAAAAAACTGCACTAGGGACGGTGTGTAAAACATACCATGGCGAGGCGTGTCGATATGGCAACACATCGGAGATGGCAAACAACCATCGGCCAAAAACTCATTATGGCAGTGACCGGTCTTTTATTGATCGGTTTCCTTATTGTCCATTTAGCGGGCAATTTAGCCCTTTTCATTCCGGACGGCGGTCGGTCGTTCAATCTTTATTCCCACACGCTCCAAGGCTTCCGGACGCCGCTGAATATCATCCGGGTTGCCTTGGCGTTGTTTTTCCTCTTTCACATCATCACCGGCATCCGCGTTTTCTTCGAAAACCGACGTGCGCGTAAAAGCCGGTACGCGATGTACGCCAGCAAGGGCGGCCCGTCGAAGCTCTCGGCTTCTTCACGCTCCATGATCATCACGGGCATCGCACTGGCCATCTTTGTTCCGATACACGTAGGGATGTTCAGTCTCGGAACCTACTATGAAACGACTATCGACGGTCAAGTGGTGCGTGATCTGTACCGTTTGGTTGTCGAAAAGTTTAAAGTCCCAGGTATCGCTTTTGGCTACTCCGCTCTCATGCTTTTGTTGGGGATGCACCTCCGTCACGGCTTTTGGAGTGCACTGCAGTCACTCGGTGCGATGAACAAGCGGTACCTCCCCATCATGTACTCTGTCGGCATCATCTTTGCCATTCTTCTAGCCGGCGGTTTTGTGATTCTGCCTTTGTACGTCTACTTCTTTGTACCGATGCCTTAAATCCGACGTTGACTTTGGGAGGTCCGAGGTGAGTACCAACGTGAACACCATTCTCGACGCAAAAATTCCTGACGGCCCGCTTCAAGACAAATGGTCGAATCATAAAGCCTCCATGAAACTGGTGAATCCCGCCAATAAACGGAAGTACACCATTATCGTGGTCGGTACCGGTTTAGCGGGTGCATCCGCTGCCGCAACGTTGGGCGAGCTCGGCTACAACGTGTTGAACTTCTGCATTCAAGACTCCCCACGCCGAGCGCACAGTGTTGCTGCCCAGGGCGGCATCAATGCGGCGAAAAACTATCAAAACGACGGCGACAGCGTATGGCGGTTGTTCTACGACACCATCAAAGGCGGCGACTATCGCGCTCGTGAAGCCAACGTCTATCGCCTCGCCGAGCTGAGCAACAACATCATCGATCAATGTGTCGCGCAAGGTGTGCCGTTTGCACGTGAATACGGCGGTACGCTGGCCAACCGCTCGTTCGGCGGAGCTCAAGTTTCCCGCACGTTTTATGCCCGCGGTCAAACAGGGCAACAATTGCTTTTAGGCTGCTACAGCGCCCTCATGCGACAAGTCGACGCCGGAAAGGTCAAGCTGTTCCCCCGGCGCGAAATGCTCGACCTGGTCGTAATTGACGGCCGCGCTCGCGGCATCATTTGCCGCAACCTGGTCACGGGTGAAATCGAAGCGTACGCCGGCGACGCCGTCTGCCTCGCGACCGGCGGCTATTCTACGGTTTTCTACCTGTCCACCAACGCGGTGAACAGCAACGCGACGGCCATTTGGCGTGCGTACAAAAAAGGTGCGTTTTTCGCCAATCCGTGCTTCACGCAAATTCACCCTACCTGCCTGCCGCAAGCCGGCACGGGCCAATCGAAGCTGACCTTGATGAGCGAAAGCTTGCGCAACGACGGCCGCGTCTGGGTCCCGAAGAAAAAGGGAGACACCCGGCCGCCACATGAAATTCCCGAATCCGAACGGGACTACTTCCTCGAACGCAAGTACCCCTCGTTCGGCAACTTGGTGCCTCGAGACATTGCGTCCCGTGCGGCCAAAGCCATGTGCGACGCCGGTTACGGCGTAGGTCCGACCGGATACGCGGTTTACCTCGACTTCAGCGAAGCGATTCAGCGGCTCGGTAAAGACGTCATCCGCGAGCGCTACGGCAACTTGTTTGCGATGTACAAAGAAATTACCGATGAAGATCCGTTCGAAACGCCCATGCGCATCTACCCCGCTCCCCACTACACCATGGGTGGGCTCTGGGTCGATTACAATTTGATGACCACCATCCCTGGTCTGTACGCGCTGGGCGAGGCCAACTTCTCGGATCACGGCGCCAACCGCCTCGGGGCAAGTGCACTGATGCAAGGTTTGGCTGACGGCTACTTTATCCTCCCTGCCACCATCGCCGACTTTTTGGCCGACCACCGACCCGACGGATTGACAACCGATCATCCAGCATTTGCCGAAGGCATCCGACAGGTCAAGGATCAAATCAAGCGGCTGCTTTCGATCAACGGCAAGAAAACGCCGCGGGAATTCCATTGGGAGCTCGGTCGCATCATGTGGGACAAGGTCGGCATGGCACGCAACGAGAAGGGCCTTAAGGAAGCGATTTCCGAGATTCGGGCGCTGCGAGAAGAGTATTGGAAGAACGTCAAAGTCGTAGGAACCGATCAAGAGTTGAACAAGAATCTCGAACTCGCAGGCCGTGTAGCTGACTTCCTTGAACTCGGTGAATTGATGGCCCAAGATGCGCTGGAACGCGAGGAATCATGCGGCGGCCATTTCCGTGAAGAGTACCAGACGCCGGATGGCGAGGCCCTGCGCAGAGATGACGAGTTCTCTCACGTCGCCGTTTGGGAATACAAAGGCGACAACGAACCGCCGGTGCGGCATAAAGAGGAACTTGTCTTTGAATATGCACGCCCGACACAGCGCAGCTACAAGTAACATTCCAGGTTTCGAAGGGGCGGTAACGGCATGAAGTTTAACCTAAGAATCTGGCGACAGAAGGGGCCGGATCAACCGGGCGAATTTAAGGAGTACACGGTAGACAACATCCTGCCCGAAATGTCGTTTCTGGAAATGCTCGATGTGCTCAACGAAGAGTTGGCACGCAAAGGCGAAGATCCCATCGAATTCGACAGCGACTGCCGTGAAGGCATCTGCGGTACGTGTGGGCTCGTGATCAACGGCATGGCGCACGGCCCCAAGCTGGGCTGTACCACGTGTGAACTGCGTATGCGCAGCTTTCCGGACGGCGCCACGATCACCGTGGAACCCTTTCGCGCCGATGCCTTCCCTGTGATCAAAGACCTCGTCGTCGACCGTTCGGCCTTAGACCGCATCATCAGCGCCGGGGGCTACATCTCGGTAAACACTGGTTCGGCGCCGGATGCCAACGCCATCTTGGTGCCCAAGGAAAATGCTGAAGAAGCCATGGACGCAGCCGCCTGCATCGGCTGCGGCGCATGCGTAGCTGCATGCCCCAACGCCTCGGCGGCGCTGTTCACCGGCGCAAAGATTTCTCAATTTGCGCTGCTGCCTCAAGGCCAGATCGAAAGAAAGCAGCGTGTCGTACGCATGGTCGAGCAAATGGATCTCGAAGGTTTCGGCGCCTGCTCGAACCACGGCGAATGCCAAGCGGCATGTCCGAAAGGGATTTCCATCATCAACATCGCCCGCATGCGGCGTGAGTACGCTAAGGCTACGATGACTCGCTCATAAAAACACCTCTTCTTAAAACCAACATGCCCCTATTGCTTCGCGCAATAGGGGCGTGTTTTTGTGTATTCAAAGGTCAGCCAGCCCGGCGCAGCATCCCGTACGACGCCACAGCGAGCATGAACGTTATCGGTACGAGCCACCACGCCATCTGAGTGGCTGAAGCCGTATCAACCAATTCAACATCGGAATCCACCAATCGTACAACGTGACGAGCAACGCACGCTCAAGGGATTGTCCTTTTTGCCATCCGTGTATAAAGAAACGGACCATCTG
>CALKAQ010000085.1 GCA_937983075.1 uncultured bacterium | reverse complement strand
AGTTACGCTCTCTTATCAAGTCGAACCTTTTCGAGCGTATTCGCGCGCAATTGCAGGGGGCGGAGGTATAGCTACGTCAACAGCAGCGGGTGGAGGAACGACAGAAACGACAAGTAGCGGTGGCGGTTTGCAAACGAGTACAGCATCAGGTGGGGGTGGTGTAGTAACTACTCCAGCAGGTGGAGGGGCTACGAGCGGGCCAAGTAGTAAAACAACAACAGGGCCAAGTAGTATAACAACAACAGGAGCAAGTAATTGGTACTTTGATCCTGGATTTACAAGTGGTTTTTCTGTCACGTCTTATGATGGTGCGCACAATCATGGAGGTGCTGCTGGAAGCCACAATCACGGAAACCCGAACAACTTAAATGTTGCACCTTCAATTAGTGTTGATGGAAGACATAATCACGCCTTGGTAGATGTGAACCATACCCATGATATGCCACATACTCATGAAATGGATCACACCCACGATACACCAGATCACACTCATGAAGTTATATTACCAAATCATACACATGATGTTAGAATACCGGACCATGTTCACAAGGTAACGATACCTGATCATACGCATGAAATAACACTCCCAAATCATACTCACGAGATAGAGCATGGCATATTTCGGGGACCAACTCCATCCCAGGTTACTGTAAAAGTGGATGGCAATGTGATACCTGGTCTCGGTACGAGCGCAACGGACGTGGACATCATTCCATACTTGAGCAAAGACAGAGAAGGAAAAATACGGCGCGGAACGTGGCACACGATAGAGATCACGCCAAACACATTGGGGCGTATAGTTGCTAACGTAATTTCGCAAATATTTGTGCGAAGCCGAGGGGGAGGAAATTTTTAATTTTAAGATCTTGCGGAAGGTGGAGGAAAAATACAAAGAGGCTGGTATAAAGTCAACATGACTTCGAACAGCCTCGGTCGGTGTACACTATTGATCAATAATTCCCAACTCAATTAATTCTTCCTCGGAGATTAAGAACAAACCGTTATCAATTTTCAAATGAAGAATACCGCGTTCGGTTTCTATTGCTTCCGTTCTGTCGGGTTCTCCATTCGGCCTAGGGAATTTAATATCTCCAATGATTACTTCGTTACCGACGGAAATGAAGAGGCCATGTTTTTTAGCTATTTCATTAAGAGTCTGCCAATCATTGATTGTTACCGTCTTTTCCATATCAGCTTTTCTCCTTTCTTGCGGCTCAGCCGCTTTTTTTAGTTCGATTTTTCTTTCATCCGCTCGATAAGTCACATCGTATCCGAGCAAGTTTGCTACATTTCTAACCGGCAAATACGTCGTCCCTTGGTAAACGAGAGGATCGGCGTCAAGTTTCTGTTCAGCACCATTTACGACAAAAACGAACTTTGCAAGGTTTGCTTGAACTGTCTCGGTTTGTGCTACTGCTGTACCGGCGGCACCGATCAAAAGACCTATAACTAAAGCGATTATCGTTCTTTTCATTTATACACCCCCGGTCTTTTTTGGCTATATTATACCACATTATGGGTAAGGAGTGATGAGGTTATGGCGTTACTTCCTATGTATCCAGGCAAAGTAAACAGTCCAGTTACAGAATTAGTTAGTGATATTGATGAAGTACAGGACACGATCGAAGTGTCCGATGGATCCGCTTTGCCGGACGCCCCGAATATTGCTGTGATCGGGTCCGGTGAGGACGCTGAAACAATCCAGTATGGGACGAAAACGGGCAACGTACTTTCTGATGTCGTAAGAGGATTTCAAGGTGTTGCGAAGGCTTGGTCGGCTGGACAGAAGGTTGCCCGGAATTTCACAGCGTACGACTACGACGCATTGAGACAAAACTTGAACAGTCATGGCTCCGAACACAACCACG
>CALKAQ010000084.1 GCA_937983075.1 uncultured bacterium | reverse complement strand
AGAGGTCGATCTTCGTGTGCCCTCTTGTCTATCCTAGTTTTGGTGATGACAAGAAGTGAAGCAAGACGACTCCGTATGGGGCGTGCTACGGGCACATGCCCTCCAGAGTATCTGATGCTCCGCTTCGGCCTGCACATGTAGTGAACCCTTCTAACTTGGTGTTGACCTGGGGTGAAGTGCAGGGATTTCCAGAACTGAAGCTGAACTTCAGAAGCAACTCCCGTTGTCGAGTGCGGAGGTTTCTCAAGTGCGTGGTCGTTTTGACGACGGAACAGTCCTGGATTCTGAGACATTCGCGGTCACGGAAGAAGAGCGTCACGAACTTGCGAAAAGGCTCATTGCCGATCTCCGACGACGGCTCTTGGACCTGAGCACGCGGAATCGACTGTTGAGTTTCAGTTTCGGAGCCCGGGCCCGGCAGGTTCGGGTGGTGGACGTGTTGCCGGACGCGCTCTATCAGCGGCTGGTAGACGGGAAGACCTTCGTGTTTCGCGCCCTTCCCAAGACGGATCTGGTACCCGAGGATGAGCAATCCCCGGAATTTGAACTCGCTCTTGAAGAGGCCCTTACTGAGCGAAAGTACTATGCTGATCAACTTCACCTTTTCGATGATCCCGATGCGCCGCGTCAGCTGAAACTCAAACTGGAACGCCGCGTTCGGGACCGGGTTCGCGATGAACTGGGCATGCCGCCCTTCGAATCACACGAGACGATGACCGTCGATGAGTGGGCGCGGAAAAACGGCATCAATCCCTCGTTTGAGCTTCCTCGCGGTCCTGAAGACTTGGGTTCCGCTGCTACGCGCGAAAGCGAGCTTCAGCTGTTGCTCTTCCCGAAAGAAATGGAACGCAAGTTGCGGGGGATTCGAGAAGGCGCGAGGCTCGCTCTTTCCGAAATGGGGATTAACATCCTCTTTATGGCCTTTGGGTTCCTGGAATGGACCGAAAGCGAGTCGTCCGCCCGGGTCCATTTGGCCCCCTTGCTCCTGCATCCGCTTCAGATGGATCAAAAGCTCGTGCGCCAAGTTTACCGCTACTACGTCCGCTCCACCGGTGACGACACGGAGATCAACTACACTCTCCAGGAGCGGTTGCGTCAAGACTTCGGCATCGATCTGCCACTACTCGAGGATGACGATACACCCGAAACCTACTTCGAGAAAGTTGAGCAAGCCATCACTGAGTTCAAGCACTGGCGCGTTCGCCGCTTTGTGGCGGTGAGCCTGTTTCCGTTCGGGCGGATCGCCATGTACCACGACCTGGACCCGGAGCGTTGGCCGGAATCGGCTGCCCTGCACAGGCATCCGAACCTCTTGGATCTGCTGACCGGGAGCGAGCCGCCGGAGTCTCTATTCGCAGAAGAGTATGACGTGGACAGCCCCGAGATCGCTCGGAAAGTGCCAACGCTGATCACCGAAGCGGACTCGTCGCAGTTCTCCGCCATCGTCGATGTAATGAGCGGGCGTAACGTGGTTATTAAGGGCCCACCCGGCACGGGAAAGAGTCAAACAATCACCAACATCATCGCGTCCGCATTGCACGAGGGCAAGAAGGTTCTCTTTGTAGCCGAGAAGATGGCGGCGCTCGAAGTAGTGAAGAAGCGGCTTGACGACGCCGGACTCGGTGATTTCGTCCTCGAGCTGCATTCGACGAAGGCCCGGAGAAAAGACGTGTTAGCGTCTCTAGCCCGCCGAATGGAACGCATGGATGAATCAACCGGCGAGCACGCCGAGGAGCTTCGTGAGGAGTTCCAGCAAATAGTACACGGCCTGCGCGAGTACGCCGACGAACTCAACCGCCCCTTCGGGGCATTAGGCATGACCGTTCACGAGATCCTCTGGGCTTATATCCGACACCGCTCGGACGCAGATAGGCTGGAGCTTCCGGCTCAGCTTTCGGGTGTTGTGCTCCAAAACGTGTCGCGCCTGACCAAAGCTGGTTTGAACGAGCGGCGAGCTGCGTTGCAATCGGTTGAGGCTCTTGCGGCCGCTCTTGAGGAAAAGTTTGGCAGCATCTATCACCACCCTTGGTTCGGTACGGACCTGGCTCCGTTGACGCCGCTCCAACAAGAGGATCTCTTGCAGAAGCTGCATGGCTGGGCCCAAGCGTTGGATGATGTTCGCGCCGGGTTGCAACGCCTCCGGGAACTCGGAATCGAAGTCGGCTCCCTCGGCAAAGCCACGCGTCTTGTCCAGGCCATTGATTTGCTGCCCGATGACCTTCCGACCGGCGTTGTCGATATTGCGCGCCGTCTCGGTGATGCAGAGGGTCGCGAGGCGGTAGCCGCTCTCCTTCGAGACTTGGAAACGTGGCGGCGCGCCATGTCGGAGATCGCTGAGCTTCAGGGCAGGACCGTCGGGACCGGTGCTAACTATCAGGAAAACCTGTCCGAGCTAGAATACAAGATCGAGGCCCCTGAAGTTGGGGAAACGTTGGGGCTGTGGTCGGAACTGGAAAATGCAGTGCCTGCAGAGGTCGCCACGTTCCGGGACCTGTCCGAACTTTCCGCCCGTTTGGCGAAGGCTGACGCCGGTTTGGACAAGCTCATCCAGCGAACGGGGAGAATCTTGTCGAAGGCAGACATCACCATCCCTCTAACGCTGGAATCCTTGTCTTTGCTGGGTGATGCGCTCGTTCTCGCTCAGAATACTCCAGATTACGTTCTGGGTTTGCGTACATCGGCACTTGTAGATGAAACGGCGGAACAGAAGGTGAACGATGCCATCGATCGCGCGCAACGCCTCCGGGAAAAAGAGAGCTCCTTACAGGAAGTGTTCGTGCTTCGCGACGATGACGACGTACAGCTACTACGGAACGCCGCTGGAGTGCTTAGGTCGACGACGGGTTGGTTCGCTCGCTGGTTCTCAAAAGAATTTCGGGAGGCGGAGCGGGTCTGGAGGAGCAGAAGGGTCACACCGGAAAAGGCGGATGTGACGACAATGGCCCGCCAGCTCGACGAACTGGCGTCGTTTTACGACACGAGGCGCCGCTTTGAGGATGACTCGTCGCTACGTGAATTGCTTGGCCAGGGCTTCCAGGGTGTGCACACAGATTTCTCGCGCTACCACGCCGTGGTGTCCTTTGCGGGCGAAGTTCGTCGCATCACCGAAAAACGCGGTGAGACGGGGCAGGTGCTTCGACGGCTTCTGTTGCATGGGGATGTTGAGATTCTGTCGGCTTTCGCTGTCGACCCGGATGCCGGCTTAGAGATCAAGACTTTGGTTGAGCAACTGCGCCGCTTCGCAGCGGAGTTTGGTCTGGGCAACGCTGGATACTTGGACCTCTATCAGTTCCGCGAGAAGGTTCGAAAACTCCAAGACATGATATACGTTATATTGGATGCCCAGGACGCCTGGGGGTTGAGGGAGAAGCTTGGCAAAGAAGATCTGGAACGGTTGGCGGAAAGTGTTCGTCGCAGGGACGAGTCCAACAGAGGCATCGTGACCAACGTTCGCGCGGCCGAGCTCTTGCAGACCCACTTCCGAGGCGAAGAGACGGATGTCGAGGTCTTGCGATCCGCGTTGACAACCGCTGAGACCTTGTGGCCTGATTTTGCGCCAGCGGTGGTAAGTTCGGTGCTTGACGCGGCGCGTGAGCACGGAATCGTTCGGCTGAAGACAGTTCGGAATGAAGTGGCAGTGTTGCTGGACAACGAACGTGAAGCCCGAGGAACCCTAGAGTCCATAATTGAGTTCGTCTGGAGCGAGTTCCTCGGGCAGAAGGACCCGGACTCGGCCTCAATTGAGCGGCTGCGGACCAAGGTTGAGCAACTTGTTGAGCACCATGCAGAGCTGCCGGGCTGGATCGATTTTCGCCGGGCGTGGCAAGAAGTCAGGAACTTAGGCGTCGAGGACATCCCCAAGACATTCAGCAATCAGAGGAGGCAATACAAGCACCTCGACAAAGCCCTCGACCTAGTGGTTTTCCAGAGTCTCGTCCGGGAACTCTACGAGGAAAACGGGGCCCTCAAGTGGTTGTCAGGCGAAAAACAGGAACGGCTGCGGTCGCGTTTGCGTGCGGCTGATAAGGAGCTTCTCACCGGGCAACGAAGGGAACTTGTTGACCTTCTTCTTGATGCCGATCCCCCGAGGGGGATCTCCTCGGGCCCGAAACGGACTTGGACCGACTTGGCGCTCCTTAGGAACGAAGTGTCGAAGCAAAAACGTCATTTGCCTCTCCGAGAACTTTTCTGGAGGGCGAAGAGGGCTATACTGGCACTGAAACCGTGCTGGATGATGTCGCCCGCATCGGTGGCTCAATACATCGCACCGGGAACGGTCGAATTCGACCTGGTTGTCATCGACGAGGCTTCCCAAATGCGCCCGGAGGAGGCGCTCGGGGCCATCGCTCGCGGAAAGCAGCTCGTTGTTGTGGGCGACCCGGAGCAGCTTCCCCCGACGGATTTCTTCCGGCGGTTCGATTACCAGGACGTCGATGGGGACGAAGATGAGGAAGAATTTGTTGACAGCGAATCCATCCTCGATCTGGCCTTGCGCACCTTCCATCCGGTGCGCCAGCTCCGCTGGCATTACCGATCTCGCCATGAAAGCTTAATCGCGTTTTCGAACAAAGAGTTTTATGACTCGTCCCTGGTTGTCTTCCCGTCGGCACATCGGGACGATAGGGACCTGGGCGTCCGGTACGTTCATGTGCAGGGAACCTACATTCGGAACAAGCGGATCAATCCTGTTGAAGCGCAGCGCGTTGCTGAAGCCGCCATTGAGTTCATGAAGAAGTATCCAAAGCGGTCGCTGGGTATCGTCTGTGTCAATAAGGAGCAAACCGAGCTGTTACAAGAGGAAATAAGCATGCGGATGGCCCACACACCGGAGGCCGAGAAGTACCGGGTGCAGTGGGAGGCCACGCTGGAGCCGTTCTTCATCAAGAATCTCGAGAACGTCCAGGGAGATGAACGAGACGTCATTTTCGTTTCCACCGTGTACGGACCCGATCAGGAAACCGGGCAGGTCGCGCAGCGGTTTGGTCCTATCAACACTCAAACGGGTCATCGGCGACTCAACGTGCTCTTCACCCGAGCCAAAGAACAGGTAGTGGTCTTTTCCTCACTGAAGCCTGAGGATATTCAACCAACGGAGCGGAGCAGGCGGGGCGTCTACGTCCTTCGCGGCTACTTGGAGTTTGCGCGCTCCGGTTTTCAGGCGCTCGGAAAAGTCACAGGCCGAGAGCCCGATTCGGACTTCGAAATTTTCGTGGCCGAACGCCTGCGAACGCACGGATACGAGGTCGTGCCCCAGGTCGGCGTGGACGGCTACTTTGTAGACATCGGCGTGCTGGATCCGGACAACCCGAGTAGATACCTCGCCGGTATCGAATGTGATGGCGCCACGTACCACTCGGCCAAGTCCGCTCGCGACCGCGATCGGCTGCGCCAGGAGCGTCTGGAGAAACTCGGCTGGAACATTTACCGCATATGGTCGGTGGATTGGTTCTCGGATCCTGACCGGGAGATGCGCAAGCTGCTTCGATATTTGACGGCGTTGCAGAAGAGGAAAAGTAGATAAGTGTTGTGCCTTACCCACCGGGCATTGCTGAACGGCCTGCCGTATGCCCCGGGGCTGTGGAAGAGCGGATCTTCGAGGGGATGGGGAGAGACCGTCGGTAAACGGGAGAAGGGCAACACGAGGATCCGACCAGGGAGCGGTGCTCGTGGAAAACAACTTCCGAAAAGCTTTGTCGCAAACCCGGCGCTCCAGGAAAGTGTGGCGTGCCCGGTCGTAGCCCGCTCGCAATGAGAGGTTGCAACTTGAAGTCAGTCTAGCTGTACTTGGATTTGTCATTCTCGCGAGTGCCGTATATTGGGACCGCCTTACGGAGCTCGTGGAATCTTTGTCGTTTTTAGACGAGAATTCCCGGCTCAAGGCCTCCTTCGTATTTGCCCTCGTAGTAGCGCTACAGGTGGTCATTCCGCCGTTGCCGCACACCCCTTTTGTCCATTTTAGTTCCGGCGATGACAAGGGATTATCCTCCGTCCCAATTGCGGCGGGAACGATACATGGCGGCGACCCTAT
>CALKAQ010000083.1 GCA_937983075.1 uncultured bacterium | reverse complement strand
TGGTCCGGCTTCGGCGGCACAGGCGTCGCTCAACGCGTGCGTGAAGCCGTTCGCGAAGGATTGAAGGAATTCGAAGCTCTGAATCTCAATCCGGTTGATGAAATGGTGGCGAGCTATGGCCGTGCGCTCCGTGTGCTGTCTGAAAACTGGCCCGTCTACGACGGCGACGAAATGGTAAGTCCACGTCGTGCCATGGACGAAGCGAGTGCTGTGGTGGCTCACTACCAGATGGAGCGTCTGACCCAGGGACGGCTCCGAGTAGAGGACCTCAAGTCCGAGGCTGCCATGGCCGTGACGTTGTTTGGAATCTTTGGTTTGCAGCAGTTCCCCTATGACGATGCCCTCAACCTTTCACGGTCATTGGGGATTCGACTCGAAGCACGACCGGCCGGGTACACCGTTCAGGAGGATATGATCGGCATTAACACCGAGCGTACCGGGCGTCGGGGTGCCCGAAGTGATGACGGGGAAATCACCTATCATGCACCGTTGGTACGCAGCGGGTCCAAGCTGCGTCTGGCGCTGCCGGAGGAACGACATCCCGTGCGCTTGGAGAACCCACAAACCGAGTGGGATGTCCTGCAAGGTACGATTATGGCCTACCGTGAAGGTGACATCCCGGTAGCGCGTGCATATCTAGAGCAGCACGCCGGTGGTCACACCCAACTCATCATGGACCTGTTGGCAGTGTGGGCGCAGCACGTAGGCGATCAAGATCTCCGTAAGGAAGCCGATGCACTTCTCTTCGGACTTAGGTGATGCAGCATGCAAGAGCAGCGCCGGGAGGAGCTGGGATTCCGGTCACGATCCTGGCAGTACTCCTACAGAAGCTCCTCGGTGAAAAGAGATGAGCCGCCTGACAACATCCTTCATGATTTCTACATTCCCGCGCTCAGTCTGGCCAAGACATATGACCGAGTGGCTGGATACTTTCGGTCCTCGTCGCTTGCCGCGGCTTCGCAGGGTTTTACGAGCTTCGTAGGTCGTGAGGGAAAGATGCGGCTCATCACCGGCGCTGACCTTGACCCCGAGGATGTAAAGGCCATATTGGCGGGCGATCAGGAGAGGTTTGCACGCGCGTTAAATGAGCGTTTAGAGCGAGACGATGAGTGGCCCGAGGATGTTCGGCGCGGTGTCACGCTCCTTGCGTGGATGGTCGCCAATGGGTACCTCGAAGTCCGCGTCGCCTTGCGGAGACACGCGCGCACAGGCGAACCTATTCCCTTCGAATCCACCGAAGACGGATACTTCCATGAAAAATGGTTTGTGATGACGGATGAATTCGGGAACCGCATCTACGGCACCGGTTCCCTCAACGAATCGAAAACGGCCCTGCAGCACAACTTTGAAAACCTCACCATGTTCTATGATTGGATGGGCGAGCGCGACCGTTACGAGGTGGAGAAGGCAACAACGGACTTTGAGATTCTTTGGAATGACGATGCGCCGCATGTAGCCGTCCGTAAACTTCCAGATGCGGTCCGGGAACGGTTGATTCGTCTCGCCGACGGTATCACCGTTCCGGCGGAGATCGACGGCACTCGTCCCAAAGTCTCGCTGGCATCGGTGGGTCCATCCGCTTTGGAGCGGCTTCGGTTTGCAGTGCTGCGGGATGCGCCGAAAATGCCCAACGGCAGGCTTGTTGGTCTCAGCACGGCCCCCGTCGACCCGTGGCCGCATCAAGAAGTGGTTGTACGGCGATTGGTCGCTACGTGGCCTTACTCCTACTTGCTCTGCGATGAAGTGGGTCTAGGTAAGACGATCGAGGCCGGCCTAGCCTTTCGGTGCCTTTACCTTTCTGGTGTGGTCAGGCGCATCTTAATAGCTGCACCGGCGAGCCTCACGGAGCAGTGGCTGCGGCAGATGGCAACAAAAGTGCTCATGCCTTTCGGTAAAGCGGTTACGGTTGGCGGGGTGGGGCATGAGTACTTGTTGCCAGCCGAGCGGAATGTGCCTGCCGGATCTCTGTTTGAGCCGGATCTCATGATTATCTCCACCGGGCTATTGGCGCGCAGGGAGCGCGCTCAAGACATCCGAAAGGCAGATCCCTTTGATATCGTGCTGCTCGACGAGGCCCACGCGGCGCGACGCAGCAACGCTACCGAGGGTACAGCCGCGTATCCTGAGTATGTGGAGCTGTACAAGAACCTACGTGACCTGCTTCGACCGAGGGCACGCAGCCTATGGCTTGCTACGGCCACCCCGATGCAGTTGCATCCTGTTGAAGTGTCCGATCTCATCGCGCTCACGAACCGAGTTGGGCCCTTCCAATACGCTCCACGTCTCACGCTTGAGTATTACGCCATCTTGGCGAAACTTGCGAACAACGCTGGGATAACTGATGCGGAACGCTCCTTCTTGCGCCGAGCTGTTGGCGCCATCAAGTTCCAGGATCCGTTCCTGTGGGACTACATCCGAAACCACGTGATGCCTGCAACATTTCGACGGGTGTTCGACCGCTGGCTCGAGAACGGACGCATTTCGAGAAGCCGCCGCGATCAGGAGATACTGCGTCGGGTCTTGTTTACTACAGCGCCGCTGTCACGCGTCATGATGCGCCATACGAGAGAGTTGTTGGAGATCTACCGTGAGAATGGTCAGCTCAAGCAGAACCTCGCACGCAGACATGTTATGCCTTTGGAGAAAATCATCTTCTCACCGGCGGAGCGGCGAATCTACGATCAGCTCGACGAATACTGCAAGGGTCTCAATGAGCAGATGTCAGCGAATGCCAGTGCCCGAGCGCGTAACACGATGCAGTTCTTCCTGAGTTTCTTGCGTCTGCGCTTTGCTTCAAGTTTGTATGCTATCCAACAAACGCTGAAGCGCCGTTTAGAGAGAGTGGAGGCGACTCTGGCGTATCAGCAGAGCGCTGCATCCCGTGTCGAGGAGGACCTATTTCTTGACGACCTGCTCGAAGGGGATTCTGACGAGGATTTACCCGATGCAGACATGTTGCTGAAGGATCGCAATACCAACGATCTGAAGTGGGAACGTGAAAAGCTGCAGAAGCTGCTTCAAGATCTGGAACAACTCCAGGGTCATCCGTCGAAATTGCAGACGTTGTTGCGCATTCTTGATAAACGGAAGCAGGATGGACGCATCCAACAGACAGTGATTTTCACTCGCTTCTTCGATACGCTGAGTGACATTGTCAAACAACTGCGTACTGTGAACCCGCACATGCGTATCGGCACGTATTCTGGACGTGGTGCTTCCTATTACGACCCGGAGATCGGTAGGATGCGGGATGTCGACCGAGAAGAAGTCAAGTCTCTGTTTCTGCGAGGCGAGATCGACGTTCTGGTTTGCACGGACGCAGCAGCTGAGGGTTTGAACCTGCAAACGGCCGATACATTAATCAACTTTGATCTCGGATGGAATCCGATGAAGATTGAGCAGCGCATCGGCCGAATCGATCGTATTGGCCAGCGTCACGATGACATATACGTGATCAATCTCTGTTATACCGGCAGCGCTGAGGAAAAAGTCTACGGTCGTCTGTTAGAACGTCTGCAAGCGGCAAACCTTGTTGTCGGCACCCAGCAGATTTCTCTTCTCCCCGTAACGTCTGATGACTTTCGCCAACTGGCTGAAGGTACGCTCAGCGAGGAAGAGCTTAGCGAACGTGCCATGCAGCAACTGCGTGAGCAGCGGGAACGAACGAGAAGCATGGAGATACCGGCGACAGAGCTGTATGACATCTATTTGCGCATGGCATCCGATCCAAGGCAACCTCAGGCACCCATTGACCGTATGTCTATTTGGCAAGCCCTGACAGAGTCCGAGTATTTGCGCCGTCTTGGCTGCGAATTTCATACTGAGGACGAAGCAGTTTTTTGCATACGGGGCGTGAACGGCATTCCCGACGGTACCCTGTTTACGGTCTCACCGGAAGTCTATGAAGTCGGTATTCCCGACTCAGGAAGACGGGTTCACTTCGCGTCCTATGGAGATCCGCTTTTTGATGCGTTGTTGGACCATATGACGCAGTTTGAACTTCCTGGATGTATCCGTAGGCTCGAAGTTCCCGCCGGACAGGACGAGCCACTCTCCCTAGTAGGATATGCTGTAGCTTGTCGGACAGCTTCGGGTGCCGTGGATGTGCGGCTCATAACGTCGTGGCGCGATCTTGACAACTTGGAGCTCGCCCTGGACGTCACGCTGGATGAGGCGGAAGTTGCTCCCTTGCGCCGTAAACTCAGGGAACTAGCTGCGGAGGAATTTCGGCTGACGCGCAGCGTTCATCTGATTGAAAGGGAAAACGTCCGCAGCGCACGTCTCCAGCGCCTTCTTGAACTCGCAGTGATCAGGGATCTTCTTTACGAAGTAGGCCGACAAGCAGGTTCAACCGCGAGCCTGAACCGCGTTTTTCGCGAAGTGGAGGAGCTCTGCGAGTCTCGTTCTTCCGTTCTTACAAGTATACCTGCAGAACCATTCCGACGAGAGGAAAGCCTTCTGTTTGACCTCCAGATTCTCACGGGACCGACCCGTGTTACGGTCCCGGTTCCACGGATGTTAGTGGAGGCAAGTCTTGACGCTGCCAGGGCGATAGCGGACTCGTACAAGGTTCGGGGAGGATCGGTGCGGGTCCCAACGTTGCTGAATAGGCTTGATGGTGAGATTAAACAGCTGACTCAAGCATTGAGCAGGTAAGAGGAGTAAGTTACGCGTGTTTTCAGGACTTACTTGCACTTTGCTTTTCTGGACGCAGAGCACTCACGCTGACAGATCGTACGTCGTAATGCTTGCTATGGCTCGGGCAGCTCCCCTTCAATTTATTTAGCCTGGCCCCAGCCCTGTCTTGCGAGTGCAGACGCCTATGGATATGCCACATGTATGAGCTTGACCCGGTTTGGTGGACACAAGACCACCATTTCGCACCCCTGGCCGGTGGAGTCCGTTGGTTTTTTTTGAGGCGGCGTCCCTCGAGGCGCTCACTTGAGGCCCGCACCTGGAGGCCGTGTGTACACCCGGTGATCAAAGCCCATGAGATCCAGTAACTCATACACCCTGGGATCGGTGTCGTCGGGAAGGAACCGCCGTAGGCCTCGCTCGGAAGGAATCTGGAGGATGCACACGCTGCTGAGCACATCGAAAATCATGGTCATCGTCGGCCGTTGCGTCCAGCGGTTGCCCGGTACGAGGAAGGGCCGCTGACGCACCGCCAGCTCCTGGCGAATCTTGATCTCAATGTAGGACGCCACAATGAGTGCCAGCAGAAAAACGTAGGCCAGCGCTTCAGCCCGGCGCAGGGATTTCACGTAGATGTTGTCCACGATGTTGGGCCGGGACTTCAGGTTGCGAAACCGGGTTTCCACCGCGGTCTGCAACTTGTATTCCTCCAGGATGGCGGCATCGCTGTAGACGTCTTCCGGCTCGGTGGTGATCAGCACGAACGTACTGGCCTTGGCCTCCTCCATCTGCCGCTGCTCCTCGGTGGGCGGCAGCACCCGGGCGCGAATGGCATAGCGGGTGATGGTCGGAACAGGAGCGTCGCGACGAGGACGGCCGGGTGGCCGCTTGACAACCTCCTCAGCCACCACTTCCCCCTCGAGCCGGTGGTATCGGGGACGTCGCTCGTCGGCGAACTGGTCCCAGGCCTTCTGGGCATCCTCCCGGCAGGCGAAGCGTTCCTTGCCCAGCTGGGCCACGGCCGCCTCCAGGGCGGTGCGTTCCTCGTCGATGCGCTTCTCCAGCGCTTTGAGGCTGCGCTTGTCCTTGGAGCTGGAGTGGACGACGATAAACCGGTAGGTCCGGCCGTACAGCTCGCCGGTGTAGGAGCAGGAGCGGTACACCGCACCGTGGGGGCTTTCGGCCAGGCGTCCGATGAGTTCCCATCGGTTCTCCTCAAAGGCCCGCTCCTTGAACTCACCGGCCACCTTGTAGGTCTCAGGCAACCGGGAGACAAAACGCAGCCCGGCCCGGGCCATCTCCTCGAGGTTCTCGCGGGTGATGAGAGCCGAATCGGCCACATACAGCAACTCCACGGGGTCCAGAAAGCTTTGCTGGATCTCCCGGATGACCTCCAGGTTCCACTTCTTGTCGCTGGTGTTGCCGTCGTTGACCGTTGCCAGCAGCGGCAGACCTTCTTTGGAGACCACGAGGCCGTAGATGAACTGCTTGAGGTCCGGGCGGTGATCCTTGCTGTAGCCGTGGGTGATGTTCAGCAGGGGACGATCGGGGTTCTCACGTTGAAAGTCGCGGTCGCTCTCGGTGCCCTCGAACTCTCCCTGCAGGCTGATGCTGGTCGTGTCGGCATGGACGGAGCGGATACCCAGCGGCAGACGCCGCACCGCGGCCAGGGCCACGGTGTGCACCAGGCGCCGCAGCTCGCCGGAGGCGTGCAGGCGATCGAGGGTGCGGGCAAAGCCGTCGTCGTTGAGGTCCTCCAGGGTCACCGGTTGGTCAAAGAGCAAACCGAGGTCGAGGTGTTCGTAGAACTCCCAGACCCGGTACAGGGGTTGGCGATGACAGATGATGTTGATGATGAGAGCCACGACGCGGGTGCCGGGTGAGAGCTTCCACTGCTTCTGGTCCCATTCGACCATGCGGTTGACCTTGTCGGCAATGCCAAGGTCCCGGCAGACCTGAGCGATGAAAGCGGTGGCCCCGACCACCTTCGCACGGATGTCCGAGAGCCTCATGTCGAGAAAACCCCTTCATAAACGGCTTTCTCGAGGGTTCGCGACTCGTCGCTCACTTCCTCCTATCGTGGAGAAAAACTGGAGGCAAAAACTACCGGGCGGCTCGCCTCAGGGGTGCGAAATGCCGGTCCGGAATGCAACCTGGTTCCAAAACAGAATCGCCACTACTGGGTAGAAAAGATTCGTCGCAACCAGATGAGGGACCGAATGGTAACTGAGCAACTCGAGCGTGAGGGTTGGCGTGTGCTGCGCTTCTGGGGATGCGAAATCCGTAATGACCTGGTTTCTGTTGTGGAGCGGGTGAAAGAGGCTGTCGGACGGGACTAGCACGTTGCTTGTCCGACAGCCTCCATGGCTGCCGGTACGCTAGAATGTTGCGCGTGAATCAGTGTGCAGCGACTGGTTCCAACAGAAGTTTGGCCTGTTCTCTTGTCGGCAGCTCTTCGAGATAGTGCATCAAATTTGGAGGGACTGACGGGTATGGAATTCCAGCATAAGACTTGAGCACGGCTTCCAGAATCACTAGTGCACCTTGTGGTGGTACGGCCATGCCTATCTGCTTGCGTACGCTTTCCTTGTTGCCAAAGAAGACAAAATCATCCCTGAAGGTTTGAATCCGGGCGCGCTC
>CALKAQ010000082.1 GCA_937983075.1 uncultured bacterium | reverse complement strand
AGTGAATTATGCAAAATGCTCACTTAAAAAGACTTTTAAAAAGTCCACATGATTTATATATTCTTGGGACGGAGTATGATAAGTCAAAAATGAAATAGGGGATCCAAACCGGTAGTAAGTTCCATCTTCAGCCATATCTCCTGGTAAACAAAGGCTAAAGACAGATAATAACAAACCTAAAGCTAAGGGATCTATAAACCTAAAGCAAAGGATCTATCCCTGTCCACCATTTCCCCTCCTTTTTCATGGTTTCCTTTCACACCTTAGCCATTGCTGAAATGAGTAGGCGTAACAGCGCCTCTGTCATTACGAATTTTGTTTTTTGGCATGCCGACATACCAGTTTAAGGTCGTTTTTTCCCAAGCCGGCAAAGTCTTATCAGATTTAGAACGATCGCTTTCAGCAACATCTGAGCAGCAGGCGGTGTGCCTCGTCTACCACAATCGAGCGGAACTACACCGGTCACCGGGGCAGAGCTTCGCGAACAGCGTCAGGTCGACGACCGCTACATGGTAAATGACCAGGGAGCCACATCCATGCCGAGCATGAAAAAGCCGGCACTCTCGCGTCGAACGCGCCTGCCGGCTTCAATTCCATTGCTGCATGAGACGAAATCGGGATGCTGTCTGCCAAAGATACACGGCAATGTACGTTCTACCATTGTTATGTCGCTCGATCCAGCGTTTGCTTCGTTTTCGTCAATTCAAATCGATCTGTCACGAATTCCTTGAGGTCCGGCAGCCCGGACGACATGAAGTGAATGACGGTCGGATACGTATTGACATTTAATGATTCACTCCCTCACTTCGTACAACCACAATAGGTCGCCCGTGCTGGTAGTAATGGACATCCGTTTCACAAACCCCAACCGCCATTACCTGAATCAACCAGGACTAGGTTCGAAAACGGACATTTCTTCCACTCGTATATCATGGATCACCTGCAAAGCGGCTGCCTTCTTTTTATGGGAACTTGGTTTGTGGACAACATTTCAATATAGGGTTAGCCTGAAAATGCATCTCGATTTACTAACCCAATATCGCCTTTTGCAACTCTGGGAGCCTGGCATCATCCTTGATGAATATTGGTATTACCGCTAGAGGAGCATCCACACTCAGCGTTTGTCCTCCCTCATGCCTCGTCCCCGTATATGGGTCAACCCATGTCTCTCCATATGGCAAGTATACCGTGCGACATCTGGCGCCTTCTTCCAAAATGGGCGCCACCAACAGATTGGGGCCAAACATGTATTGATCTTCGATCTCCCATGCTGACGTGTCTTGTGGAAAATCATAGAACAACGGACGCATCGGGGGAGTTCCCACTTCATGGGCTTCTCTCATAATTTCTCTAATATAGGGGCGAAGTCTTTCGCGGATCTCCATATAGGTTTTCAGGATTTCGTATGCTTCATCACCGAAACTCCATACTTCATTGGCAGCACCGCTAGGGAAAATCCCTCCACCGGACGTGCCAAGCGGCTTACCGAGAGGTTGTCTGTCGCCATGAAGTCGGAATACCGGACAGAAGGCGCCATACTGGAACCACCTGATCAAGCATTCCCGGAATGAAGGGTCTTCCGGATTACCGCCATGAAAACCGCCAATATCTGTCGTCCACCAGGGGATACCCGCTATCGCCATATTCAATCCAGCTTTCACTTGAATGCGCAACACCTCAAAAGTGGAGCCAATATCACCGGACCATACAAGTGCGCCATACCGCTGACTTCCCGCCCACGCACAGCGAACCAGGTTGATAATGTTGGTTTGCCCTTCTGCCTTCATACCCTCATAGAAGGTACGGCTGTATTCTCTCGGGTACACATTGCCTACTTGCATGCCAGATCCCAAATGATAACGGTAGATGTCATGATCATAGACGCTAAATTCAGGCTCCGCTTCATCGAGCCAAAAGATTTTAATCCCTTTGTCATAATAATTCTCTTTTATTTTGCTCCAAAGGAATTTTCGCGCCTCAGGATTGGTCGCGTCAAATATGGCATTGGGACCGACGAAGTTAAATTGGGTACGAACGCCCCGATCGGATTGAATCAAATACCCTTTCTCCAACATTTCATTATAATTCTCGCTGCCTTCCTGCACAGTGGGCCACACAGAAACCATCAGTTCGATGCCCATTTCGTTCAATTCCTTCACCATTCCCTTGGGGTCCGGCCAATATTTCGGGTCAAATTTCCAATCACCCTGATGGGGCCAATGAAAGAAATCGACAACAATGACCGAAATCGGCAGGTTTCTTCGCTTGTACTCCCGCGCAATCTCTAGCAACTCCTCTTGCGTCTGGTAACGCAGCTTTGATTGCCAGAAACCCATCGCATAATCAGGCATCATGGGTACTTTACCAGTAACAGAAGCGTAGGTCTCTACAATTTCCGCCGGTTCATCCCCAGCCGTGATCCAATAATCCATTTGTTTGGTTGAATATGCAGACCACTCTGTCAGATTTAAACTGAAATTAACGCGTCCGATTGCGGGGTTATTCCACAACATACCGTATCCCTGATCCGACAATACAAACGGAACGCTGATCTGACTGTTTCTATGGGTCAGATCCAGGGTGCAGCCTTTCAAATTCATGAAATCATGTTGATATTGACCCATGCCGAACAGTTTTTCCACGGGATTAGATTCGAAACGAACCACTAAACGATAATCGCTGCTTCCCGGATAGGGCCGCAATTCCCTGCCTCTATATTTGAGCTGGTAGGTTTGCTCTACTTCCTTCAACAATATTTTTCCTTTTTGGTTGTAAAATGTAATTCTTCCCGTTCGCTTGACTTCCGCTTTGATTTTTCCATTGCTGATTGTAGCTGCATCTTCTCCGATCATGATGTCGGCCTGACCCTGTTCCACCGGGAGCAGTGCCCATTCTTCCATCTCCATTCGAGAACTACGGGTGGCTCGGACGCGAAATGCGTTGTTCCCCCAAGGCTCAATCCAAAGTTTTTCCGAATCATATTCCCAGATCAACCTATTTCCGTCTGTACGAAACATTGACTTTCACCGTTCTTTCTATATAGTATTCCTTTTTTCATTTTACAGCGCCTTCCGAAATCCCTTGCACGATATGTTTCTGCAGGAACATGTACACGATGATGACGGGAAGAATGGCAATGACCAGTCCAGCAAGAGCCAAGTGCCATTGTTTCGTATATTCGCCAAAGAAATAGAACATCTTGAGCGGAATTGTGTAAAGCCCATCTTTATTAATGACAATGGAAGGCAACAAGTAATCGTTCCAGAACCACAATGCATTGATGACAACGACCGTAATTGTTGTCGGTTTGAGCAAAGGAAAAATAATGTATAAGTAAATTTGAAACCGGTTAGCACCGTCAATCAGCGATGCTTCGTCCAATTCTTGCGGCAGCCCCCGCAAAGTCCCATAATACAGGAAGATAGACATGCTTGATGCCAGTCCAAGGTACATGATAATCAGTCCGATCCGATTGAGCATATCGATGGAGCCAAACACGGAAACAAGGGGAATCATGATCGCCTGGAAAGGCACCAACATGAGCAGTGCAAAGCCGAAATAAATGAATGAGCTGAGTTTCCCCGGCCGCCTGGACAAAGCATACGCCGCCATAGACGTACAAATGCAGATGATCACTACACTGAAAAAGGTAATAATGAAACTATTTACAAAACTTCTATAGAAATCCATAGCAAGAAAAGCATCTTTATAGTTCGCCAAAGTTGGACTGGTCGGAAGCCCCAATTTATTCGTGAATATCTCGGCCTTGGTTTTTAACGAATTGGTGACGATCAAATATAAAGGATATAACCAGAGTAAGGACAGTACCGTTCCCAACAAAATGAACACTGTTCTCGATATTCGCTTGTTGTTCCTCATAAATCAATCTCTCGTTTCCTGGTCAAATATAGCTGAATCAAGGTAATAACGGTAATAATGAACATGAAAATGATCGCTTTGGCTTGTGCATACCCCATATCATTGACTTGGAAGGCCGTGTTGTAAATATTCATGGTCGCCATTTCGGTTGAATGGAAGGGGCCTCCCTTGGTCAGTGCCATGTTCTGGTCATATACTTTAAACGTATTGGACAGAGACAGAAACAAGCTGATCGTAAAAACTGGTGCCAACAACGGAAACTTGATTCTCCAAAATGTTTGCCATGCATTGGCTCCGTCAATTATCGATGCTTCAACCACTTCACGTGGAATATTAACTAAGAATGAAATATATATGATCATAATATAACCGCTCATTTGCCAGAGCAGCAATATGACGAGACCCCAAAAACCGGTTTCAGGCGTCGACAACCATCCATTGAATAACGACAACCCCGTCAGCTCGAACAACCCTTCGAAACCTTTCAAAAAAATAAATTGCCATATGAATCCGAGGATAATGCCCCCGATGAGGTTGGGCATAAAGAAGACGGTGCGAAAAAGGGTGCTGAACTTGCCGATACTTTGTGTCACGAGCAGGGCCAGTCCCAGGCCAATCAAATTAATGCCAATGACAGAGACGAAAGAAACTGCGCTGGTAAACCATAAACTGCGCAAAAACCGTTCATCTAAAAACGCTTTCACATAATTATCAAGACCAACGAACGCCGTGACCTGAAACCCGTTATATTTTGTGAAAGAATAATAGATTCCCAACGCAAAAGGAATGATGATGACAATCAATAAAGCGAGCATACAAGGAGCTAAAAACGCCCAGTAGGTCAATCGCTTCATTTTCATTCATGGACCACCCTCAAACCACTCCGGCATAAATTTGGCGCCATCAAACAATGCCTTGTAAGTTGGCGCCAAATGATATATTCCGGATTACTTTTGTCTCAACTCGGCAAAGTTCTTGCTGGTGACTTCAATAAACTCCTCCCAGGTAATGTTACCTACAAAGTATTTTTGCAGTTCGGCATGCATGTTGGAATAGAAGCCGTCCGGATATTGGTTAAACGCCCACACCCTGGTTTTGCCTTCTTCAAGCATTTGATAGATCTCCCGGGAAACAGGATCCTCAATGTCTGTAATATCGTAGCCCTTGTGCGCCGGGATGTATTTGAAGCTCTTCAGGATTTGCTCTTTACCGTAATCGGAAGTGTACATCCAATCCAGAAACTTCGTGGCTGCAGCGACCGTTTGTTCGTCCTTTTGTTTATTCACGAACCAGAACCAAGACGGACCTGCGCTGATGTATCCCTCTGTATCACTGTCCACGAAGAAAGGCAATATCCCCAATTTCTCTTTCGAAAAGCTCGGATCGATACTGTCCAGTGTCGGCACGATCCAGTTTCCTTGGGCGAGAATCGCAACTTTGCCGTTGGCAAACAGTTCCTCAACAGCCGTACTATAATCAAGTGACAAAATCGGTTGAACATTGTACTGATTGATCAAGTCTGTGTATTCCTTCATCCGGTCTCCGTATTTCCAATTCAATTCAGTTGCCTCATAAGCGACATTCAAGTCATTGTCAAATTCCGGGGCGGTGAAGTGGTTGGAATACTGGCTGGCAAAACCAGCATCGTCACCAACAAATCCAAACACAGCTTCCAGACCCAGCGCCTCTTTCTGGCTGTCAATCGTCTTAACTGCATTAACAAATTTCTCGTAGGTTGTAACATCGTCCGGATCCACGCCGGCTGCCTTGAATATCTCCTTATTGATCATCCAGCCGAAACCCTCGATGTTCAGAGGAATACCATATGGAACCCCGTCTATCATGGCTCCTTGCAATGTGCCTTCAATGGCCTGTTTGGCAGATTCCAGATTAGAGATATCGAGCAAATAATCAATATAGTTAACAGCTATCGCTCGCCCAGGCAAAATAAACAATGCCGGTTCTTCCTTGGAGGCAAATTTAGCTGCCAATGCGGCCATACCGTTCTGACCTGCTCCTACGGTGGTCAATACTATGTCAATGTTTTCATTCTCTTTCTCAAACTGTTCAATCAATTTGTCCATTTGTGATTTTGTTTCCGCTTTCGGATTGAAAATCTCTACAACGACTTTATCATCGCTTTTGTTGTTGCTTGTCGTGCCGCGATCAGTTTCCCCAGATTGCTCCAAACCATTGTCGCCATTATTGGAGGCACATCCCATCAGTAAAGCAACCAGAATTACGGCAATGACGAAAATTTTAAAGCGCTTCATAAAGTCTCCTCACCCTTTTTCTAATGTTTTGTAATGTGAGGGCTCGTCAACAGATGAAGCTGACGTTTGAAATCCCCCCCTGCTTCGGATACAATTATATCATACTGATACTTTTTTCTTATTTCTTTAATTATTTTCTTATATTCTTGTACAATATTGATGTTTCTTGGAGAAGGAGCACGGAAAAGATGGAAGAACATATTTATGTCTATCGCGATTTGAAGGAAAAGTATCCTCATGGTACGCCCCTGTACCCCGTCTCTCTCCATCACACCATCAAGCCTCCCAATAGTGAAACCATTCTCTATACCCACTGGCATCCGGAATGTGAGTTTCTGATTTTATTGGATGGTGAGGCGCTATTTACAATCGAAAATAAACATTACCACCTGAAAAAAAACGAAGGCCTCTTTATACCAACCAAGTGTTTGCATTCAGCCAAGCATGTGAATTATTCGAAGTGCGAATTTTTCGCCGTTGTATTCGAGCATGAATATTTGATCAACAGCAGCGACATCTTTCTGTTCAACAAATATATCAATCCGGTTATCGTAGGCGGCTGCAAATATACCTTCCATTTTTCTTGTCTAAATTCTTGGCAGAAGGACGTCTATGAAATCATCCGATCGCTCAGTTCATATTACAACCAACCGATGGAGCACACCGCACTCACCATAAAAGGAAAACTGTTGGAAGCCTGGCAGATCATGTCCAATAACTATTTCTCCAAACTGGAAGATGTTATGACCCAAAAGCGAAAGCAAGAACGGATAAAACCCGTGCTGGACTACATCAACAAACATTACCATTATGATTTGACACTTGAAGAGCTGGCTAATCTTCTTTCCATCAGCCGTGGACAATTTTGCCGAATATTCAAGGAAGTAACAGGCTTAACTCCCTTCCATTACATCGCCAGATTGAGGATTATGAAAAGCTGCGAGCTCCTACAATTGACTAATAAACCAATTACAGAAATCGCCGGTCTTGTTGGGTATAACAATATCAGCTATTTCAATCGCACGTTCAAATTGTTCATGAAATCCAGTCCAAGTGCGTTTCGAAAGAGGAACAGGACGTATTGATTCTGGATATAAAAAGGCACCAACCTGGGTAAATGGTCGGTGTCGAAGTATTTATTTGTTTATTGATAGCGTATAAAGTTTATTTATAACTAGCCTTGAGTGTCAAGCAATTGTGGGTAGAAATCAAAGATTGGTGAACCTTAGCTCTCTGTTCCCCCGCCGCCGGCAGCCCGGTGAAGCGGCAGATGATCAGCAGCGTTTGAACGGCCGCACCTCGAACTCGCCGACCACCGCCTGTGTTTTGCAAGTAGAAAATGCTTAGAATTGCAGCCAAAAGTGCCAAGCCCACTTGCCAGCATCGATGCTACATAGGAATTCGTTCCATTACTTGTTTGAAGCGGAGACTCTCGCCTGTGAAGGAGAGAATATGAGCATGGTGCACCAGACGATCGACGAGTGCTGACGTAAGTTTGGTATCGCCGAATATCGACGTCCATTGACCAAACTCCAAGTTGGATGTAACGATCACACTTTGCTGCTCGTAGCAATCTGCAATCACGTTAAATAATAGCTCAGATCCGGTTTGGCTGAATGGGACGTAACCGACCTCATCGAGGATGAGCAGATCAACCTTTCTCAACTTATCTCGAAATCGGCTAAGCGTACCCGCCGCAAATTTCTCCTGAAGCACGGCGACCAAATCGGAGGCTCGGTAGAACTGCACCGCTTTGCCACGGCGACAAGCCTCCACACCCAATGCCGTTGCCATATGCGTCTTCCCCGTGCCTACGGCACCCATTAAGAGCAAATTCTCCTTGCGTTCCAACTATTCCAATCCCTGAATTTTCTCTGGACTACTGCCGTTCGGAAAAGAAATATGGTCATAGACATACCCCTCAAAGGTCTTAATATGCGGAAAACCTGCCTGCTGGACGAGCTTTCCTAACTTGGCACGGCGGCGACCGTCCAGTTCCGCACTGAGAATTTGTTCCACAATGCTTTGAATCTCTTCATTCTGTTGAAGCAATACATAGTCCATGACATGCGCCAATCGTAGCTGCCGACACAAATCCGCCAGTTCTGTAGCCATCTTAGCTCACCCCCACAAGTTGGTCGTAGTGTTGGAGAGAGCCATCTGAACGGGTCCCCGGTGGCGACAGCGTCTCCTCCCACGTAACTGGCAAGTCTCGGCTTCCATGTTTCATGCCAAGGATGGCCGTGATGCGGTCAACCGCCGTATCCTGGCCTAGCAAAGCGATCGCCTCTTGGATCTGTTCTATGGTGTAGACATCGCTCCAGTGCGACAGCGCCTGAAGGCGTTCTTTTCGCTCAGCGAGATCTTTCACTGTCACATACGCTTGCAATGTCTCCGGCAGCATGCGGAGGAACTGTGAATGTGTAACACTGCGCGGTTTTCTCAGCCATCCAGTAAATACTTTCGACCACGGAACGTCCGCAGTTCGCCCCGTGTAAGGTCTGGGCACTTCCCGAATCTTCTGGTGGTGTCCGTTCAGAATGACCAAGCGATCCCAGAACGTTTGGACCAGTACCTCGCTACCTGGCGCAGCCATCCCCAGTAACGGAATCGTCGTATCCTCAATCCGAATCTCTCCGTACTTGTTGACCACCGCAGCAGCCAACCGAAAGGCCTCAAATCCGTGTTCCGGCAATGTAAGGAGCTTACGGCGGTCATCCTCCCAGAGATCAGCAATTCGGCGGTTTTGAGCATAATGCTGGCGTTCGCGATCTTGCGTTGCCTGCTCAGCGAAATACGAGGCAAGCTGTTCATGGCTTTCATAGATGGGAATGGGGACGGCCCAGTTCCGCTTAGAGTAGCCGCATTTATTCTCCACGTGACCTTTTTCATGACCACTGTACGGATTGCAGAATACAGCTTCGAACCGGTAGTGGGCGCAAAACCGCTGAAAGCCTTCTGTTAATTGCCGTTCTCCTTGCTTCTCAATATGTACGACGGCAGCTGACAGATTGTCGAACCAGATACGCTGAGGGACACCGCCCATCTGTTCAAAGCACTGCTTCATCGCTTCCAGAAAGCATTCCTGATTTTCCGCCGGTGTCGGATAGACAAAAGCGGCATTGCTATGCGGGAAAGACATTACCAGCAGTTTGTACGTGAGCATTCGGTGTCCTTGGCTCACCTCAATCGTTGTAAAATCCACTTGAGCCTCACCCGGCGGATGTTCCAGTCTTTCATACGTTTTGGCACGTTCTAGTTCCAATTCACTCTTTCGTTTCTGCACATAGGCTAGCACCGTGCGTTGTCCGCCTGTAAATTGATGCTCGTCCCGCAACCGTTGAAAAATGCGTACACCTGTGTGACGTTGTTTTCGTGGGAGTA
>CALKAQ010000081.1 GCA_937983075.1 uncultured bacterium | reverse complement strand
TGGCTCCCTTTGTTCTTGGAAGTCTACCATTTTACACAATTATATGGACTCAACTGATATGACCAAAAAAATCGTTTACTTTTTATGTACCGGTAATTCTTGCCGCAGCCAGATGGCAGAAGGATTCGGGAAAAAATATCTTGGTGACAAGTACGAAGTGTACAGCGCGGGTATTGAAGCGCATGGTCTGAATCCCAATGCCGTCAAAGCAATGGCGGAAAAAGGGATTGACATCTCCAAACAAACCTCGGATGTGATTGATCCGGAGATTTTGAACAAAGCGGATTACGTCATAACGCTTTGCGGAGACGCCAACGATAAATGCCCGATCACACCGCCGCACGTAACACGGCTTCATTGGGGATTTGAAGATCCGGCCAAAGCCACAGGCACGGAAGAGGAGAAATGGAAAGTGTTTCAGCGTGTGCGGGATCAGATCGAAGAAAGAATCAAGCAGTTTGCAGCCGAAGGTAAATAAGATAAGGGGAGTGGAGCATGTATAAATCGGTGATTATCGGAACGGATATGGTTTGAATTACAGAAGCGGATGTTGGTAAAGGAAATGAAGTCTACATCAAAGTGCTGCAAGAGTGGGCAAAAATTTCAAGGGGGCCGTTAATCCTACGGATATCGTGAAAGTAGTATTCCCAGGATGGACCAGTAGAGTTGGAATTTAACTTGGACGGCGAGAAGGTAACACTATACCCTGAAAACCTTAACGATTTTATTGATGTCGGTATCTTAACTTAGATAAATTCCAAAATTAAAAATACTTTGCCACCGTTGTTATAGATCAAGAGGTCTTTGTGACAGTGTTAAACGTAAAGGAATATGCGAAAATTCGTGACCAGCGATCATATGATTCATTCAAAAATACAATTGGAATTTTTTCGGTTAGTGCTGTTCAAGCATATGAATTTATCTTATTACATTCACATCATGCGAATGGCGGATCCGAAGGAGCCCAGGGTGATGTATAAATATTTGTACTATCTCTCTGAAAATGACAGGCAGGTCAATCCGGAATGGGGCCAGTTCATACAATCGATGCAGTTGCTGTATCAGGAATCCGTGAATCAAAGTACTGGCAAGCCGATACCGATATATTAATCATATCCGTGTGTTTATATTTAACTTGAATTATACTGTGGGTATAACCTTATTAAACCTAAATTAAACCTGGATTATACCACAGGTTTGAACAATAAGTATAAAGAATGAGACCTCGCACGAAGCGGAAGCCTCGTCGAGGTCTCATTCTCATCGGCAGATGATGTGCATGGATACTTTCCATCCCTTATTATATCTTGATGTGCAATCTCGGCAACTCCTTTTTTTGTGACAGCTATGAAAGGCATGCCTTCAACTTATCAGCTAGAATGTTACTGTTTCATTCGGGGAGCCGAAATTCTTATATGAATGAAGTTACCCGAATCATTTGGGTGTGTAACGGCTGAATTGGTACTTTGATACTGGAGAAAAAGGATTAGGATCAGTTTTTGTCGAATTGCTTCTTGGGTAGAACGGATGGGTTACGATTAACCCGACTTCGAGGATGAAACAAGACAAGGGAACATACATTTAGTGACAATCTATTGTCATATAAATGAGCTATTCTAAAAGTGAAAGCGAAACCAAGAGAGGAGAGCACCATGAGCGTCAATTTCCGTGAAATGGCCAATTTTATCTGGTCCGTTGCCGACCTGTTGCGCGGCGATTACAAACAATCCGACTACGGCAAGGTTATCCTGCCGTTTACCGTTTTGCGCCGCTTAGACTGCGTACTGGCGCCAACCAAAGAAGCCGTGCTGAAGCGCCTAGAAGAACTGCGTGCCAAGAACATCCAGCACGTGGCTCCCGTTCTGCAACGGGAAGCGGGACAAAAGTTTTACAATATCAGCCGGTACGATTTTCCGTCTCTTCTGGCCGATCCGAACAACATTGCGGCCAACCTGACGAACTACATTCAGGGTTTTTCGGACGATGCGCGGGACATTATGGACTACTTCAGTTTCTCCGACCAGATCCGCCGACTGGACGAGGCCAACCTGCTGTACCAGGTGGTGGAAAAGTTTGCGGGGATCGATCTTCATCCGGAACGCATCGATAACATCACGATGGGGTATATCTTCGAGGAACTCATTCGGCGGTTTGCCGAGCAATCGAACGAGACGGCCGGGGAGCATTTTACGCCCCGCGAAGTCATCAAGCTGATGGTATACCTTCTTTACAACGAAGACGAGAACGCCGACTTACGCAAAAAAGGCATTATCCGCACGTTGTACGACCCGGCTTGCGGCACCGGCGGCATGCTGTCCGTGGCCGAAGAAGTGTTGCATTCGCTGAACCCGAATGCGCAGCTCAAAGTGTTCGGCCAGGAGCTGAACCCGGAATCGTATGCGATCTGCAAAGCCGACATGCTGCTGAAAGGACAGGACCCGTCCCGCATCAAGTTCGGGAACAGCTTTTCCAATGACCAACTGAAACACGAGAAGTTTGATTACATGCTCAGCAATCCGCCTTTTGGTGTCGAGTGGAAAAAGGTCGAGAAGGTGATCCGGGACGAACACGAAAATCTCGGTTACAGCGGCCGTTTCGGCGCAGGTCTGCCGCGCATTAACGACGGATCGTTGTTATTTTTGCAGCATATGATCTCGAAAATGAAACCGGTCTCGGAAGGCGGCAGTCGTCTGGCCATCGTCTTCAACGGTTCTCCGCTTTTTACGGGAGGCGCCGATTCCGGGGAAAGCAACATCCGGCGTTGGATTATCGAAAACGATTGGCTGGAAGCGATCGTGGCGTTGCCGGATCAGTTGTTTTACAACACCGGCATCTCGACATACATCTGGGTCGTTACCAACCGGAAGAGCGCCCGACGAAAAGGGAAAATCCAACTCATCAATGCGGTGTCGTTTTTCCAAAAAATGCGCAAGAGCCTGGGCGACAAGCGCAACGAGCTGTCCGACGCCCATATCGACGAGATTACCCGGATTCACGGGGAATTTACGGAAGGGAAGTACAGCAAAATTTTCGACAACGCCGACTTCGGCTATCGGCGGATTACGGTCGAGCGGCCGCTGCGCCTGAACTTTCAAGTGTCGGATGAGCGCATCGGGCTGCTCAGGGAGCAGTCTGCGTTCAAAAATTTGGCTTCATCCCGCAAGAAAGGCGAGGCTGCCAAAGCGGATATCGAAGCCGGCAAAAAGCGTCAGCAGGAGATCCTGGACGTGCTTCTGTCGCTGCGATCGGACAAGCTGTACAAGAACCGGGACGAGTTTGTGAAAGTGTTGAAACAGGCGTTCAAGACGGCAGGACAGAAGCTTGAAGCTCCGATTCAGAAGGCGATTCTCTCTGCTTTGTCTGAGCGGGACGAGACGGCTGATGTTTGCCTGGATGCAAAGGGAAATCCCGAACCCGATCCGGAACTGCGGGATTACGAAAACGTCCCGCTAAAAGAAGACATCCACGAGTACTTTGAACGGGAAGTGAAGCCGTTCGTGCCGGACGCGTGGATCGACGAGGAGAAGACGAAGATCGGTTACGAGATTCCGTTTACCCGGCATTTCTATGAGTACACGCCGATGCGGCCGTTGGAGGAGATTGAGGCAGATATCCGAAATTTGGAATCGGAGATCCTAAATCTAATGGGTGATATAATTTCATGAAAAGTTCTAAGAGACTTCAAACGCATGTTGAAATGAGACCATCTGATATTAAGCAGTCTTTTAGTGTACCGAGTCATTGGCGTGTATATAGATTGCGTCATCTTGTCAAATTGAACCCCTCAAAACAGGAAATTCGACATTATTCTAGTGATGCGAATGTTACCTTTCTCCCTATGGAGTCGGTTTCTGAAACGGGTGAAATCAGCAATGCCTTGGAGAAAACCATCTCCGATGTATATTCCGGCTACACTTACTTTCGAGAAGGTGATGTGATTTTAGCCAAAATCACCCCTTGTTTTGAAAATGGAAAAGCGGCGGTTGCTCACTCACTGGTAAATAAAATCGGCTTTGGTTCTACTGAATTTCACGTGCTACGACCAAATGACAAATTGGATGTTCGGTTTCTTTTTTATATTATCAAATCTGACCCTTTCTTGAAGAATGGCGAGGCAAATATGGTTGGTGCTGCAGGACAAAAACGTGTTCCAGAAAGTTTTTTGTCCGATTTCAAGATAGCCATTCCAAACATTGAAGAACAGAAAATTATCTCATCTTTCCTCGACCAACAAACCGCCAAACTCGATCAACTCGTTGAGAAAAAGCAGCGCTTGATCCATCTCTTGCAAGAGAAGCGGCAGGCGCTTATCACGCAGGCGGTGACAAAGGGACTTGATCCCAACGTTCCGATGAAAGATTCGGGAATTAAGTGGTTGGGGGAAGTGCCGGCTCATTGGAGAATAGAAAAACTCAAGTACCATGTTTATCTTAACCCGGAAACATTATCCGAAAACACAGATCCTGAACAGGAATTATTGTATATTGAAATCGGGAACGTCAGTTCCTATGGAGAAATATCGGATGCAACATACTATCTGTTCAAAAACGCTCCATCAAGAGCCCGGCGAAAAGTTCGGTCTGGAGATGTGATAATATCGACTGTTAGAACTTATCTTAAAGCAATCACATATATAAAAGATGCTCCGGAAAATCTTGTCGTCTCAACGGGTTTTGCAGTCCTTCGAGCAAAAGATCAATTGCTAAACAGTTTTCTTGGTAAGTATGTCCGCAACGAAGGCTTTATAAACGAGATAGTTGCGCGTTCAGTAGGCGTTAGTTATCCAGCAATAAACGCATCCGAGCTCATCGAACTTTGGGTCGTGATTCCCCCGATTGAAGAGCAAAGAGCCATTGTCGATTGGCTCAATAGCAGGTTATCGAATATTGATAAGATAATAACAAATATTGAAAAACAAATTGCTACTATCCAAGAATACCGCCAAGCCCTTATCACCGCCGCCGTGACCGGCCAAATCGACGTGCTGCGGGAAAAATTGGCGGTGTCGGCTGATCCGATACCCGCAGGAAAGGAGTGAACGCCCATGTCACCCTTACATACCGAACGGGCGCTGGAGGACGCCATCGAGACGCACCTGATCGAATATGGAGGCTACGAGAAAGGCGATCCGGCCGAATACGATCGGGAACTGGCGTTGTTCCCGAAGACGGTGATCCGATTTATCCGGGCGAGCCAACCGGACGAGTGGAACCGGCTGGTCGGCTTTTTTGGCGCTGATACGGAGAAGGAAGTCATCAAGCGGCTCGTTCAGGTGCTGCAGCGTGACGGCATGCTGAAAGTGCTGCGCAAAGGGTTCGACCTCTACAACGTCCCGATCAAAATGGCCTTTTTCAAGCCGGCCAGCGGTCTGAACCCCGAAGCAAAGGCTAAGTACGAGCAAAACATTCTGACTGTCACGCGGCAGGTCCGTTACAGCACCCGCAACGAAAATTCGCTGGACATGGTACTCGCCGTCAACGGTTTGCCCGTGGCTACGGTCGAGCTGAAAAACCATTTTACCGGCCAAACCGTCGAGCACGCCAAGCGGCAGTATAAACATGATCGGGCCCCGAACGAACTCCTTTTCCAATTCAAAAAGCGGGCGCTTGTCCATTTCGCCGTCGACCCGGACGAAGCGTACATGACCACGCGCCTGAACGGCAGCCAGACGCACTTTCTGCCGTTTAACCGGGGTTATAACAATGGCGCGGGCAACCCGCCGGACGACGAGACCGGTTTTCGCACGTCTTATTTGTGGTGGGATATTTGGCAGCGGGACAGCTGGCTGGATATCCTTCACAGATTCCTGCACTTGCAGGTGGAGGAAAAAGTAGTCGACGGTAAGACGATCCGCAAAGAAACGATGATTTTCCCCCGTTTTCATCAGCTCGACGCCGTGCGGAAAATCGAAGCCGACGTGCTGCAGAACGGACCCGGTCACAACTACCTGATTCAGCATTCGGCCGGCAGCGGCAAAAGCAATACGATTGCTTGGCTTGCCCATCGGCTGTCGAGTCTGCATGATAAAGACAATAAACCGATCTTTCACTCCGTCATCGTCATTACCGACCGGATCGTGTTGGATCGGCAGCTGCAGGACACCATTTATCAGTTTGAACATGTTCAGGGTGTCGTCCGACCGATCAAGGATAACTCCAAACAGTTGGCGCAGGCCTTGAACAGCGGCGCCAAGATTATCATTACGACACTGCAGAAGTTTGGATACATTTTGGACCAGGTCGGCAATTTGAGCGGCAAAAACTTCGCCCTGATTGTGGACGAAGCGCACAGCTCCCAAACCGGCAAAGCGGCGGATGCGATCAAGCAGGTGCTGGCCGCCCCGACGCTGGAAGAAGCCGAGAAGCTGCAAGCCCAGTTGGATGCGGCGGCGGACGACGCGGAAGAAGAAATCCTGAAGGAACTCGCCAAGCGGGGACGGCAGCGCAACTTGAGCTATTTTGCCTTTACCGCCACGCCGAAACACAAAACGATCGAAATGTTCGGACGCAAGGACGAGAACGGCGAATACCAGCCGTTCCACCTTTATTCGATGCGCCAGGCGATCGAAGAGGGCTTCATCCTGGACGTGTTGAAAAATTATGTCACTTACAAGACCTACTATAAGCTGGCCAAAGCGATCGAGGACGATCCGCTCGTGGACGAGCGTGCCGCCAAACGGTCCATTGCCCGGTTTGTGAGCTTGCATCCGCACAACCTGGCGCAGAAGACGGAAGTGATGATCGAACATTTCCGGCGTATCACCCGCCACAAAATCGGCGGCAGAGCGAAAGCGATGGTGGTGACCAGCTCCCGGCTTCACGCCCTGCGGTACAAGCAGGCTTTTGACGCCTATATCCGCGAAAAGGGTTACAACGATATTCGGACGCTTGTCGCCTTCTCGGGAACCGTCATCGATGACGGCCAAGAGTACACGGAGCCGCAGCTCAACGGTTTCGGCGAGAAAGAACTGCCCGCCAAGTTCGATACGGACGATTACCAGGTGTTGATCGTGGCCGATAAATATCAGACCGGTTTCGATCAGCCGCTGTTGCACACCATGTTCGTGGACAAAAAGTTGTCCGGCATCCAGGCGGTTCAGACGTTATCCCGGCTCAACCGCACATACCCTGGAAAAGAAGACACCTTCGTCCTCGATTTCGTCAACGAACCCGAAGACATCAAAAAAGCGTTTCTGCCCTACTACGGAAAGACGGAGCTGGAGCAGGAAACGGATCTGAATCTGCTCAGCGACCTCAAAAACAAGCTGGACGACTTCCAAATCTACTGGCAGTCCGAGATCGACGCATTTTGCAAAGTATTTTTCCGTCCGAAGGCGCAGCAACAAAAATCCGATATCGGCCGGCTGCACCAGTACGTCGATCCCGCCGTCGATCGTTTCAAGGCGAAAACAAAGGAGGAGCAGGAGGAGTTCCGCAGCACACTGGCCGCTTATATTCGGGCTTATGCGTTTATCACGCAGATTGCACCTTTCCAGTCCGTGCCGTTGCACAAGTTGTACGCGTATGGGCAGTTGCTGCTGCGGAAACTGCCGACTCGAGGAGCGAAACATGTCAACCTCGACGATGATGTGGCACTCGAATATTACCGCTTGCAGGAGACGAGCAACGGAAATATCTCGCTGATGGGCGAGGAGCCGATAAAGCTCAAAGGGATGACGGATGTCGGGACGGGGATCGTTCGGGAAGAAAAACAGGTGTACCTGTCCTCGATTATCGACATGCTTAACAAACGCTTTGGCACTGATTTCAAGGGCGCCGACAAGCTGTTCTTCGATCAGATCGAGCAAGACATATTGGAAGAAGAGCAGATTGTCCAGTCGGCCCGCAATAACACGATCGACAACTTCAAGTACGTGTTTGACGAAGTGTTCCTTGAGAAAGTCATCGGCCGCATGGGACAAAACGACCGCATGTTTGCCATGATCATGGACAACCCGGACTTCCAGAACGCCGTCAAATCGTGGATCATGAAATCGGTGTTTGAGAAAATTAATGAGAATCGGCCTGATTAGGAGTTTTGATAGTGACATTACTGTTCTACCATATTTGAATGCCCAATTGCTTTCAATAAGCGTGGGCATTTTTCTTTCGATTAATTCAAAGAAAGGAAGAACCCTCATTTTCGACTATAAATTCAGAAAATAATGGAAGGATATTTGGTAAATTGCGTCGAATTTTCGCATTGCATCTCTTTTTCATCTTGCCGTTTTTCTTCGCAGTTGATGCAAAATTTATAATGGTGAAGCAAAAGTTATGATTTTGGAGGACAAAATGATAGACTGGGCGCCAAATTTGTATCGAGTTGGAGCGGAGTTGAAAAAGTTCGGAGATGTATTAACAGATGATGAAAAAAGGGAAGCGAGGTCTCAAATTGAACCTTGGTTATCTGCTCTTTTTCAAAGCGAGCACCTGTCTCTTTTACTTGGCAGTGGCTTTACGGCATCAATCAGTTCTTTGACAAATTCACCTGCTGCTGGAATGGGAAAGGTAGATAAATTCAATTGCAAGTATGAGAAACAATAGAATGAGTATGCTGAAAGGTCAGCAAAGGCTTGCGGACGTGGAGAAGCCAATATTGAAGATCAAATTCGTGCTGCTCTTGCATTAATAGAAGGTCTGGAAATTATCCAAGATCCAGAGTTGCAAAATTGGAAAGATGCGATCAAAAAAGTCTTAAACGATTTTATTGAAAGTTTGCTAAAAACAGAACAAGGAATTGCTGACAGTATCAACGGAGGTTCTGAAGAAGGTAAATTAGCTCAAAGTATTTTGACCTCATTCCTAATGAGTTTTGCAAGCAGAACAGCTACTCGAGAACGGTTGAATATTTTTACAACTAATTATGATCGATTGATTGAATTTGCTTGTGACTTAATTGGCTTACGCGTAATTGACCGTTTTGTTGGGACTCTAACACCAATTTTTCGTTCATCTCGTATTGATATAGACATGCATTATAATCCCCCGGGGATAAGAGGTGAGCCGAGATATTTAGAAGGGGTTGTAAAGTTAACGAAATTGCATGGTTCACTTGATTGGCATTACGCTGACAAAGTAATAAGAAAGTGGCCTGTTCCGTTCGGTGCCCCTACTCCATTTAAATTTTTTTATGATATAGATGACCCTACTAACAAAGTCATGATTTATCCCAACCCTGCCAAGGACGTTGAGACACTGCAATATCCTTATGCAGAGTTATTTAGGGATTTTTCTGCTGCATTGTGCCGCCCTAATTCCGCTCTTGTTACGTACGGTTATGGATTTGGCGATGATCATATCAATAGAGTAATCGCTGATATGTTAACGATACCGTCGACTCATCTAGTGATAATTTCTTATGATACAGCTCAGGGGAGAATCCCAAATTTCATTAGTAAAGTTGGAAGAGAGGCACAAATATCTTTACTTGTCGGTAAACACTTTGGTGATATATCCAATTTAGTCAATTATTATTTGCCTAAACCGGCCATAGACTTAATATCTATTAAGAAGGCTGAACTGTTATCAAAAAGGTTTTTGGC
>CALKAQ010000080.1 GCA_937983075.1 uncultured bacterium | reverse complement strand
CACGTTGCCGGCATACTTTTTGAGCTCTGCTCTATGCAGAGCTCCTTTTTTATTTTCGACGAGCCGACTAGCGGCTCGCTTTGTTGCTTAAGTTGTGGATGACAAAAGGGAGGGCAAATCGCGCAAGTCGTCCAGAACGGCGATCGGTGCGGGTTCGGCTTTCTCCGCTTGGCTGCGACGCGTTGCGCCGGTGAGTACGATCGCACAAGGCATATTGGCGGCGGCTGCGGCTTGGAGATCGGATATCAGCGAATCGCCAATGAACAGACAACGATCTGGATTGAGTCCGCATGATTCCGCCGCGGCCATGAGAAGATGGGGGCTCGGTTTTCCGGCCAGGTAGATCGGAGGCCTTCCTTGCAGCGCGCCTACTGCTGCTGCGATTGGTCCGCCCGCCGGCAGCGTTTCATCATCGGCGATCGGATAGATCGGATCCTGTTCTACACTTACGAATTGGGCTCCCATTTGCAAACAACGCCATGCCTCGGTCAACCGTCCATATGAGAAATTCACATCGGTGGCAGTGACGACATAGTCGCAAAGATAGGCAATTTCTTCGGGTTCGTGGAGCACTCGGAGCCCTTGCAGCTCCAATTCACGTTGCACCGCGGCGGAGCCGAGGAGGAAAACGGTGGCTCGTGGCGTTTTTTCCATCAAATAGCGGGCAAGGAGGCGTGAAGCGAGATAGACCTCGTCCGCTTCAATTGGGAAACCGGCTGACTGGAGGCGATCGACAAGCGCCGCATGATCGACGAGGGAATTGTTCGAGACGACGCGGATATGCAGTCCCTCCTCACGGCACTGCTTGACGGCTGCAACCGCATGGGGAATGGGGTTTTCACCATGGAAGAGAACCCCGTCGACATCAAAAAAAACAGCGTCAAAAGACGGCATTGCGTATTCCTCGCTTCCAAACAGTTATGGTAGGATGTAGTTAATTGTGGTGAAAAGATGCTCGTCGTTCAGGAGGCTCACCGTGCGGGAAGTGTTCACACCAGCGAACGTGCTGACGATGTTGCGCATTGCCCTTATTGTACCACTCGTTTACCTTCTGTGGGCAACCGAGGCTCAGTGGGCGGCTCTCCTTCTTTTTGCCCTCGCCTCGGTCACCGACTTTTTCGATGGCTATCTCGCCCGCAAACGCAATGAGCATACGATGCTCGGTCAGCTTCTCGACCCGATAGCCGATAAGGGACTTGTCATTTCGGTCCTCGTTGTGTTTGTCTTGCAGCAAATCATTCCCCTCAGTTGGTTGATAGTTCTCGCTCTGAAAGAATTGTTGCTGCTCGCAGGCGGTGCCATTCTTTTGGGAGGGGGACGCAAGGTGGTCGCCGCTCGGCCGCTGGGCAAGTGGGCGACGGGGATACTGCTCGTCGGCATGCTGGTCGCCATTGCCGGTTTTCCTGAGATCGGGCGTTGGGTCATGGGGGTAGGCATTCTACTTTCCCTGGGGGCCGGCGTCGACTACGCATGGGTCGTTTTGAATCAAGGCAGAGCTCAGAAACTCAATGCAAGATAGTAACATATGGCCCGCATTGAGGCAAATTCGCTTCGGTTCGAGCGGCTCCTGGCAGGGTCTGGCCGTATGAAGCGGAAACCGGAAGGGCAACTTGAAAGGGTACAAGCTCCTGTCTGGCATCAACAGCAGCACGTTGGAGGCATGAAATATACCCTTGAATTGGATTTTGCTGATACTTGCCACTCTGGTTCCCGGTTTGGTGTGGGTGTGGTTCTTTTACCGCCAGGATACAGCTGATAAGGAGCCGCTGAGCCTATTGGCCGCGACTTTTGGTCTCGGCATCTTGGCCATTTTGCCGGCAGCTTGGCTTGAAATGCCGTTCCGGGACATCTTGACTGCACCCGGCAGCTCCTTGTCTCGACTGATCGTTTTGATCGTCACGGTCGGCTTGATTGAAGAAGCGAGCAAACTTGCGGCACTGTACCCAGCGTATCGGTCGCCGGCGTGGAATGAGCCCGTCGATGGCATCATCTACGGATCGACCGCCGGCTTGGGGTTTGCGGCAGCCGAAAATCTGCTCTACGCAGTCACGTTTGGCTTTGAGGTCTTGCCGCTCCGGGCCGTTTTTGCATCGCTGGCACACGCATCATTTTCCGGGCTTGTCGGATTTTATTTAGCCCGAGTCAAGCTGCGCGGGCAATCCGCATCGATTGCGATATACGGATTGGTTGTAGCGTCGGTGCTGCACGGATTTTACAATTTCGTCATTATTGACGATGCTATTCCTCCTGCATTAGCCATCCCGCTCGTCCTGTTAATTTATCGTCATCTTTCGTCGAAGATCCAAGAAGCACGTTTAGATTCCCATCGATAAAACCACCGTGGTATAACAAACTGTAGGAAATACAACCCACCGTTCGGTTCGGTGGGTTGTTTGGTGTGCTAAAATAGAGTTGGCCTGAACAGAGGCTGTGAGAGTTGGAATGAGGAGGATCCTGTGTGGCAGGGCATTCAAAATGGGCAAATATCAAGCATAAGAAAGAAAAAGAAGATGCGCGGCGCGGTCGCCTGTTCACCAAGTTGGCGCGTCAAATCACCGTAGCGGCTCGTGAAGGCGGCGGTGATCCTGAATCCAATTTCCGACTGCGGGTTGCGATCGACAATGCTCGGGCACACAACATGCCGAATGAAAATATCGAGCGAGCGATCAAACGCGGTACAGGCGAGCTTGAAGGCGGCAGCTATGAGGAACTCATTTATGAAGGTTATGGACCTGGCGGCGTCGCCATCATGCTCGAGGTGATGACAGACAATCGAAACCGTACGGCAAGCGATGTGCGCCATCTGTTTTCCCGGAATGGGGGGAACCTCGGCGAGAGCGGCTGCGTAAACTGGATGTTCGAAGCGAAAGGAATTGTCGTGATCGCCGCTTCTCCTGAGGAAGAAGAAAGCCTTACGCTCGAAGCCATCGAGGCCGGTGCCGAGGATGTCAGTTTCGAAGAAGATCAACTCCGTATTGTAACGGCGCCGGAAAATCTGCGCAGCTTGCGAGATCGTATGGAGGCCCTCGGGAGGACCATTTTGGAATCTACGATCGTGCAAGAGCCAACTACGACCGTGGAAGTCGACAGTTCCCAAGCCCCCGGATTGGTGGCACTCTTAGAGGCGCTTGAAGACCACGATGACATCCAACAGGTCTATACCAATGCGGTGTTCACCGACGAGGCTTTGGCCAATCTCGAAAAATGATTTGCGGCTGGGGTTTTCTGAATAAGTATTCGAACTTTTGTTGAGGCTACACCCAAAGAGTCCCTTCGGCATCAAGGGGCTGCAAGGGGGTGTAGCATATTGCGACGCTATACGGCTAGGTGGCTGCTCGGCGCCTTCGCTTGTGCGCTGGCGGTTGTGGTTCCGATAGCCTGGCAATGGTTATCGTCTGACCGCGTTCAGCCGTCGGCGCTGGACGGGATGTCGAAAATTGAGCCGGGTGCCGAATTCGTGCGAACGATTGTCGTCGAACCGGATCAATACCGACGCTCCATTGTCAGCCTCGTTGATCCGGCATGGATTGGTCTGACGGCGGCCGAGTTTATGGATCGCCACCCTGAATGGGAACTCGTCAGTTTTTCGCCGGAACGCATCGTCGTCGAAGAACGGTGCTCCGACGTGCCTGCAGGTGGATTTATTCGACTTGAAGGAGACACCGTGGTCATTTTTGATGGTGAACCCGACGGATGTCACCGCCGCCGAGGAACCGTTGACATCCCGCGCAGCGAAATTCTTCAAGTCAGTGAGCTGGAAGCTGGAATTCGCTTCGTCGATTCACTTGAGTTGGAACTGATCTTGGAGGGCCTTCACGGACCGTAGTAACCGTAGTATGAGAAGGAGCGAGCTGTCCCCTTGCCGAACTCGTATTGCGAATATAAGTTCGCAGGGGGGAGCCCATGATTATTCTGGGGATCGATCCCGGTACGGCGATAACCGGCTATGGTGCCGTCAGTTTCGTCGGATCCCGGTGCCGAGCCCTTGGGTTCGGCAGCATTCGCACTGCAGCCCAAACGCCTGAGCAAGATCGTCTGCAGGTCATTTACAAGCGAACCCAAGAGTTGATCGCTGCGTACGAACCCGAAGCGGTTTGCATTGAGCAGCTGTTTTTCAACAAAAACGTTCGATCGGCGTTGGCCGTAGGCCAGGCACGAGGCGTTGTCATGCTTGCCGCGGCTCAACATGGTATTCCCATATTTGAATATACGCCTGCAGCAGTGAAAGCTGCTGTCACTGGACAAGGGCGTGCACCGAAGCAGCAGGTAGGCTACATGGTTCGCGCCCTTCTTGCGTTGGACGAAGTACCGCGACCCGACGATGTAGCCGATGCGCTCGCCGTTGCGTTGTGCCACGCTTTGCGCGGAAAAACCGAGCAGATGCTGCGAGCCGCGTATGGAAGTGATCGCGTATGATCGCGATGCTGCAAGGGCGTATTGAAGAAGTCGACAACAACGCCTTCATCCTGATGGTCGGCGGAGTCGGCTATAAAGTATATGTATCCGAGACTACGCAAGCACAGTGCCGAATCGGCGAGGAAAGGCTGCTTTATATTTATACCCACGTGCGTGAAGACGCTTTGCAGCTTTTTGGTTTCATCACGCGGCAAGAACAAGAGCTGTTCGAAACGATGTTGAGCGTATCCGGCATCGGTCCCCGACTGGCCATGGCGATTTTATCCCACATGTCACCCGATGTCGTCGTCAGGGCAATTCTGAGCAGCGACCATCGCCAATTGACGAAGGTGCCCGGGGTCGGTAAGAAAACCGCTGAACGGATCATTCTTGAGCTCAAAGATCGCTTGAAAGATTGGGAAAGACGGGTGGTTGAACCGCTTGAAGTCCAGCCGATTCATCCTGCGAGCGACGGGGCTGTTGGTGATGCCATCGACGCCCTCGTGGGATTAGGCTATACCGCGGCTGAAGCCGAAGCGGCCGTTGCCGCGGCGCACGCCGAGCAGCCTGATGCCAATGCAGAGACGTTGCTGCGCCTTTCGTTGCGTTTATTGCATCCCGTCGACCCGCCGCGGCGTCGTTAACGCGAACTGAAGCGTAATCAAAAGAGGTGGACGTGTTGGATCGGCTAGTCGAAGCGAGAGAGAAGTTCGAGGACGTCGAATTCGATTCCAGCCTGCGGCCGCGTTCATTCGCCGAATACATAGGACAGCGGCGCGTCAAAGAAAATTTGCAGGTTTTCATCGAAGCGGCGAAGCGGCGCGGTGAAGCGCTCGATCACGTTTTGCTCTGCGGTCCACCGGGTTTAGGCAAAACGACGCTTGCATATATCATTGCCAATGAGCTTCAAGTGGGTATCCGAGTCACCTCGGGACCGGCCATTGAACGACAAGGTGACCTCGTCGCGCTGTTGACGAATTTGGAGCCGCGCGACGTTCTTTTCATCGATGAAATTCATCGACTGAACCGCACCATCGAAGAAATTTTGTATCCGGCAATGGAAGACGGAGCCGTCGACATTGTCATCGGCAAGGGACCCGGCGCTCGAGCGATCCGCCTCGAATTGCCTCCTTTCACGCTCGTCGGGGCAACCACACGGGCCGGCATGTTGACTTCTCCCTTGCGCGATCGCTTCGGTGTCGTTGAGCGCCTTGACTTCTACGACGAAGAAGAGCTGATTGAAATTGTGCAGCGCGGGGCGCGGGTGCTCGGCATACCGATCGATTATGGCGGCAGCCGGGAAATTGCCTGTCGGGCACGTGGGACGCCGCGAGTGGCCAACCGTCTGCTGCGACGCGTGCGGGACATCGCTCAAGTGCGATTCGATGGCATTATCGACCAAGACGTCGCTGCGCAGGCGCTTGACATGCTGGACGTCGATCCCCTTGGGCTCGATCGGGTCGATCGCAGACTCCTGCTCACGATCATCGACAAATTCGACGGCGGTCCGGTCGGCATTGAAACGTTGGCGGCATCAATTCAGGAGGAAGCGGGTACGCTGGAAGATGTCTACGAGCCGTTTTTGATGCAGCTCGGATTTATCCAACGTACGCCGCGGGGACGCATGGTAACCGCTGCGGGTTACCGCCACGTCGGGCGTGAGGAGCTTTACCGTGCGAAAACAGAAAGCCTGCCGCATGCCGATTAGCGATACATAAGAGGAGGGAGGCTCTGTTTCGATGTCAGACCTGAGTGGCCTAGGCCGATTGTTCATCGTCGCCGGAGGGATCATTGTCGCCGTCGGCGTCGTCCTCTTCCTTCTCGGACGCCTGCCGGGGCTCGGATCGCTGGGTCGGCTGCCCGGTGACATCATCGTGCGGCGAGAAGGATTCACCTTCTACGCTCCGATCACCACCATGCTCCTCATCAGCATCATTCTCAGCTTGATCGCGAATTTGATTTTTCGTCGTTAGAGGAGGCGCAGGGCCCGGTGCCCTTGTATCAAACCGAAGGGATTGTCTTGCGCACCCGCAATCTCGGTGAAGCAGACAAAATTTGTGTGATCTACAGCCGCGAGGAAGGCAAGCTTTCTGCGGTCGCGCGAGGATCCCGTCGTCCCAAAAGCCGTCTGCTCAGTGTGAGCCAGCCGTTCACTCATGCACGCTATTTGCTCTATCGGGGCCGCTCGCTCGATACGATTCGCCAGGGCGAGATCATCGATTCCTTTCGCGCGGTGCGTGAAGATTTGACGCGCATGGCGATTGCGAGTTATGCTGCGGAACTCATCGACGTTTCGGTTGATGAGCGTCAGCCGAGCGCGTTGTTGTTCGAAACAATTTTGTCGGCATGGACGTTGTTCGCCAACGCCAGCGATCCGGAAACTGCATTGCTCTGGTTCGAACTCAAGCTGTTGGACCAGCTCGGGTATCGACCGGAGCTGGAATCGTGTGTGGCGTGCGGGGGGAAAAACGGCAGCAGCTTGGTATTCAGCCCGAAAGAGGGCGGCATCTTGTGTCCCGGCTGCAAGGATCGAGACATGACGGCGCGGCGGGCATCGCTCCGCAGCGTCGCGCAGATGCGCCATTTGCTCAATGCACCGGCAAGGGGGTTTCAAGTCCTCCGGTTGTCCACCGACGATCACACGCAGATTCGAGCTCTTTTAAACGGGTATTTTGACTATTATTTTGAACGACCCTTAAAGTCAAGGAGCTTTCTTGACGCTCTGCAGGAGATGGGTTAAACGGCGGCGAAAAATGGTCGTGGCGCTGTTGATCCACTGCAGCCCCAGGTATGAGGGGATATTCAATGCAGTCATTCGTGTTGGGTTTTGGCGGCCGGCCTAAGCGGCCGCCTTTATAGGGTGCAGTATGCCTGTGGGCCTGGCATTGGGTCGATTGACAATGGGGGTGTATTCGTTTGAATTTGCAGGACATGATCGCCGCATTAGAGCGCTTCTGGGCGAGTCAAGGATGCATCATCCAACAGCCGTACGATATGGAAGTGGGCGCCGGCACCATGCATCCTGCGACCGCTTTGCGCGTTCTGGGGCCAGAGCCGTGGAATACGGCTTATGTCCAACCTTCTCGCCGACCTACGGATGGGCGCTATGGCGAGAACCCGAATCGGGTGCAGCATTATTACCAATACCAAGTGATTATGAAGCCGTCACCCGACAATATTCAAGATATCTACATCGATTCATTGCGGGCTCTCGGCATCGATCCGCGCAACCACGATATTCGGTTTGTCGAAGACGACTGGGAGTCCCCGACGCTGGGCGCGTGGGGGCTTGGCTGGGAAGTTTGGCTCGACGGAATGGAAATTACCCAGTTCACCTATTTCCAGCAAGTAGGCGGCATTGACCTCCACCCGGTCTCGGTCGAAATCACGTATGGTGTCGAGCGTCTCGCGATGTACTTGCAAAAAATCGACAACATCTTTGACCTCGAGTGGGTCGATGGCATTACATACGGTGACGTCTTCCATCAGAATGAGGTCGAGTATTCCCGCTACAATTTTGAGGTTGCCGATCCGGGCCTTCTGTTTCACTTGTTCGACCAATACGAAGCGGAAGCACGTCGCATTCTCGAAGCGGGTCTCGTTGTTCCCGCATTTGACTGGGTGCTCAAGTGCTCGCACGTGTTCAATCTTCTGGACGCTCGCGGGGCCGTCAGCGTCACTGAGCGTACGGCTTACATCGGGCGGGTACGCGCTTTGGCCAGGCAAGTCGCACTGGCTTATGTGAAAATGAGAGAAGATCTTGGACACCCCCTGCTCGCCCGGGCTGAAAGGAGTGTGCGCCCGTGAGTCATCGCGTCTTGTTGGAAATCGGTATGGAGGAATGCCCGGCTCGTTTCATGCCGTCGGCGATGCAGCAGTTGGAGCGGTTGGTCGCTGAGCAGTTTCGTGCTGCACGCATTGCTTTCGACACGGTGCGTTCGTTGGGAACGCCGCGCAGGCTCACGGTGTTAGTGGACGGCGTGGCGGACACGCAGGAGGACTTGGCGGAAGAAGTCAAGGGGCCACCCAAGCAGGCCGCATTCGATGCCGAAGGGCGTCCAACCAAGGCGGCGGAAGGGTTCGCACGGAAACAAGGCGTCTCGGTTGAAGAACTTGAAGTGCGGGAAACGGAGCAGGGCGCTTACGTGTACGCTCTCAAAAGAGAATCCGGCCGACCGACGCCGGAAGTGTTGACCGAAGTGCTTCCTTCGGTCATTCAGCGGCTGTCGTTCCCCAAGTCGATGCGTTGGGGATCGGGCACCACGCGGTTTATCCGCCCCATTCGATGGATCGTGGCATTGTTCGATGATGCCATCGTCCCGTTTGAGTACGCGGGCGTTCACTCCGGCCGGGAGAGCAGGGGACACCGTTTTCTGTCGGAAGGTCCGGTTGTTATTCCCGATCCGGACGGATATGTCAGCGCGCTCCGCTCGGCCGGCGTCGTTGTCGATCCGGAGGAAAGGCGGCAAATGATCGCCGCCCAGTTGGTCCAATGCGCCAATGAAGTGAATGCCCAAGTGTGGGAAGACAGTGAGCTTCTCGACGAAGTCACCTTTTTGGTGGAACATCCCACAGCTCTCTTGGGCAGCTTCGACCCGTCCTATTTGGATTTGCCGGTGGAAGTGCTGGTCACCACCATGAAGAAGCACCAGCGGTATTTCCCGCTTATCGACAAACAGGGAAATCCGGTGCCGCAGTTTATCGCCGTGAGAGACGGTGACACTCGTGCTCTGGACCAGGTGAGAGTCGGGAACGAAAAAGTACTGGCTGCTCGACTCGCCGACGCTCGCTTCTTCTTCGAAGAAGATCAAAAGGTACCGCTGGCCGACCGGGTTGAACAGCTGGGCGAAGTATTGTTTCAAGAGGCACTCGGCAGCATGCGTGACAAAGTCGAGCGCATTGTCCGCTTGACGCAGTATCTCGGTGAAGCGCTGGACATCGATGCGCACGAGCTTCGGCTCGCTTTGCGGGCAGCCGAGCTGTGCAAAGCGGATCTCATGACGCAAATGGTGTATGAATTCCCGGAGCTTCAGGGAATTATGGGGCGTGAGTACGCTTTGGCGGACGGCGAGGATGAACTCGTGGCGCAAGCGATCGATGAACATTATGCGCCGCGGTTTTCGGGCGATGCTCCTCCCGAAACGGCTGCCGGAAGCCTCGTCAGTCTGGCTGACCGGCTGGACACGCTCGCAGGCTGCTTTGCTGTCGGCTTGATGCCAACCGGATCGCAAGATCCGTACGCTTTGCGCCGGCATGCTTTAGGACTGTTACATATTCTTCTCGAACGCCAATGGACGCTGTCGCTGCCTGCGGCGTTGGATTATGCCCTGAACGGCTTGTCTGACCGCGTGCAGTGGAGTGCAGAACTCAAAGAGCTTCTTCTTGAATTCATCGCCGGTCGCTTGCGGGGTATCCTTCTCGAACAAGGCTACCGGGCTGATCATGTCGACGCCGTTCTGGCACGCGGCTTGAACGATGTCCCCGATGTCGTGGAACGGTTGAACGCTTTGAAGGAGCTTGATGCAGCAGGAATCCTGCCTGTCGTGATGCGCATCCACGAGCGGACCGCCAATTTGGCCGGCAAAGCGGAAGACAATTCCGTTGCGGAAGATTTGCTGGCCGAACCGGCGGAGGAACGGCTCTGGACGACCCTGAGGCAAGCCGAGCAGGCTTTCCACGCTCACGTTGCGGAGCGTGACTATGTCGCTGCGATGCGTGCCGTTCAAGAACTGGCGCCTGACGTCGACGCGTTTTTTGATGCCGTGATGGTGATGGTCGAAGATGAACGGACGCGGCAAAACCGCCTGAGTCTGTTGAAGCGTATCAGCGATCTGACAGGTTGTCTGGCGGATTTGAAACTGATCGCTGAAGCCTAGTTTGCAAGTCGCACGCAAATGAAAAAGGTTCCGGTTCAAGAAGGATTTGCTGGTGAAATGACGAAGTAATTCCGTTGGGTTCTTCTGCATATCGTCGTGGATTGTGCCGGTGGATCAGACGGACCGGAACGGATTTGAGGAGGTTGTTAACAGGATGGCGCGAGTGACGAAAGACACCAAGATGGTGTACTTCTTCGGCGGAGGAAAGGCCGAAGGTAAAGCTGATATGCGCAATCTTTTGGGGGGTAAGGGGGCTAACTTGGCTGAGATGGCCGAGCTCGGAATCCCTGTGCCCGCCGGTTTCACCATCACAACAGAAGTTTGCATTGCTTATTACGAAAACGATCGCCAGTGGCCCGAAGGCTTGGAAGAGCAGGTCAAAAAGGCCATCAAGCAAGTCGAAGAAGTCATGGGTGCCGAGTTTGGCAACTCGGAGAACCCCTTGCTTCTCGCCGTTCGGTCCGGGGCTCGTGTATCCATGCCAGGCATGATGGATACCGTTCTCAACCTCGGTCTCAATGATGAAGCGGTCCAAGGTCTTGCCCGGCGCACCAACAATCCTCGTTTCGCCTATGACAGCTATCGCCGCTTTGTTCAAATGTCCGGCGACGTCGTTCTCGGAGTCGAGTGTGCCGAGTTCGAAAGCCGGCTTGAAAATTTGAAGGCGCGGCGGGGTGTTCAGCTCGACACCGAACTTGAAGCCGACGACTGGAAAGAACTTGTCGGTGAATTCAAGGCGTTGGTCGAAGAGAAGACCGGCAAGCCGTTCCCGGACGATCCGTGGGAGCAGCTCGTCGGTGCCATCAACGCGGTGTTCAATTCGTGGCACAACCCGCGTGCGATCCGCTATCGTCAAATTCACGACATTCCGCACGACTGGGGAACCGCCGTCAACGTTCAGGCTATGGTGTTCGGCAACCTCGGTGAAACCTCTGGTACGGGTGTCGCCTTTACGCGCAACCCAAGCACCGGTGAAAACGAGTTCTACGGCGAATACCTCATCAATGCTCAGGGGGAAGACGTCGTAGCCGGTATTCGGACTCCCGAGCCGATCAGCACCCTCAAGGAGTCGATGCCCGAGGTATACGCTGAGCTCGAAAGCATTTACAAGCGTCTGGAACAGCACTATAAGGACATGCAGGATATCGAGTTTACCATTCAAGACGGCAAGCTCTATATGCTGCAAACCCGTTCGGGCAAGCGTACGGCCGCGGCCGCGGTTCGCATCGCCGTTGAAATGGTAGAAGAAGGGCTGATCGACAAGGAAACGGCCCTGCTGCGTGTCGATCCCAATCAGCTCGATCAGCTGCTCCATCCGTGGTTCGACGAAAAAGCGGCTGCGGCAGCTGAAGTGTTGACGACGGGTCTGCCTGCATCGCCTGGTGCTGCGGTCGGTCGCGTCGTGTTCAACGCCGATGACGCCGAAGAGTGGGCCGCTCGTGGCGAAGCCGTCATTCTGACCCGTACGGAAACTTCGCCCGAAGACATCGGTGGCATGGATGTCGCGGTCGGCATTCTCACCTCGCGCGGCGGCATGACCTCGCACGCGGCGGTTGTCGCTCGTGGAATGGGTAAGTGCTGCGTGGTCGGTGCCGGTGAAATTCAAATTGACTACGAGAGCAAGACGTTCACCGTCAACGGCAAGACGGTGAAAGAGGGCGACTGGATTTCGATCGACGGTACGACCGGTCGTGTCATGCTTGGCAAGGTTGAGACGGTCGAACCTGAATTGACCGGCTACTTCGGCAAGATCATGGAGTGGGCCGACGAAGTCCGTTCGTTGCGGGTGCGCACCAACGCGGATACGCCGCACGATGCCAAGACCGCCCGTGATTTCGGTGCGGAAGGCATCGGTCTGTGCCGTACTGAACATATGTTCTTTGCTGAGGATCGAATCGGCATTGTGCGCGAGATGATCATCGCGGACAACGAAGAAGCCCGCCGCAAGGCGCTCGACAAGCTCCAGCCGATTCAGCAGCAGGACTTCTATGACATCTTCAAGGTCATGGAAGGTCTGCCGGTCACCATTCGTTTGCTCGATCCGCCGTTGCACGAGTTCCTCCCGCAGGAAGACGCCGCTATCGAGCAGCTTGCCAAAGACCTTGGCATCACGCCGGCGGCTTTGCGTGAACGTGTTGAATCGCTGCGCGAGCTGAACCCGATGCTCGGTCACCGCGGCTGCCGTCTCGCGATTACCTATCCGGAAATCTACGAGATGCAGGTCCGTGCGATCATCGGTGCGGCGGCTCAATTGGCCAAAGAAGGCCAGGAAGTCGTACCGGAAATCATGATTCCGCTCGTTGGTACGGTTCAGGAGCTCAAGATCTTGCGTGAACTCGTGGTCCGCACGGCGGAACAGGTGATGGAGGAAGCCGGTGTCAAGATCGAATATCAGGTCGGTACGATGATCGAAATTCCGCGTGCGACTTTGATTGCCGATCGCATTGCTGAGCATGCCGACTTCTTCTCGTTCGGTACGAACGATCTGACGCAGCTGACGTTCGGCTACAGCCGTGATGACGCGGGTACGTTCTTGCCCGATTATCTCGACAAGGGGATCCTTGAAAAAGATCCGTTCCAGAGCATCGATCAAACCGGTGTCGGTGAGCTGGTGAAGATCGGTGCGGAGAAGGGACGCTCGGCCAAGGAGAGCCTCAAGCTCGGCATCTGCGGTGAGCACGGCGGCGACCCGGCCAGTGTGGACTTCTTCCACCGGGCAGGTCTCGACTATGTAAGCTGCTCGCCGTACCGTGTGCCGATCGCCCGGTTGGCGGCTGCGCAGGCTCAAATCCGCAACGCACGCTGATTTTAAGCGTTGTGCAAGGCGCATGCGAAAGGGCCCGTGCCGTTCCCATCGGTATGGGCCCTTTTGCCAGCATGCGTGAGTTTACGCCTGTGAAAAAGTTGGAACGAGTTTGAAACGTTCCTGATTGTGACATCGGGAGCGAATCGGGAAGGAAAATGCAGGGTCACGCCGAAAGAGTGGAAAAGGAAAGAGTACGGTTGTTTGGGAGGGCGATTCGCAAAGGGTGTTGTAAATGGCCCGATTCGATCATCGGCAGCTCGAGGAGATTCGGCAGCGTGCCGATCTCGCAGCGATAGTCGCCCGGTACGTCACATTGAAGCGTTCAGGGCGCAATTTCGTCGGGCTTTGCCCGTTTCATCAGGAAAAGACGCCTTCTTTTCACGTGCACTCAGATCGCCAGTTTTATTACTGTTTTGGATGTAAAGAGAGTGGGGACGTTTTCGCTTTCCTCATGCACATGGAGCGAATTTCGTTTCCCGAGGCGGTCGAGCGCTTGGCTGAAGAAGTCGGCGTGGAGCTTCAAAAAAGCGAATTGTCTCCTGAAGAACGTCGCCGTCAGGAAAAGATCGAGCGCATCATACACATCAATCAGATCGCCGCTCGCTACTTTCAACAATGTTTGGGTGAGCCAGGAGGACGCGCAGCGAGAACGTACCTTGAAAAACGCGGTATCGATGCAGCGACGCAAAAACGTTTTGCCATCGGATACGCTCCACCGGGCTGGCGCGATTTGCTCGCTGCGCTGGAAGAGCAAGGCGTCACATCGGAAGAAGCTGTTGAAGCCGGGCTTGCAGTGAAGCGGGAAGGTAAAGCTCCGTTCGATATATTTCGCCACCGAATCATGTTTCCGATCCTGGATGTGCACGGTCGGGTCGTCGGTTTTGGAGGACGTGCGCTCGATCCGAGCGAAAAGGCGAAGTACATCAACACCCCGCAAACGATTGCCTACTCCAAGAGTGAGCACTTGTTCGGTCTGTACCAAGCGCGTGAGGGCGCTCGGCGCACCGGCCGCTTGATTGTGTGTGAGGGATATACGGATGTAACAGCTTTGTCCCAGGCGGGCGTCACGAATGTCGTCGCGTCCTTGGGAACGGCGTTCACCGCGGAGCATGCCGAATTGTTGAGCCGGTGGGCGAAAGAAGTCGTTCTCGCTTTCGATGCTGACGCTGCCGGCCGTGCAGCTGCCGAACACAGCTTGGAGCACCTCGTCCAAAAAGGGTTGCAGGTACGAATCGCCGTCCTTCCGGAAGGCGAAGATCCCGATTCGCTCGTCAGAAGCAAGGGCGTTCAAGCGTTCAAAGAGATTGTCGCTTCGGCGCTGACGTTGCTCGACTATAAAATCGAACGGGCTTTCGAGTCGCGGAAGGTGGATGACATTGAAGGGCGGCTGACAGTTGTCCGGGCGGTGCTGCCTATTCTCGCCGACATCGACAGTCCAGTCGCTCAGGAAGCTTATGTAGAGCTCGTGGCGGAACGTCTGGACATATCGCGGGCGGCACTTGTGGCCGAACTGCGTCGATTTCAGTCGCGGGCTGGCAGAACGAAGAGTACGCCGCATAGAAATCCCGCAGCCCGTCATATTAAGACAGATGCTGCGAAATACTCACGAGGTAAGAGAGTGCAGCATGATCGGTCGGCTGCGGCGGACGCGGTTGGAATGCAGCAGTGGCTCAGTGAAGCCGCACTGATCCGAGACGAGCAGCGGTTGTTGTACATTTTACTGAAAAAACCAGCCGCTGTAAAGCTGATTGAGGCAGAACTCGGTACCGAACCGTTTTTGGTCGGTAAGCACAACCAATTGTTCCAGGTCATCAAAAAGCAGGCAGAAGGTGACGAGAACGCCTTGATCGGCGAGGCACCGGAATTGTTGAAAACACTGCGTGAACTCGAATCTTGGAATCCTGTTGTTTTGCCGGATGTTGGTACGTATATTCAACGAGTTTGGGAATGGCGGATGAGGTTTCGTCTCAGGTGTCTTGAAAAGGAACTCGCCCGTCTGTCGGAAAGAGATGAGAGTGCATATGCTGAAAACATCGGAAGTCTGTTGCTGGAGTACAAGCGCTTACGACAGACTGTCCGAGGTCGCAGTATTGAACGAACGGTTAGTTGAGGTCGCCTCCAGAAAGGAGGGGAGATTCCCATGAGCAATCGCGAAGATCTGGCGGAAATTGAAGGACTTACCGAACTGGTTCAAAAGGGGAAAAAAGAAGGTGTCCTCACCTATAAAGAAATCATGGACACCTTGCAGGAAGTCGAATTGACACCTGATCAAATCGACGAAATTTACGAACGCTTCGCGAACCAAGGCATCGACATCATTCCGGATCCGTCTGAAAACAGCGCGGAGGAAAGCGATGCTTCAGAAGTAGAGGAATCAGACGCAGAAGTAACCGACGATCTTGACCTTTCGGTTCCCGAAGGAATCGGACTCGACGACCCGGTACGCATGTATCTGAAAGAAATCGGGCGTGTACCGCTTCTCTCGGCCGAAGAAGAAGTGGAGTTGGCCAAGCGGATCGAGCAAGGCGATGAATCGGCCAAACGGCGTCTCGCTGAAGCGAATTTGCGTCTGGTTGTCAGCATTGCGAAGCGATATGTCGGGAGAGGGATGTTGTTCCTCGACCTGATTCAAGAAGGCAATCTCGGTCTGATCAAGGCTGTTGAGAAATTCGACTATCGAAAAGGCTTCAAATTCAGCACGTATGCCACGTGGTGGATTCGTCAGGCCATTACTCGAGCCATTGCTGACCAAGCCCGAACCATCCGGATTCCGGTTCATATGGTCGAAACCATCAACAAGCTGATCCGAGTCTCGAGGCAGCTGTTGCAGGAACTTGGGCGGGAACCTACGCCGGAAGAGATCGCTCAGGAAATGGATCTCTCGGTCGAACGTGTACGTGAAATCATGAAGATCGCCCAGGAGCCTGTTTCGCTTGAAACCCCCATCGGAGAAGAAGAAGACAGTCATTTGGGCGACTTCATCGAAGATCAAGAAGCGCTGGCGCCAGCTGACGCCGCTTCGTTCACGATGCTCAAAGAGCAGCTTGAAGAAGTGCTCGATACGTTAACGAGCCGGGAAGAGCAGGTGCTCAGGCTGCGCTTCGGATTGGACGACGGAAAGCCGCGCACGCTTGAAGAAGTTGGCCAAGTGTTTGGTGTGACGCGTGAACGCATTCGTCAAATCGAAGCCAAAGCGCTTCGTAAACTGCGACATCCAAGCCGGAGCAAAAAACTCAAAGATTTTTTGGAGTAAGCTGTTGACGAACCCGGCCACTTCGTCTATAATAAGGCTTGTGGTTCGTTACGGCGTTCCTCGGTAGCTCAACGGTAGAGCACCCGGCTGTTAACCGGGTGGTTGCAGGTTCGAATCCTGCCCGAGGAGCCAACGATGGCCCTGGCCGATTCGGCCGGGGCCCACTTATGACCCTTGGCGATGCTTGGCAGCAACGTGCTCCACGTATTGCCACAAATCCCCCACTGTGCTATAATAAACGAGTGCCGCAGGTGCGCTAGTGGGGGCCCGTAGCTCAGCGGTAGAGCGCCCGACTCATAATCGGTGTGGTCGCAGGTTCGAATCCTGCCGGGCCCACCAATGAATGAAAACAGCAACATGCCCCCATCGTCTAGAGGCCTAGGACACCGCCCTTTCAAGGCGGCGGCACGGGTTCGAATCCCGTTGGGGGTACCACAAAAGGCTCTCGCTAAAAGCGAGAGCCTTTTGTTTTTTCGATGCGAAGGCACCGCTCAAAAGTATTGATCTTTCCATTCAAGTTTCAGAAGGAAGGTTGCCCTAACCAGTCGAACCAGAAATATGCCAGATGTCGATTGGCATAGTGGGACCGATTTAGTGGTCTGGTTTGTCTGAATAAAGTGGTTTATGAAGAAGGATGTGTCGTTTGTGGCTTGTCGTGTCGGACGGATTATCGAGTGGCTGGAGGAATTGGCTCCTGCCGCTTTAGCGGAATCGTGGGACCGGGTCGGACTGCAGATTGGAGATCCCGATGAAGAAGTTTGGCATGTCCTCGTCGCTTTGACGCTCACACAAGATGTCGTCGAGCAGGCGATTGCCCACGGCGTTCAGCTGATCGTCGTACACCATCCGCCGTTGTTCCGGCCCTTGGGACAAATCCGCTGGGATCGTCCGGACGGAAACTTGTTGCGGCAGCTTGTATCGGCGGGAATTTCCGTTTACGCTTCTCACACGAATTTCGACGTGGCCTCCCGAGGGATGAATGACATTTTGGCGAGGCGTTTGGAACTTCAAGAGTGCGAGCCGCTCGCCTATCGTCCGGGTGGAGACGAATCCGAAGGCATGGGACGAGTGGGAAGCTTGGCGGAGGCCATGGAACCGGAAGCCTTTCTGCGCTTTGTGCATGAACGTCTTGAAGTATCAGCCGTTCGTTGCTGTGGTCCGATGCCTGAACGTGTTCGGCGTGTGGCAGTCATGGGGGGATCGGGAGCCTCATTCATCGAAGCGGCACACGCTGCCGGAGCAGACGTTTTCATTACCGGCGACGTCGATTTCCACGATGCCATCCATTCGAACGATCTCCGTTTATGGACAATCGACGCCGGTCATTTTGCCACGGAACGATGGGTTGTCCCGTTTTGGACGGAATATCTGCGTGATCGAGCCAGTACTGAACAGGTGTCGCTGCAAGTTGAAGCTGCTGTAGAACATGATCCCTTTTGGTTTCGGATCGAGCCGATCAAATGAGGGGGAATCTCATCTCATGAGCCGAAAATGCGAACTTTGCGGTGAAACCATACCGAAAGCCAGGCTCGAGGCGTTGCCGGAAACGCGGCGCTGCGTCAACTGCTCGTTGAAAAACGGGTCCGACATGGTGACCCGTCGACTGCAAGTCGGTATGGATGTAGACACCTATAAAGACTTGCTGGGAGCAATTCGCAGCTAGCAATTTGTTTGAAGGGGTCCGATAATGTCGGCTGCGCAAATGGCATTGCTTTACAGGCTGCAAGAGCTCGAACAAGGTCTTGCCAAGCTCGCGGCTCAGCGTGTAAACCATCCTGTTGTTCAGGACATTGCGAAGTTGAAAGACGTGTTGAGCAAGCAGGGACGACTTGAAAAAGCCGTCAGCAGACAAATCCAAGCCAAAAAGCTGCTTGTTCGCCAAGTGGAAGAAGAGCTCAGCGCTTTGCAAGCCGAAATGGCCTCCATCCAAGCTAAACTTTATGGCGGTGTGGTGACTCATTCGAAAGAGCTGACAAGCTTGGAGACAAAACTTCGCACACTTCAAAATGACTATGCCGTCAAGGAAAACGGTGTACTGGAACATATGGAGGCCCTCGAACGGCTGACCGAGCAGCACGGACGCCTGCAAGCCATGGCCTCCCATCTCGAGCGGCAGTTGCGGACCTACGAACAAAAGCTTGTCGATTTGTCAGCGGAATGGGATTTTGCGGAGGAAGAACTTCGTTTGGAGCTGGAAGAACTCCGCGAGCAGATCGATCCGTCCCTTCTGAAAATATATGAAAAACGGCGTGCCACAACGAACGGTCGCCCCGTCGCCGTGGTCAGCCGCGGCGTGTGCGGCGGTTGTCGTACGGAGCTGCCGACGTTGCAACGAAACGTGCGTGGTCGGGAAATCGTCAGTTGCGAACGTTGCCATCGGCTCTTGTACTGGCCGTCTTAGCTCACGAGACCGTTGTAGGCGGATTTGGCTTTATAGCGGCTTTGTGAAGCCTCCCTGAGAAGGGGGGGCTTTTTTTTGTCGACTTTGAGGGAGGAGGCAGGAATTTTCCTATTGGCACCCGAAACTTGGATCACAGTGGTGAGAAGTGGAGCGTTGTGGTGAGTTCTGGTTTATGCTGTCTCATAAGTGCTTGGGATGAAGGATAAAACTTCGCGGCAGGAAAGGGGACGGTGGCCTTGTTTTTGGGCGAGTACCAGCATAGCCTCGACAGCAAAGGCCGCCTTATTGTCCCCGCTCGATTCCGCGAAGGGTTGGGTGAAACCTTCATCGTTACGCGTGGACTTGACCACTGTCTTTTTGCTTACCCCATGTCCGAGTGGAAGCTTATTGAAGAGAAGCTCAAGAGCCTTCCTTTGACGCAAAGCGATGCGCGTGCGTTCGTACGCTTCTTCTTTTCGGGTGCAACGGAGTGCGAAATGGACAAACAAGGAAGAATCACGCTCCCGCTCAATTTGCGGGAGTACGCTCAACTGGATAAAGATGTTGTCTCAGTCGGGGTTTCAACCCGAGTTGAATTTTGGAGCAGGGATCGCTGGGAAGATTACGTCAAGCAAGCTTCGGAGTCTTTTGACGCTATCGCCGAGAAAATTGTGGATCTGGGGATTTAGAGGAGGTGGCGGTACTGTCCGAAGCTGGCCTGCCAAACCGTGATTTCTTCCACCAACCGGTTATGGCGGACGAAGTCGTCCAACTGATGAATCCGGAAGATGGCAACTGTTTTGTCGACGCCACCATCGGTGGCGGGGGACATGCCGAACAATTGCTGGCTCGTATGCAGTCAGGTGCCAGGCTGATCGGCTTGGATCAGGACGTCAGGGCTTTGCAAGCTGCCCGCGAGCGCTTGCAGATGTATCACGATCGTGTGACGTTCGTGCACACCAATTTCGCACGGTTGGATCGCGTGTTGGACGACTTGGGGATCAAAGCTGTAGACGGTTTCTTGTTTGACCTGGGCGTCTCTTCGCCGCAGTTGGATGTAGCGGAGCGAGGGTTTAGTTACAGAGAAGACGCCCCGCTTGATATGCGCATGGACGAGACCAAGGGGCCGACAGCAGCGGATTTGGTCAACCGTTCCTCTGAAGAGCAGCTGCGCCGCTGGATTTGGGAGTACGGCGAAGAGCGTTTTGCACCGAGAATCGCTCGAGAAATTGTGCGGCGGCGATCCGTATCTCCGCTGAAGACAACAAGCGACCTCGTGGAAGCGATCAAGGCGGCGATTCCCGCCCCCGCCAGGAGAAACGGCCCGCATCCCGCCCGCCGAACGTTTCAAGCGCTTCGGATTGCGGTAAACCGGGAGCTCGATGTGTTGGCTGAAGCATTGGAAAAAGCGGCAGATCGCTTGGCGCCCGGTGGCAGGTTGTTGGTCATCAGTTTTCATTCCCTGGAGGATCGCATCGTCAAACGATTCTTCCAAAAAGAGTCCGAGCCATGTGTTTGTCCGAAAGAGATTCCGGTTTGTCGTTGCAACCGTGTTCCACGCCTCCGTATCCTGACACGACGACCCAAGACAGCCAGTGACGAAGAACTTGCGAAGAATCCCCGGGCACGCAGCGCAAAATTGCGAGCCGCTGTTCGGGTTCTGTCCGAGGGGAGGAGCGAATAACCATAATGCTAGCGGATCGAGATCACCTTCTGTCGGAATCTTCGTTGTGGCCGAATGCGTCCAAACGGTCACCTTTTCGAGCGAATGGCATGCTGCTCATCAGTCTCATCGCTTTCGTCGTACTATGCCTCGGTTTGGCGTACGTCTGGCAACGCGTGCATGTAATGAATTTGGGTTACGAGCTCGCTGCATTGGAAAGACGCCTGGACGAGGCATTGCGTGAACAGGAGTTTCTCATGCTGGGCATTGCTCAAGCGCGTTCTTTGGATCGAGTCGAGTATCTCGCTACGACGGCTTTGGGCATGGTTCGCCCGAGTGAGCATCAGTATGTCGTGCTTGAGCGGGATTCCGAGGATGCAACCACGTCGCTGGCGAGCGACGTCGAAGAACCACGCGGTATTTTAAACGCTGCGATTGCATGGGTTACTCGGCATTGGCCTCGGGTACAGTTGACGGAAAGCGAACGGATTGGCGGATGAGGCTGTATAGCCAAAAATGATGCGAGGGGGGGAGGGGGAGCAAGCTATCTTCTTGCCTAGAGGAGCGTGGCAATTGCTTTGGAGCGAATACCACGTCTGACTGTTCAGCGCCGAACTGCTCATTTCTTTTTGTTCATCGCCTGTCTGACCGTCGGAATGATTTTGCGGTTGGGCTATTTGCAGGTCTACAGCGGCCCGGAGCTGCTCGATCGAGCGCTCGCACAGCGGCACAGCCCAGTGCCGTTGTTGCCGAATCGGGGAACGATTTACGACCGCAACGGAGAAGTGTTGGCAACGAGCTTCAGCGCTGAAGCGGTTTACGCCGTTCCCGTTGAAGTGACCCATCCCGCTGAAACCGCAGCGGTGCTTTCTTCGATTCTTGACCTCGATGCCGACTGGATTCAAGAACGACTGCAGCGCAAAGTGCTCGATGTGTGGATTGCCCTGGAGCTGGATCCTGAAACGGCACGAGCCGTGCGCGAGGCGGATCTTCCCGGCATCTATGTGACGGAGCGGCCGGCCCGTTTTTATCCATACGGCAAACTGGCGGCCAACGTCATCGGCTTTTCGGGAATTGACAACCAAGGGTTGGAAGGGCTCGAAGCTTACTATGACGAGTTGCTGCGGGGCGTCCCCGGCATGATTCTGCGTGAGCGGGACGCTCGGGGTCGGGCGATACCGGACGGTCTTTACAGTCGTATCGAACCGGAGGACGGTCACAACCTTGTCCTCACGATTGACCGGGTGTTGCAGCATATCGCCGAACGAGAGCTCGAACGAGGTGTTCTCGAAGCTCAGGCTGAATTGGGCATTTTCGTCGCTCTCGATCCAAACACCGGCGCGGTGCTGGCCATGGCGCAATATCCTTCCTATGACCCGAACGATTTCGCTTCCTATGATCCCGAGTTGTGGAAAAACAGAGCCGTCACAGACGTATTTGAACCGGGTTCCACCTTCAAAGCGATCACCGGTGCAACCGCTTTGGAAGTCGGCGTGGCGACTTTGGACACCGAATACGTCGATCCCGTGCGTCTTGAACGCTGGGGCGGCAGGGTCAACTGTTGGCACGCAAGCGGGCACGGACGGCAAACCTTTGTCGAAGCGGTTGAGAATTCTTGCAACCCGGTATTCGCTGTCTTGAGTGCCGATGAAATCGGACCCGAGAGGTTTTATAATTTCATTCGGGCATTCGGTTTCGGCCAAAAAACCGGCATTGATTTTCCCGGGGAAGGCATCGGCTCGATCCCGACTCCGAAAGACCGCCTGCTGCGCTGGGCAAATGTCGGGTTTGGTCAAGGCATCTCCACGACGCCGATTCAACTTGCTGCGGCAATTGCTGCGATCGCCAACGGTGGTACGCTTTATCGTCCGTATCTCGTCAGCGAGATTCAGTCGCCCGACGGGGAAACGGTTCGGGTGATTGAACCCCAGCCTATTCGCCGTGTGCTTTCGGAAGAGACGGCGAGAGATTTCGCTCAGGTGATGCGTTCCGTTGTCGTCAACGGATCCGGGGTCCAGGCCGATGTTGAAGGTTATCGTGTCGCCGGCAAGACAGGAACGGCCCAAATCCCCGAAGGCGGCCGCTACATCGATCTGAACATGGCTGCGTTCGTCGGTTTCGCACCGGCGGACGACCCGGTGTTTGTCGGCGTGGTCATGCTGTACAAGGTACATGCGACACCTTCTTGGGGCGGCATGTGGGCCGGTCCGGTTTTCGGGCGCATCGTCGAGGCTTCGCTGGAATACATGGGGATTCCCCGGCGCATCGAACAGCAAGAAGTCGTTGTCGATCGCGTGAGGGTGCCCAATGTGCGCAACATGCCCGAAGACGAGGCCATTCACATCCTCGAAGAAGCGGGACTGCACGTGGCCTTTGAGGGAATCGGTTCGTATGTTCTCGATGTCGTGCCCCAACCCGGAGCTTTGGTTGATCGGGGATCCACCGTTCTGGTGCTCTTTCATGAAGAACCGGCACCGGATCCGGTAGATGTGCAGGTACCGCGACTGACCGGGCTGAGCATGCGCGATGCGGCTCTATTGCTGCATGAACTCGGTTTGCGCATTCGCATTCACGGCACGGGCGTTGCCCGCAGCCAGTCGCACGAGCCGGGAACCGTCGTGCCTTCGGGCACATTGATCGAGGTGTACCTCGAACCCGTAGTGGAAAGCCCGAATCCATAATCGGTTGCTGCCCTGGGTAAAACTACCTTGTGAGGTGATTGGCAGCCCGCAGAGGAGTGACGGCCCATGCAGACGATTGAACGACTAGCCAATCAAATCGAGGGCGCTGCCGTATTCGGACGAGGAGACGTTGTTCCGGCTGGTTTGGCATATGACTCGAAACGGGTAGAGCCGGGGGATCTTTTCGTATGTTGGCGCGGGGAGCGGTTCGACGGGCATGCTTTCGCCGACGAGGCTGTGGCCAAGGGTGCGGTTGCCTTGTTGTGTGAGCGCCGGCTTGCCCATCTCGACCACGTGCCGCAAATCGTCGTCCCGAACAGTCGAGCAGCCATGGGCAAGATCGCGGCGGCGTTGTACGGCAATCCGTCGGAGCGTCTGCGCCTCATTGGCGTGACGGGAACGAACGGCAAAACAACGAGCACTTACTTGATCAAGGCCATCTTGGAAGCTGCGGGCCATCGGGTCGGACTCATCGGGACGATCCAGCATCTTATCGGCGATCAACCTGTTCGGGCGGCCAGGACGACGCCGGAGGCACCGGAAGTTCAAGGCTTGCTTGCCGCCATGGCGGCTCAGGGATGTTCCTTCTGCGTCATGGAGGTGTCGTCCCACGGCATCGCGTTGCAGCGCATTGAAGGATGTCGTTTCGCCTACGGATTGTTTACCAATCTGACGCATGATCATCTCGATTATCACGGTACGTTCGAAGCTTACCGAGACACCAAGGCGAGCTTCTTCCGCCTGCTCCGCGAAGGAGGCGCCATCAACCTGGACGATCCCAGCGCCCCGTATTTCCGGGCAGCTGCGGCAGGCGTCCCGATCATCGGTTATGGCATGGAACGTCCGGATGCCGAAGTTTCAGCCCGCAACGTCCGTGTGGAGCCGTCAGGCGTAACTTACGCCGCCATAACTCCTTTAGGGACCATCGACGTTGCATTGCGTTTAACCGGTGAATTTAACGTTTACAATTCCTTGGGCGCCATCGCTGTCGCCATTCAGGCCGGGGTGCCCAAGGAAGCCATAGCGGCGGGGCTTGCGAACGTGCAAGTGCCGGGTCGTTTTGAGCGGATTGACTGCGGACAGCCGTTCACGGTGATTGTCGACTATGCTCACACGCCGGATGGTCTGGCCAACGTTTTGCGCACGGCACGTCAGTTGACGAGCGGTCGGGTTATCGCGGTGTTTGGCGCGGGCGGTGATCGCGATCGGGCCAAACGTCCGCAAATGGGACGCGTCGGTGCGGCATGGGCCGATTGGCTCATCATTACTGCGGACAATCCGCGCAGCGAAGATCCATGGGTGATCTGCGAGGAAATTCGGCTTGGCGTCAAAGAAGCCGGTTTTCCGCTTGAAAAAGCCCCGATTATCGTTGAACGCCGGCGAGCCATCCGCGAAGCCATTGCGATGGCCAAAGACGGTGATGTCATTCTCATCGCCGGCAAAGGGCATGAGACGTACCAAGAATTTCACGATCGCATTATTCCATTTGATGACCGGGCTGAAGCCGTCCGGGCCTTGGAGGAGCGGTTTGGTAGTGCTCAAGTTTTCAGTGGCTGATGTCGCCCGAGCAACCGGAGGCAACGTGTGGCCTTCGGAGAGCGACGGAATCGTTTCGGCCGTCGTCACGGACTCCCGGGCGACCGGTCCCGGCAGTTTATTTATTGCTCTTCGCGGAAAACGTTTCGACGGCCATGACTTCATTGCGGATGCCATTCAGGCCGGTGCCGCTGCCGTAATGATCGAAAAGTCGGCCCACAGCCGTGTTCAAGCGGTTTTGCGGACAACCGACACTCCAGCTGTTCTGGTCGATGACACGCTGCACGCATTGCAGTCGTTGGCGGGTTGGTATCGAAGCCGTTTCACCGTTCCGGTTGTCGGCGTTACGGGAAGCAACGGCAAAACAACGACTAAGGATCTCATCGCGGCGGTGCTCGGGACGCGTTTTCCGGTTCACGCCACGCACGCCAATCTGAACAACGAAATCGGGGTGCCGTTGACCGTATTGCAAATGGACCGCAAGCACCGCGGATTAGTCGTCGAAATGGGGATGCGGGCGCGCGGGGAAATCCGCCAGCTCGCTCAAATCGTCCGTCCGACTATCGGCGTGGTGACGAATGTGGGGCCAGTGCACGTGGAGTTTCTCGGCAGTTTGGCCGGCGTAGCGGCCGCAAAAGCGGAATTGGTCGAGCAGCTGCCGGCGCACGGTGTGGCGGTGCTCAACGGCGACGACCCTTACGTTGCCGCGATGGCCGCCCAAACCGACGCCCAAGTTGTGACCTTCGGTCTGAACCCGAATGTCGACGTCCAAGCTTACGACGTCGTCTCCCTGGGATTTGAAGGCATGGCGTTTCGGGTCAGGACGCCGCTCGGCGAGCTCAACGTCAGAACGTCTCTATTGGGGGAGCACAACGTATATAATGCGTTGGCAACGATCGCCGCAGCGCAAGCCTGTGGCCTGACGAGCAAAGAAATTGAAGCCGGATTGGCGAACGTCCGGCTTTCGGGCATGCGGTTGGAAGTGATCAAGCTCAGCGGCGACATTGCAATTGTCAATGACGCCTACAATGCTTCTCCCGCTTCCATGCGCGCGGCTTTGCAAACGCTGCGGCAATTGCCTGGAAAGCGCAAGGCTGCTGTACTGGGAGACATGTTGGAACTCGGTGAGTTGGCGCAGCGGGAACACGAAGCCATCGGACGTCAGGCGGTTGCGAGCGGCGTCAATCGCCTGATTGTGGTGGGGCGCTGGGCGGAGGCCGTGGCAGCCGCCGCCCGAAGTGCGGGCATGTCGGCGGATGCCATCATGTGCTGTGATGACGCCGACGATGCGGCCCGGGCCGTTGCTGCTTGGATGTCTGAACACGATGTGATCTTGGTCAAAGCATCCCGTGGACTTCAATTGGAACGAGTCGTCGACTTTTTGGTGCAACAGCGTGGCGCCTGCAGCGCGTCGGCGGTCGGTTCGGAACCGGAAGGGGCTGGTACGGCATGAAGGAAGCCCTCCTGGCGGGAATCGTCGCATTCGCGGTGGCAATGGCACTCGGCCCGGGGTTGATTCGTTATTTGCGCCGATTAAAGTACGGGCAAAATGTGCGGGATGACGGACCTGCAGCGCATTGGTCCAAGCAAGGCACGCCGACGATGGGGGGCATTCTCATCGTCGTCGCCTTTGCATTGCCGGTGATGATTTTCAGCTGGAATGATCCGCTGGTGAAGTATGCGGTGTTTGTAACGCTCGGTTATGCGCTGATCGGGCTGATTGACGATGCGATTATCGTGGTGGCCAAACGTTCGCTCGGACTGCGGGCGAGGCACAAACTCATCGCGCAAATCGTTGTCGGTGCGCTCCCGGCATTTTTGGCGCTCGCCGAATGGGGGCCGACGCTTTGGATTCCGTTCACTCGCGTGGAATGGGAAGTGCCCACTTGGCTTTTTTTGCTGATCACCATCGGGACGATGGTCGGTGCCGCGAACGGCGTGAATCTCACTGACGGATTGGACGGACTGGCTGCGGGTGCTACGGCGATTACGGCGTCGTTTTATGCGATTGTATGTACCTGGCTGGGCCATCCCGAAATGACCGTGTTTGCAGCTGGGCTGGCCGGAGCTTGTCTCGGGTTCGCATGGTTCAACGTGCATCCCGCGCAAGTGTTTATGGGAGACACGGGCAGCCTCGCACTCGGTGCCGCACTCGGAAGCATGGCTGTATTGACTCGTACGCCGTTTCTCCTTTTTATTATCGGGGGACTGTTCGTCATTGAAACGCTGAGCGTCATGCTTCAAGTGCTTTATTTTCGATGGAGCGGCGGGCGGCGCATTTTGCGCATGAGTCCATTGCACCACCATTTTGAGTTGGCCGGTTGGCCTGAGCCCAAAGTCGTCACCCGCTTTTGGTTGATCGGGCTGTTGTGCGGGCTGGTCGGTCTTCTGGCAGTGTAATACGTTAATACATGTCCGCTACGGCGAATAGATTACCTTACGAAGTTCAGCACAGGAAGCGAGGGAATCCTTTGGCCGCACGGCCTTCAACCAAACCGCAGCAAGGGCCGGTCGATCTCGTTGCGTTCGGTACGATTATGGCACTGTTGGTCATTGGTATCATGACCGTCTTCAGCGCGAGTTATACCACGGCGCTGCATATGTACGGGGATCCACATTATTTTATCAAACGGCAGCTGCTTTGGGCGGTCATCGGCATTATCGGCATGCTGGTGATGATGCGGATCGATTATCGCAAACTTCGTCCGTGGGCGCTTCCAGCGCTTTTGGTGGCCGTGCTGCTGCTCAGCATCGTGCTCGTTGCGGGCACCGAATCGCGTGGAGGCCAAAGGTGGCTGGAAATCGGGCCGATTCGATTTCAGCCTTCGGAGCTCAGCAAAATAGCGCTCGTCAATTTTATTGCCGCCTACGTGGCTTTTCTCGGCGATAAGATGGGACGTTTTTGGTCAGGCTTTGTCATACCGATGGCTGTCGTCGGCGTCGTCGGCGGTTTGGTTGCTTTGGAAGATTTAGGTACAGCCGTTGTCATCATGGGGACGGGTGCGTTGATGCTTTTCGTTGCCGGCGCACGTCCGCTCTACCTGGTGTTGTCGGGCATCGTCGGTGCCATCGGCGGCTGGTTTTTTATCCAACAAGATCCGGTCCGCATGAAGCGCATCACGGCGTTTCTTGATCCATGGGCCGACCCTCGAGGAGCAGGTTGGAATATCATTCAATCGCTCTATGCCATCGGCTCTGGGGGCATTTTTGGTCTTGGATTGACCCAAAGCCGGCAAAAATTTGCCTATCTGCCCGAGCAATATACCGACTTTATTTTCTCGGTGCTCGCTGAGGAACTCGGGTTTGTTGCGACGACGACGGTGGTGTGCTTGTTTTTCGTGCTGGCTTGGCGCGGACTGCGCATTTCCCTGCGGGCGCCAGATATGTTCGGTGCCATGCTCGCCATCGGCATCACCGCGATGATCGTTCTCCAGGCGTTTTTGAACATGGGGGTCGTCACCGGCTCGCTGCCAGTCACCGGAATTACGCTGCCGCTGATCAGTTTTGGCGGTTCTTCACTCTCGGTGACGTTGGCCTCCCTGGGTATTTTGTTGAACATTTCGAAAGCTGCCGAAAGGAGGGGTTCCTATCGGTAGGCGAGTTTTGCGGGTGATATTGGCCGGGGGAGGGACGGCGGGGCACATCAATCCGGCTCTGGCCGTTGCCGACATCTTGCGCGGAAAGGGCGCCGAAATCCTTTTCGTCGGCACCGAGCGAGGTCTCGAGGCGGATCTCGTCCCGCGGGCAGGCTACAAGCTGGAGACGATCAAGGCGGCTCCTTTTCCTCGCCGCCTCAGTTGGCGCCAGGCGGCAGCGATCTATGCGGCGATGTCCGGATGGCGGCAAGCGTTCGGTATCATTCGCCGCTTTCGGCCTCATGTCGTCGTCGGCACGGGAGGCTACGTTGCAGGCCCTGTGGTGCTCGCAGCCGTTTTGCTGCGTATACCGACGTTGATTCACGAGCAAAACGCCTGGCCAGGCGGAGCCAACCGGTTGCTCGCCCGCTGGGTCGACCGGGTTGCCTTGGGATATGAAGAGGCCGGCCGCTATTTGCGCGTCAAGGACAAGCCTGTTCATACCGGCAATCCGGTACGGTCCGAAGTGCTCGCGGCGTCCCGAACGGAAGCGGTGCGGAAACTCGGCTTGCGGCCGGATCGGCTCACCGTGGTGATCATGGGGGGGAGCAGGGGGGCGGCGTCGATCAACAAAGCGGTTTGGAGCGCCCGTGAACGGCTTCGAAACGAAGCGAGACTGCAGGTCATTCACCAGACCGGTGCAGCCGGATTCAATGAGGTGAGAGGGCGTTACGCATCGATTGGCATTCACCCCACCGAAGAAGGTACAATTACGGACGGTCCAATGCGTGTCGTACCTTACTTGTATGACATGCCTGCGGTGCTGGCGGCGGCCGATGTCGTCGTTTCCCGAGCGGGGGCGCTGTCGCTCGCCGAAATTACGGCGCGTGGGCTGCCTTCCATTCTCGTGCCTTATCCATATGCGGCCGGAGATCATCAGACATTCAACGCTCGCACTCTCGTTGCCGCTGGAGCCGCTTACATGATCAATGACCATGAGCTCACCGGTGAGCGTTTATGGGCCGCGCTTTGGCCGCTGATCGAAGATCCGGACCGACGGAAGAAAATGGCGGCCGCTGCCAAGGCGCTGGCTCGTCCTGCCGCGGCGGAAACACTGGCGGAACTTATCGTCGATTTGGGAAAGAAGGCGCGTAGAAATGACCCGTAACAAGGAGTCAAGGTGCATCATATCATGCATTGTTCTCACGGAGAAAACCTTCCTGATGCATCCTGCCTCCTTGCTCGTGCCTACGGTTCACGACGGGGCGAAGGAGGGGGATGGATGGTCAGGGGCTTGGAAGTCGAGCTGGATCGTATGATTACCGGACGACTGCGGTGCAACGAACCGATGCGCCGTCATACGAGCGTTCGCATCGGCGGTCCGGCTCGGTATTTTGTGGAACCAGCCACGGTGACTGACATTCGCACGGTTCGTCGCGTGGCCGCGGAATGGCGAGTCCCTTGCCGGGTGATCGGCAAGGGATCGAACATCCTTGTGCCCGACAGCGGCATTCCGGGAATTGTAATCAGTTTGGGTTCACTCATGAGCCGAGTGGAGTGGCTCAATGAAACCGACGTCTACGTCGAAGCTGGCTTAAGCTTGCCGCGGCTCGCCAAATTGGCAGCCGACCGCGGTTTGGCCGGTATCGAGTTTGCGAGCGGCATTCCCGGTACCGTCGGCGGCGGTGTCGTGATGAATGCAGGTGCCCACGGTGGTGAAATGGCGGATGTTGTCCGCCGGGTTCACGCAATCGATTCCTCCGGCGAACTGCGCGTGTTTGAGCGCGATGAGCTCGCTTTTGCCTATCGCCGCAGCCGTTTTTCAAAGAACGACGAGTACATCGTCGTTGGGGCGGAGCTGTCTTTTACGCCTGAAGATCCTCGTGTGATTCGAGAGCGCATGAAAGAATTCGCCCGGCAGCGGCGAACGACGCAGCCATTAGGTCGCCCGAGTTCAGGCAGTGTGTTCAAAAATCCGCCCGGTGATTATGCCGGCCGGCTCATTCAGGCAGCCGGCTTGAAGGGAGCACGTATCGGGCAGGCACAAGTCTCACCCGTTCATGCCAATTTTATTGTCAATTGCGGCGGTGCCACCGCGGACGACGTGATGCGCCTGATTGATCACGTACGGAACCGGGTGCTGCAGATGTTCGGTGTTGAGCTGCAGCTCGAAGTGGAGATAATCGGGATGTAGACACACGCATGGTGCCGCCGGAGTCGTCGAGGTGAATGTATCGATATGGAACGACTCGTAATCGAGGGCGGCAGACAGCTGAAAGGTACAGTTCGCGTGTCGGGAGCCAAAAATGCGGTTCTCAAGCTCCTCGCCGCTGCGTTGATGACATCCGAAACATGTACGTTTCGCAACGTACCCGACCTGGCGGATGTGGATGAAATGATTTCACTGCTGCGCGGGCTCGGAGCGGAAGTTTGGAATCCGGAGCCTGGCGTGCTGCAAGTGCGGGCCAGAAGTTTGCACCACGAAGCTCCCGAAGACGCCGTCCGGCGCATGCGGGCATCGATACAGGTGATGGGGCCGCTGCTCGGCCGGTTGGGCAAGGTCCGCATTGCATTGCCGGGTGGATGTGATCTCGGACCGCGGCCCATCGATTTGCACCTCAAAGGGTTGTCCGCACTCGGCGCACAAATTGAGGAAAAGGCCGGCCATGTCGAGGGCAGTGCAAGAAGGCTGCGCGGGGCTGATATTTATCTCGATCAACCGAGTGTCGGCGCAACGGAAAACATCATGATGGCAGCCGTGTTTGCACGCGGGGTCACCCGCATTCACAACGCGGCGCAGGAGCCGGAGATCGTCGATGTGGCCAAGGCGTTGACCAAAATGGGAGCACGCATTGCGGGGGCGGGTACGTCGGTCATTCGCGTGGAAGGCGTCACCGAACTGGG
>CALKAQ010000079.1 GCA_937983075.1 uncultured bacterium | reverse complement strand
CCGTGAATATCACCGATAAAAATCGAGCAGCAGCCCGCGGATTTCATCAAGGCGCGCCGCCAGACGCAGCGCCGCGCCCGTGTCCTCCTTCAACACTGCGATCGTCAACGCTTCCAATTTCTCATCGACGCGACGCACCAATACCGTCAACACCCGTTGGCCGTATTGGTTGAACCGCTCTTCCCGGGCGACGACATACGTTTGTTCCAACGCCGCTTCGATGAATTCGCGCACAGCCGCTTTGTACGCCTGCAGCTGGCGCTCCCCGCGGTGGCGCAGCAATTCACGGCTGGCATGATCAACGTTTTGCAGCAGCACGTCGAGCGCAGCCCGGTGCAATCGTTCCCCGGCCACCGTCAAATGAGCTTCAAAAACAGTGGCTTCGGTTCGCTGTGGACGGCCCAAACGCCCTTCCGCCGATCGATGCCGAGTCGTTGCCCTTAACGGCTTGCGGTCGTCGTCGATGCGTACGCGCACCGCATCTTACCTCCTCGGCAGCCTTTCGTTGACGATCGCCAACACGGCCTGGTGGACATCGTCCGCAGCACGCCCGTTCACATCAAGACGCACCACGCGCTCCGCTGCGCGCTCCCAAATTTGCGCATACTGTTGACGGACCCTTTGGTGGTACGCCAGCGGGCGTTCTTCGATTCGATCCGCCTCTCCGTCGACCAGCGTATGCTCCGGATCGATGTCGAGCCAAATGGTCAAGTCGGGAAGAAGACCTTCCGTCGCCACCGCATTGACCGCAGCAATGTGTTCAAGCGGTACACCCGCCGCGCCCTGGTAAGCGACGCTCGAATCGACATACCGCTCGCAAACGACGACGTCGCCTCGCTGAAGCGCTGGTCGGATGACTTCCACCACATGCTGCGCCCGGTCGGCCGCCATCAGCAAAAGCTCCGCCGCCGGAGCCATTTCCTGCTCCTTCTCATGCAGCAGCATGGTTCGCAGTTTCACGCCTAAAGCGGTGCCGCCGGGCTCCCGTGTATGGAGCGTCGGGTACCCTTGCCCCACCAACGCCTCCACCAGCCGCTCGGCCTGCGTGGACTTGCCGCAGCCGTCGATGCCTTCAAACGTGATGAAAAAACCTTTCAAATCAGCGACCCTTTCCATTTGCCGTTGTCCACAAAATTTGCGGCCCGTGGCTTTCAACGGCGTCGACGAAACCTTGTATTTGCGCCTGGGTGTTCGAGCGCACAACGTGAACGGGAATCCCCCGCTCCTCCGCCTGCCGCACCTTCTTGGGCAGCTTGCGCTGCTTGCCCTTCAACGTCAGCACGATATCGGCTTCCTCCAGCCGGTGCGTCACGGCGAGTGCCGCTTGCGATCCCCGTATCGCGGCTTCCAAACGGTTCCGGCTGACGGCAAACGGATAAATTTTGACCGGGCCGTCAAGTTCAGGCGCCCCCCCGCCGGCACTGGAGCGCCCGTCGCCGTACAGGTGCGCATTTTTCGCATACAGCTCCTGCAGATTCGAGCGCTGTACGATTTCCGGCTCGCCGCGCTCGTCGACACAGCGAATTTCCGGCTGGGGTTCGACGCCGCGCAGCAACAGATCGACGGTTTTCGCGACGTCGTGGTGAATCGCGACGCGGTCTTTCTCCTGAATTTCAATGACGATGTCGAACGTCGGCGGCGCCTTGCGTTCGAGGACGCTCTTTTGAGTGCCTCGCTTGCGCGCTTCCTCGTCGCCCAGCGTCACCGATTGAATGCCTCCCACAAGATCGGCGAGCGTCGGATTCATCACGAGATTCGACAATGTATTGCCGTGAGCGGTCGCGATCAGCTGCACGCCGCGTTCGGCAATGGTGCGTGCCGCCTCGGCTTCCGCTTCGGTGCCGATTTCGTCGACGACGATGACTTCCGGCATATGATTTTCCACGGCCTCAATCATGACGTCAGCCTGGGGAATATGCAACGGCACTTGCATGCGGCGCGCCCGCCCGATGGCCGGATGCGGCACATCGCCGTCTCCTGCGATCTCGTTGGACGTATCGACCACGACCACCCTGCGGCGGTACTTGTCCGCCATGACGCGGGCAATTTCACGCAGCATCGTCGTCTTCCCGACACCCGGCCGACCGAGGAGCAGGACGCTTTTGTGGCTGTCCTCGAAGATGTCGCGGATCATTTCGATCGTGCCGAAAACCGCCCGGCCCACCCGACACGTGATGCCGACGATATCGCCTTGACGGTTGCGAATGCATGAGATGCGGTGCAGCGTACGCTCGATGCCGGCCCGGTTGTCGCGCCCGAATTGGCCCACCCGCTGGAGGACGAAATCGAGCTGCTCCCGCGTGACGGGTCGATCGCTCAGGTCGACGTAACGCTTGGGAAAACGAGCTTCAGGAACACGACCCAAGTCGAGTACAATTTCGATCAGCTGATCGAGGCCAGGTTCATCGGCCAAGGCAGTGCGAATGCTGTCGGGCAACACTTCCAGCAACCGGTCTAAATCGTCAACGATTTCTCGGCGGGCTCTCACCGGCATGTCCCCTCCTGCACAATGTGAATGTGGCTCAAATCAGGGTCACAAGTTCCCCGAAGCTCGAACGCTGAGGAGTGAACGTGTAGGAGGTATTCGACGATATCGCCATCAATCTCCTCTCCGGGGCATAAGATCGGTATTCCCGGCGGGTAGGGACAAACGACGTCGGCAGACACATGGCCGATCGCTTCTCGCAGCGGAACGCGGCGCGCAGGCGCCAGAGCCGCTTCACGCGGCCGCAGCCGAACCTTCGGCACGGGCCGGTGCGGCATTGCCGCAGCCGGCGGGCGTTCGGCACTGTCCGGCTTTTCCCTTGCCAGGTTCGTCAAGCCTGCAATCAAACCGCTCACCGTTTCGTCATCGTCGGCCCACGTAATCAGGGCAACGATATGCCACGGATCGGCCATTTCCACTTGAATGCCCGCTTCGCGCAATCGACGCGCTGCGGCCACACCGCTCCAGCCCGCGTCCGCCGTCCGCACGACGAGCCGCGTCGGATCCATCACATAAGCCGGTGCCACATCTTCCGGCCGCAGAACCGCCATACCCGCGTGTGATTCAATGCGCCGGGCCGCCGTTTCCGCTCGTTCGATCGCCTGCTGCCAAAGCGCCTCGCCCGCTTCCGCCATCTGTTCGCCCGCCGCCTCCAATGATGCCAGCAAAAGAGCCGACGGGCTGGTTGACTGCAGCCAAAAGTCCGCCCGAGCGACGCAAGCCAAGGGAACCCGTTCGCTGCCGACGTGCAGCATGGAAGCTTGCGTCAATGCCCCCAACACCTTGTGCGTGCTCTGCGCCACGAGATCGGCCCCTTGCTCCAACGCCGGACGGGGCAGCGCTGGATGGAAGCGAAAATGCGGTCCATGCGCCTCATCGACGAGCAGCCAGCGGCCTTGAGGCTTTAACCGCTCGGACAACGGCACCAAATCGACACCGATACCGTAATAGTTCGGATAGGTGACCAAGACGACTGCGCTCTCGGGATGGTCAAGGTGCACTTCGGCATCGGCGTACGCCGTCACATCGGGCGGACCGGACAGCTGCCAGCCGTCCACGGCACCATCCGCCACGTAAACCGGCTGCATGTCAGCGAGCAGCAGACCACCGTAAACCGACAAATGCGCCGAGCGCGGCATGACCACGTGTGTAAATCCGTGCATTCGGGCGGCGATGAGCATGATGTGCACCGCACCCGTCGTGCCGTTGATCATGAAACGCGTCGCCCGAGCGCCGAAAATTTCAGCCGCACGTGCTTCGGCCGCCCGCAACGCTTCGCTCCAAGAATCGTTGAACTTTTGCGATGAAAGCACATCTGAGACATCATACTCGGCCGCGCGGCCAAGAAATTCACGCAAAGGCTCGTACATACCCCGACCTTGCTTATGGCCCGGCGTGTGAAAAGGCAGAACGTTGTCTTGTGCGTACTGGATGAGTCCGCGAAGAAAGGGCATGTCCATCCGCAGTGTCCTCCGAGGCGGACTCTGCGCTTTGCCCGGCAAAGCGCGAGCCCGGTGATTCAATCCATGGCAGTTGCCGACGCTTTGAAGCTTACACCGGACACTCCTCACATAGCAACTGTTCCCAAAAACGGCGGATGGCGTGTACAATTTCGCCGTATTCTTCGACGTCATCGGGTTCGACGGAAACAATGCGCTCTTCGCAGCTGCGGCACAGCCAATGTCCGGCGAGAACGATTCCATTCCCTTCCATTCGTTCGCACATAAAACAACGCATCGCTCGGTCACCGTCCTCAATTCAGTTCACGGCACAACGCTTTCGTCGGGCCACCCGGTCAGGGTATGCGTTTGCCTGCAGTGGGTGTGCATGGCCGTCACCTTTTGCGTGTAAGCATGTCCAGCGAAATGCCGGTCCACCTGTGCTGACTTCGGCTTGAAGCGGTCGTTCCCCTGTCCCTTCCAGAACTCACAGGGAAACTCTGATATAATGAAGAAGCGAGCACTATTTTTTCTCCATATATTAGTGTTCATCACGGGAACGGCTGAATACGCATACGTTGATCCCGTCGATCGGCATCATATGGTGTGTTCGACTGGCCGGCGCTCGCCCGCCCGTCATCCAATTTCATTGGAATTCGTGTCCTATTTGGGAACTTTTGCCCTGTCACATTGCGCTCACAAGCGACTACATCACGGCTTTTGCTTCTTTCTGCGAAAGGAATCTGAGGGTTTGACTGGGAAGTAGTAAATCAGAAGAATTAAGGCAAAGTGAGGTAACCGTATGGCACAAGCACCCGTCAAGGAAGGTCTTGAGGACATAGTTGCCCTCCAATCCACCATTTGTTTTATTGATGGCAAGGAAGGGCGGCTTCTTTACCATGGCTACGATATTACCGACCTGGTAGAAAACTCAAATTTCGAGGAGACAACATACCTTCTCTGGCACGGCAAATTGCCAACGGCAGACGAGCTCGAACGACATAACGCGTTCTTGCAGCAAAATCGGGCGCTGCCCGAAGCCCTTTTGGAACATTTAAAGCTTGTTCCGAAGACAGCGACCCCCATGGAAGTTCTCCGGTCTGCCGTATCACTTCTCTCCGCTTATGATAGCGATGCCACCTCCGAGGATCCTTCCGTAAGGCAACAGGTAGCCGCACGCCTGACGGCACAAATGCCTACCATTGTCGCTGCGTACCACCGCATTCGCCAAGGGTTGGAACCCATCGCTCCGAGGTCTGATCTCAGCCTTGCAGCCAACTTCTTGTACATGCTTTCCGGCAACGAGCCGGAGCCGATTTTTGTTCAGGCCTTCGATGCCGCGCTGATCATGCACGCGGACCATGAATTGAACGCGTCCACGTTTGCGGCACGGGTAACGGCTGCTACGCTGTCTGACATGTACTCGGCCGTCACCGCCGCCATTGGCGCCTTGAAGGGAAGGCTGCACGGCGGAGCCAACGAGCAGGTCATGCGCATGCTCATTGAAATCGATACGATCGAAAACGCCGAACCGTGGCTGCGGGAACGCCTTGCCCGCAAAGAGAAAATCATGGGCTTTGGACACCGAGTTTATAAAACCGAAGATCCTCGGGCAGCTATTTTAAGAAGATTTTCTCGGGAGCTGGGCGAGCTTACCAACCAAACAAAGTGGTACGAAATTTCAAGGCGACTTGAGGATTTGATGCTCAGCGAAAAGGGCATCTATCCGAACGTCGACTTTTATTCAGCTTCGAGCTACCATTGCATGGGCATTCCAACCGATCTGTACACGCCCATTTTCGCTTGCAGCCGTGTATCCGGCTGGACCGCCCACATTCTCGAACAATATGCAAACAACCGCCTCATCAGGCCGCGTGCACAATACATCGGTCCGTCACTGCGCCGCTATGTCCCCGTCGACCAACGCTGACGCCCCAACACATCGTTTGCGGTTGACCAAACTCAGAGACTACGACGACAACGCATGGAATCAAAGGCACCTTTAGAACACCGGTTCTGAAGGTGCCTTTTTATGTTTGCGGAAGGACTGCACCATTTGGCCAACGAATGCAAATAAACCAAGCTGTCAAAATCCAACTTTAGAGGAGGAATTGCTTCGGTGTTGCGACGATACCGTATTGCTCCGCTTATCTTATTCGCTCTGCTTTCTGCCGCTGTGCCGGCGTTCGGAGCCGAACTGGTTGGCGATGTAAAGTTTGGCGTCAACGAGAAGCAAGAAGGCTACTTGGAATGGAGAATGTCCCTGCCGTCGCTCAGCCGCGTAACCTATCGCCTTGACGGGGAAGTCGTTCATACGACCGACCCATACGCAGCGCTCACCGGGCAGCATTACCACGTGCTGCCGCACATTGAGCCGGGACGAACCTACACCTACGAGATCGAAATATCCTTCTGGTCGGATGACGAAGTGATCATCATCGAAGGCAGCTTTGACGTACCGGCCGCCCAGGCTCCCGCCAACGTGTGGGCAATCCGGCCCGATCATGACGTATGGGTGTTCTGGGACAAAAGCTTCGGTGCAGCCCGCTATGCCGTGTTCCGCAGCACGGCACCCAATGGCGACTTCGAAGAAATCGCCGTTGTCGACGATACCTTTTACGTCGATGCCGGACTCGCCCCTGACACGACGTACTACTACGCCGTACAAGCCATCAGTGCGTCGGGCACCCGCTCCGATTTGTCCGAACCCGCGGACGGATCGAACAACTTGCTCCAGGAAGGGCGCGGTGTCGCTTTTCCCGATCTTTCAGGCAATGGCAACCACGGTTTCATTGGGGGCACTCCCCGCTGGATCAGCATTGAGACGGCTGACGGCAGCGTCGAACGCGGTGTTATGTTCGACAATGCGACCAACCAGTATATCCGCACGTTGACCACCGGCCACCTCGACGGGGCAACCCATGTCGTCATGGAGCTCGACGTCTATTACGACGACACAACGTGGAGAACCTGGGGCATTGTCGGCGGTCCCCACAGCGGCACCGGCTCAACCACCCGCGACAACGTTCAGTTCACGTGGACACGCCGTGATCCGTCCGGCCTCGAATTCCGCATCAACGCCCGCGGCGACAGCAATGAGCATTGGGTCCAACAGGTCATCGGTGCAGACGAATACGACGGCACATGGGTGACCCTTCGGGCAGAATACAACAACGGCGAATACAGCTTGTACGCCAACGGCGAACTCAAGCGCCGCGGACATCATGGCACCGAGCTCAACACGTTGAATCTGCCGTTTTACCTGTCGACACCGAGCAGCAACTACAACGTCGGAGAGCGTGTCTTCAAAGGCAGCATTAAGCGCGTGTTGCTGCAAGTCGACGGCGAAACGGTTTTGGAATGGGACTTCGCGACACTCATCAAGCCTGAATAATGGAAGGTGGCATCGAAGTATTCCAAGGGAGGGGGAGAGCGCAGGCTCTCCCGCTTTTGCTCACAAATAAAAAAGGAGCTCTGCATAGAGCAGAGCTCAAAAAGTATGCCGGCAACGTG
>CALKAQ010000078.1 GCA_937983075.1 uncultured bacterium | reverse complement strand
CAAAGTTTGATCGGCACCCACCCGCTGGAAATCAACATCCTGGGCATCGTTCGACTAGGCGATCAGGGAGACTGGGAATGGATCCGAGAATCATACGAAATTTCAGGAGAGTTTAAGTTGATCTCGGAAACAGAAAACGAACTGAGATTTTTAGCTGTGCAACCGTTGATGAATGTTGTAGAAAACGGGAAGGAAATCATCAGCCCGCCTGTTGAAACAAAGTTGATCATACGAAAATCGTAGCACCTTAGCGGGTGCTTTTTCTTTTGCCTAAAACAACCCCATGGACGTGAGGTGGTGAGGATGTAGTGGCGAAGCAGGAAAAGAAACGATGTAAAGCACAAAGCAAACAAACTGGTGAACGTTGCAAGCGATATGCCAAACCTGGGTACGATGTTTGCCACTATCACGGAGCTGGTGGTGGCGCGCCGGCAGGCAATAAAAACGCTGTCACGACCGGCGAATACGAAACGATCTGGATGGACGCACTCGAAGAGGAAGAGCGCGTCCTTTTTCATGCCGTCGATACAGATGTTCTGAAGCAGCTGGACGAGGAGATTAGGTTGATTACGATCCGGGAGCGTCGCATGTTGCAGCGGATCCAGAGCTTGAAACAACAACACGTCCTGGAAGAGATCAGCGAAAGCAGTGAGTTTGGTACAACCAAACGCTATGTTGATGCTGTGATCCGCATCCAGCAAATTGAAGAAGCGCTGACCAGGGTGCAAGAGAAAAAGGCCCGGTTGCTCGAACTGAAACACAAGGTTGAGACGAATTTGGGCGCAGTTGAAACGTCAACCATAAACGCCCAAATCACCGCGCTTGCCGATCTGATTAATAACCCTGCGCCGGATCGGGTGATGGATGATGGCTGATTTAATTCCATATGCGCCGCTGACGGCAAAGCAGTCAGAATACATTAAACGCAGTTTGAGCAGCTGGCTGAACGTCGCCGAGGGTGGCAAGCGGGCAGGAAAAAACATCATTAACCTGATTGCATTTGCCATGTGTTTGGAAGTTCATCCGGACAAGCTGCACCTGGTGGCGGGCGTCACGCTGGCCGCCGCAAAGATGAATATTATTGACAGCAACGGTTTCGGCCTACAGTACATCTTCGCAGGCAGGTGTCGGGAAGGAAAGTACAAAGATCGCGATGCGTTGTACATCCAAACGAAAGCCGGCGAAAAGATCATCATTGTTGCGGGCGGGTCAAAAGCAAACGACGCAGCGAAAATTAAGGGTAACAGCTATGGCATGGCGTATGTGACCGAAGTGAATGAATGTCATCAGACGTTCGTGCAGGAGGTTTTCGACCGTACGCTGGCGAGCTCGGATCGGAAAATCTTTTTCGATCTCAACCCGAAGCCGCCTGCGCATTGGTTCTACCGCGAGATTCTGGACCATCAAGACGATTTGAAAAAACGCGGCGAAAATCCCGGATACAACTACTCGCATTTTACGATCTTCGACAACCTGAGCATCCCGAACGATCGTCTGTGCGAGGTTTTGCGGACATATGATAAGTCGTCGCTGTGGTATCAAGCGGATATTCTGGGGAAACGAACGGCGGCTACGGGACGGATTTACACCGGATATTCGTACAAGGACGTCGTTGTGACTCCGGAGTTCATCCGGGACAAGAAGTTCATTCAATTCAGCATCGGCATCGACGTCGGCGGTACGGCGGCAACGGTCGCGACGCTGGCCGGGTTCACGGTTGGTTACAAAGATGTCGTATTGCTGGATGGCTACTACCACAAGCAGGGCGCGAACACCGGATACACGCACGACCGTTATGCCCGGGAAATCGTTGACAAGATCGCAGAGTGGGCGAAGACGTACCCTGCTTTTTTTGCTTCGGCGCATATCTTCGCCGAGGAAGCCGACAAGCTGTTTCGTCAGGCGCTTGCCAATGAGTTACGGCGCCGTGGGTTCCATATCCCGGTAACGCCCAGCTACAAAAAAGACGGCATCGTCGATCGGATCCGGCTGACGAACATCCTCATCAACCAGGGGCGGTATAAGGTGATGCACTATCTGAAACCGTGGATCGAAGCGTTGGAAAACGCCGTTTGGGACGAGGAAGAACGCGTTGAAGGCGAATGGGTGCGCGTTGACGATGGCAGCTATCCGGTGGACTGTCTCGATTCGTCCGAATACGCCGTGCAGCCGTTCAAGCGCAGATTGGAGGTGTGACATGAGCATCTGGACTTCCATAGGAAATGGGGTGAGAAACGCGGTTATGAAACTATTACGCATTAATCCAGCACCGGCTCAGCAGTCGATCATCATCCAGGAGCCGCTAAGCTATGAGTCTAACGTGCTGCGTAACCGGCTTTGGTATCGCGGCGATCCGTCGGAACTGGACCAGTTTTACAAACAGCTTGCCACTGCGACAGGTGATAGCGTGGCAAGATCGCGTTTTTGGGCTGCAGTGCCGAGTGCCGACCTGCAGATCCGCAAGATTCACAGCGGATTGCCGGCTCTGATCGTCGACAGGATCACAGATATCGTCATATCCGATTTTGATGGTATTGAGCTGGAGACGGAAGAGCTGCAGAGGCGCTGGGAAGAAATCAGCGAGGACAACCGGTTCTCGGAGCTGCTGGGGGAAAGCATCGCGGAGGCGCTTGTGACCGGTGACGGGGCGTTCAAGTTGGTTGTTGACCCGGATGTCACGAAACTGCCGATCATCGAGTTTTACTCCGGTGAGCGGGTCAAATACAACACCGTACGAGGGCGGCTGACGGAGATCGTCTTCCTGTCGGAATACATTTACCGTGACAAGACCTACCGGCTGGAGGAAACATACGGCCGCGGTTACATCCGGACGCGCTTGCTCGATGAAGACGGCAAGGAAGTACCGCTCGGGACGATACCAGAGACGGCAAAACTGGTCCCCGAGGTGAGATACGCCGGAGACTTCATGATGGCCGTGCAGTTGCGATTCTTCAAGTCGCCGAAGTGGCCGAGTCGCGGCAAGTCGATTTTTGAGGCAAAGTCCGACAGCTTCGATGCGCTGGATGAAGTTATCAGCCAGTGGATAGATGCGATCCGGGCCGGGCGCGTCCAGAAGTACATTCCGGAGGATCTAATTCCGCGGGATCTACGGACTGGTGCAACCCTTCGCCCGAATCCGTTTGACAACCAGTTTATCAAGATTGGCGCTGTGATGGCTGAAGATGCGAAGGGTCAGATTGATGTTGTACAGCCTGACATCGCATATGAGGCGTTCGTCGAGTCCTACGCGAATGCACTGGACATGTGCCTGCAGGGGATCATCAGCCCGGCGACGCTCGGCATCGATCTGAAAAAGACCGACAACGCGGAGGCCCAGCGCGAGAAAGAGAAAACGACGCTCTACACTCGCAGCAAGATCATCGATACGTTGAATGAAGTTATTCCGCGCCTGGTGGACGTGACTCTGAAGGTGCAGGACACGATGGAACGTCGAACCCCGGGGGAATATGCGGCTAGCGTGAAGTTTGGCGAATACGCTTCCCCGGACTTTGGTACGGTGGTTGAGACTGTCGGGAAAGCCCGTTCGTTTGGAATTATGTCCATTGAACAAGCGGTGGAGGAAATGTACGGCGATACCTGGACCGATGAAGAAAAAGCAGCGGAAGTCGCTCGTCTCAAAGCGGAACAAGGTTACACCGAACTTAACGAGCCGGCTGTGAATCAAGACGGCGACCCGTTAGATGGTCTAGAACCGGGTGATGCGTGATGGCAAAAAAGGATCCGTATGACATTGTCGCGATTTTTGAGGAAATGGCCATCGGATTGATTCTGTCGCTAAAGCGCAACTTCAAACGTCACCGTGAGGAGGAGATCAAAGAAGGTTTTCGCTGGGATCGCTGGCAGCTGGTTAAGCTACGGAGTCTGGCCAGATACCGAAAAGCGAACAGCCGGATCGTACGACGCGCATTTCGCGAGGCGCAAAAGCTGACGGAGGATGTACTCCGGGAAAGCTTCGCGGAGGGAGAGCGCACCGTTG
>CALKAQ010000077.1 GCA_937983075.1 uncultured bacterium | reverse complement strand
GCCAGCGAGTCGCGGTCGGTCTCGGTGAGCGGGACAGCGCCCATACCGTCACCGTTGCCGAGAGCGATGGCACCAGGGCCGAAGATGTAAGTGACGGTCTCCTGGGTGCTGGTATCGAACGGGATGCCGTCGTCCACGATAACCCGCTTGCCCATGTAGGTGGGCACGCGGTCGGATTGGTCAGCCTCCTGCACGTACTCGATAAGCTGCTGCTTGGCGAGATATGCTTCGGTCGCGGAGTGCATCACGACACCCGTCAGCTGCCCCTTGGCGTCGCCGAGCTTTTGCGTGGCGTCCACGAACGTGGAGCCGTTGATGAGGCCCGCGTCGCCCTCCTCGCCCGTGATATCATGGACGTTGTCGGCCATGGACGGGCTGGCGAAAACACCTGCGAGCGTCGCCAGCAAAGCGGCCTGGAATCGACGAGCCCAATAGCCCGCAACAAGATCGCCGATGGCTCGCATCGGGTCGTCGCCTGCCAGCAGATGCGCCAGGTCATTGACACCCCACGCACGGCCGCGAGCTTGCCGACGAGCCACGTCCTGCCCGGCGGTGATCTTGCCTGGCGTGAGCGCGCCCTGGTCGCTCAGCACTTCGTCGTCTCCAGTCAAGTCCTCCCAGTAGGGCATGTGCACCATCGTACCGCCGCTGTTGGCCAAGCGGTCGAATTCGGCCGTGTTGGCCACAATGCCCGACTGATAAAGCGCCGACAGCTCCATCGAGCGCTGGATGACGTAGGGGTTGAATACCTCCGGTACGATTACGTCAGCGATTTTCGTAGACATCATTTATCACTTCCTTTTCGCTTCTTTCATGAGCTTGCGAGCGAGATCAGGATTCTCGCGCATGAGCCGACCTTGCTCGGTGAGGTTGAAATGTTCCTTGCTCCACGGGTTGCGTTCGACTGTGCCGCCGCCCGCTGAGAATTCAGCTCCGCTCTTGCCAGGCGTCATGGAGCCCTTCAACTCGGGCACATCCCGCAGGACGGCTTCGATGGCATCCCGTAGCGCCTTGGCGTCCACCACGCCGTCGTCGCCCACATCCACGCCCGACAAATCCGCCAAGCGCAGGACGTAGGGGATGCGGTCGGGCTTGACGCCCAGCTCCACCGCTACGACTTTCGCTTCAGCCTGCACGAGCCGCTGGGCGGCCTGCTGTTGAGCTTCCTGGGCCCGACGCTCGGCTTCTTCTTTCTCGGTTCTCAGTCGCTCGGCCTCAGTCATGGCCGCTTTTTTGCGCTCTTCTTCGAGCTGCTGTTCCCACTGCTTGCGTTCACGGGCAAGGCGGCGTTGGATAATCGCGTCAAGCTCCTCCTGCGTGAACGTCTTGCCACCAGGAGTCAGGTCGCCACCGTTGCCCCCGGTATCAGGGGCTTGCGTGCCGCCGTTATCCCCGGCGTCAGGGTCGCCTTCGGCGAAAAACTGCAGGTTCATAGGCATCTCAAACGTCATGTCGCTACCTCCCGTTTTAGGCCCGTCGGCCGTATCCGCGGAGCTTTTAACGTCGTCACGCGTGTTGGACGCGAAAAACCACCCCTTGCGGAGTGGTCTAGGTGATACAATGGTTCTATGGGCAACATTATCCACGGCCAGTTCGGCCGACCACGAAAAATCATCCAATCGTCTCTAAGCGTCAATCTCGATCAGTTTACCCTCACCGTAGACGGAGAGGAGTGGCTTGTCGTCACCCTCAACGGTGCTGTTGTGCAGATTGTGCCAATCAAGCTCGACACTGCGCCGGAGCCGAAACGACTGGCAAAGGTGATCCGACTTGCTAAAGAGCGCCTAGAAAACGGAGCCCCACGATAACAGCGAATCCTTCACCTCGCCTTGCCGATCTGTTCCCGCGACGGCTTCCGGATACGACCTGTCTCGGCGATAAACCGCCGCATCACTGCCTGCCAGTCACGCACCTTGGCGCTAGCCAACCTTTTTGCATCGTCGGTGATCGCCGCCGCTTCACGCAGTTTCCACTTACGAATCTGGCGTTCGATATAGCGTTGTTGCTGCCGTTCCTCGTAACGTTGGGGTGCCGCCGTGCCGCTCATCGGACGTGTTAGGCCGGGCACATACAAGCCGAAACGATGGGTGCAATTCGGGTGAAACAGGCCCGCCGCTCTTGCTTGGTCGGCTGTCGGATACCCTGGTGTCTGGCCTGTCAGCGAGAGAATGCGTCCTTCCCATGGCCTGCACTTTTCGCATTCATCCGGGCTGTCTGAGACAATCACCAAGTCCCGGTTGTTCTCGATCAGCTTGTCGATATGCCCTTGCACGGCCGCTTGTCCGAGCCCTGTTCGCACCGCCATCTCAGCGTATGATTCAAGGGACCAGGAGCGTCCCGCTCGGTCGACAAATCCCGAGATCCCCAGTTCGGCAAAGCGGTCGAGTGCCCGCTGCGCCGCCTCTCGGCGTGTCAAAACGCCTGTCAACACCTGCGGGACTGCCGTCTCGGCGATAACCTGCCGATACACATCCTCGGCCGCGCGGAGAATGCGAAACTGCGTCGCCTCCAAATTGCCAACGACTGCCTGCGCCAAACGGCGGACTGCGTCCTCATTAGCCCTGGTGAATGCCGTTCGGATAGCTACGCTTGCACGAGTGACGCGGCGCAGGTCTGCAATAGCCGCCGTCGAGCCTTCTCGGTAAGCTGTGGCGACAACCCGCTCAATCTCACGATCGGCTTGGCGCAGACGGCGAATCTCGGCCTCAACCTCACGGCGCAGCTGGCTAACTTCGGTGAGTTTGATGGCGTACCAGCTGTCGTCTGCGGTGTCGATGCCGCGTGCTACGCGTCTGGCTATTTTCTCGATGATCGTGCGTTCTGCCTCAGCGTAAATGCGCCGGATTTCGTCTGCTTCACGTTCGGCGTCTGCCGGGGAGATGGGCATTCAGACCACCCCCTCACGGCAACCCTATTTGCATCGGGTCCGGCATCCTCATGCCCTCTTCGGCCAGAATTGTCTCGACTTCGGCCTTCACCTCGGCATCCGTCCAATCAGGATGAAGCATACGCACACGCGTCTCGATGGACGCCGCCTTGGCTCGCGCCAGCAAGTCCACCGATTCAGCGATTTCCTTAGGATCGTCGGCTATTGAATCATCGAAGTCCACCCGCGGCCGATAAATAGGCGTCGGCCGCCCGAACACTTCGCGGTCGATGATGAGCATTTGTTCAAGCACATCAGCAAGGTTCGATTTCCAGTACCGCTCTTTCTTCTGCTTCGTCGTCAGGCTCTTTCGCTCACGAATTCGTAGTGCGGTTCCACTTTCCGCACGTCCAAAAATCTGGAGCCCGAACGACTGTGGCGAATAGCCTGCCGCCGACACAATACGCTCCAACAAATCTAGTGCGGTCTTGGCGTGCTCCTCGGTGCGAATCGCAAACTGCGACGCCGTGATGCCCTGGCCGTCCGTCGGGGCCATGTCAAGCGGCGTGAAAACCTCCTGGTCAACGTCAAACACGAATTCCCCGTCGCCCCGTCGCTCTAGGTATTCCTCTGGCACGATCAAGCGAGCCCGGCCGAGCCTAATGTCCCGCAGCCAGGATGTCCACACCTCGTCAAGCGCGTCCATCATGGCCTCAGCGCCGGCGTAGTCCGATTGGCCGATCGGCTTGCCACGAAAACGGCGATTCGGGCGCATATTGGGCACGTAGCGGATCGCCAACGCATTCGCCATGCTCGGCGGCAGCTCGATGATCTCTTGCAGCCCCTGCGTTTCAGGGTGCGCATTAATGTCTACACGTCGGCCAAGGTGTTCAGCATCGCCGACGTAGAGGCCGTGCAAAATAACACCTGGCTCATGGCGTTCCAAATGCCTCCACACACGTTCCCCGTCATCTTCAACAACACGCCACAACGTCACCGCCTGCAGGATGCCCCAGCGGAACTCCGGGATCGCCGCATCCGCCTGCGCTACACGCAAAATCGGGTAGTCGGCCACCGAATCGTCCCAAACCGGGCCGATGAACACCCCGCCCAAGGCGGCTGCGGTCTCTGCACCCTCGATGAGCCGCGAAATCACGTCGCCGATGTCAACCAGTTCGGCCAGGCGATCTTGAGCAGCCTGGGCATCGCTGATCCCCTCGTCAGATTCAGGGATATAGAACTTAGGCGGCTCGCTGAACAGCAAATTCGCGCTCGTGGCAGCGATGTCTCCAGCAATTGGAATATGCAGCATCGTGCGCCGTTCCGCCTTGATTTCCGTCGCCCAAAAACGCCCTCGCGGCGTCGGCGAAATGCGAGCGGAGTACACATCCGACAGCCGCACCGGGTCGCCAGAATACCAGGCGTCATGTTCGCGGTACAGCTCGTATATCTCCCTCCACTCTTCGGGAGGCCATGGCGTATTCGGATCAGTCGGTAATGGCATATCACGCAGCCTCCTGTCGCACCCAACGCCGCCAGACGTTGCGAATGCTGTGAATTACGTATCGTTCGGCGTCGCATGCGTGATCATTGACTTTTAGCGGCTTGTCCTCGCCGCGCTCCTGCGCCTTCGGGTCCCACGAATACGACGCTTTCTCCTTGATGAGTCCAGTGCATGAGCGATGAATCTTGAGCAACCCGGCACCAAGCAGACTGCTTACGTCTCGAATGCCATCGAGTACCGCATTGTCCGCATGCGAGACCCTTCGAACGCCATCTTGCCAAAGCTGCAACGCAAACGATGCTGCAGACGGGTCGATGAAGACGCGCTCCGGCTGGATGTCGCCCAACCACGCTCGGAAATCTGCACTGAGTTGGGCATCCGTTTTCTGGCGCCCCTTCTCTGCGCTATCCCACCGCCATTCGCGGCACACATACAAGCGCCCGTCGATGCCCTCGCCGACGAGCAGAAACACCGTCGGGTTCGTCGTTCCGTAGTCGACGCCGACCCAATAGCGGCGCATTTTCGGCAAGATGTCGACCACGTGCCGCTCCGGGTCGAACATGTCGTAGATGAGCCCTTCGGCCATTACCCACAGGCCCAGGATGTATCGCTGATAAAACACGCCGGAAAACATCCGGCGGTAGCGTTCTTTGATCACTTCCGACAACGTCAAATTATCGTCCAGCGTAAAGTGCAGATGCAGGATGCGCTTCTCTTCCGCCTTGTCGATGTACTCACGCTTGAGGTAATGAAACGGTCCCTCCGGGTTGCAGTTGAGCCACACCTTGGAGCCTTCGACCGAACAGCGGCCGATCATCTGCTCAACGAACGACTCAGGAAACAGAGCAGCTTCATCGCCATATGCGCCTGCCGCAGTTAACCCCTGCAGTACGTCTTGTGACGCCTCGTTGTTGGCACCGAAGCAGTAATACGTGTTGCTGCCGATCTGCACGTAGTGCTCAGAACGATGATAGTGATACGGGATACCCTTGGCGTCGAGTATTTGGAACATCGGGCGCAGTACGTTGCGTTTGAGCGCGCCCATACTCTTGCCCGCCAGGATGAAATTTTGATGTTCAAACGTCGCTAGGGACCAGGTAACGAACCCATCGATCATGGCGACCGTTTTCCCCGACCGGATGGCTCCATCGGCGATCACCATGTCGTAGTCATGATACGGCGACTGCGGCATCCACCACGTGAGGAGTTGCTTCTGCTTGCGGCTAAACGGCTGAAACCGAAACGGTGCAGCCGCTGCTCTCATTGCGGTTCGCTCCAAGCCTCATCCGCAGCACCCTGCAGCGCATCCAAGTAGAACCGCATGTCGATCTTGTTGGGGGTGTCGCCATCTTCGATCCGCCGTTTGTCGATGAGGATGGCGAGGCTTGTCATGATTTCGCGAAGGTTGCGTGCGTCGCCCGGATCGGCACTGATGTTGGCGAGCATCGCCTCCACTTTGGCGAACCCCTGATTGATCAGCTCTAGCCGATCGGCCGCGGCGTATTGGGCTCGCGCCCGCGTCGCCTTTGCCGTGCTCGTCCGGTCGGCGTCCAGACCCGCTTCGCGTGCGATCTTGGCTATCGTTGAACGCGACCGCTGAAACTCGTTGGCGACAGCATAGCGCGACTTGCCACTGCGTATCGCCTCAATGATTCGCTGTCGCTCCTCGGGCGTAACCATGGACCGTTTGCTTGGTCTCGCCATGCCATCACCTCGC
>CALKAQ010000076.1 GCA_937983075.1 uncultured bacterium | reverse complement strand
GCGGGTAGGAGCGGGAAAGGGAGCGGGGGCGGAGCCGGGACGGCCGGCCCCGGACCGCAAACAAAAACGCCTTCCGGAAATGCGTTCCCGGAAGGCGTTTGCCGTGGAGCCCGCAATCGGACTCGAACCGATGACCTCTTCCTTACCATGGAAAACAGGGGTGTTTCCCCTTCTTTCCCCAAGGTTTCCGCCGTCCATCCCAACACACGGAAAGCCGCTCTACGACGGTTTTTCTGAGCACTTCGGGTAACCCCGGGTTAATGAGTGCGTTTCCCCTTTCCGGGTGATTTTGACCCTCATTCTTTCCCCATTTCTTTCCCCAAAATCGCCCCGTCGCTGACCCTCCTTCCCTCACCCACGCCGACGGTCTCCCCTCTCCACGCTGCGCTTCCTTTGCCGATTACGGCGTTTGCGGTTTCGTTCGGCGCACCGGGGATCCGTCGGGCAAAAACGTTGTCGTCTGTCTGTGACGAAAAAGGGTGCGCCGCACTCTTCGCATTCGCGGACCGCCACCACGTCCTTGTCCTGGTCAGCGGACGCGGCGTTGTACCCCTCAACCGCTAGGGCTTCACCGATGTGCCACCAGACGACTTGAATCAATGACTGGGCACCCCTTCGTATAACTGCACCGCCGCCATAGACCACCAATGCCCGCGTAACCCCCGCGGTATTCGCATTGACCATGTAAGTGAGCAGCCGGAGCGCGTGCTCACGGGTGGAGCGGGGCCGTTTTGCGCCCCGATTAATCAAAGACACACTGGGCGGGGTTCCCAGGCCGTGATTCCTACCGATGGCGACGGGGTAGGTTCCAACGAAGCCGCCGCCGGACAATGCGGCGAAGCCGTACGAAATGCCCGGCCATACGAGTTGAGGCGGCAGCCTCCAGTCTCGACGGTAACCCTTTAGCACTTCCAGCAGTGAACCGTCTCCGGGGTACTGCAGTGCGGCCATGAGCCGAAGAGCAAACTCAACACTGCGAGCATGGGCAAGAAACCAGTCAACGGGATCGCCCAGGTAAAACCAGCGTCAGCCGCTACGTGGCCGCGGCCGAGAAGGTGCTCCGGGAATACCCCAATCTCCGCTACCGCCTCGACCCCATGTTTACCACCATCGAGGGCGACCTGCGGGAGATCTTCGAATGCATCATCCGCATGCACGACGCCGTCGCGGCAATGGGTGCGGGACGGATCTCGTCGGTGATCAAGGTCGACGACCGGCGGGACAAGGTTGTGACGATGGAAGAAAAGGTCCAGTCAGTCATGCAACACCTAGAGTAACGGCTGACAAGGCGTACCCGTTGGGTTGAGCCCCGCTGCCCCGTCACTCACTGGGCGGGGGCGACGGGCGCGACGCAGCCCGTTTGGCAGCTGCCAAGCTGTCCAAATGGGCCTTATTGATCACGCCTGACAGCCACATCTTCTCCGATGCCACGAAACCGCGGCGCCGGGCCCACTCGACCCAATCGAGAACATTGTCCTCGTGAATCAAGCCGCCCATGCGAAACAGCCAGTTCAAGAATACATGCAGCCGCGTGTCCTGTGCCGCCAGCTTGGCTGAGAGCGTGGGGTGTTTTTGCATGTACCTGAGAGCAGAGGCCCCCCGCTCCCGCTCCTTTTGCAGGCGCGCCCGGAGCTGCTCTTGAGTGCGTATGGGCGGTTGAATGTGATACGCAACCGCGTTCTTAGCCTTAACGCGCGTCAACCCGTGCGCCTTCAGCCGCCGGCCCAGATCCAGGTCTTGCCACCCCATGCCTTCAAATCCCGGATCAAAGAACCCGACCGCCTCCAGCGCTTGCCACGGGACGGATGCGTTGGCCGTGTCCAACGTAGCGCCCGAGTAGTCCCATTTCGTCGGCTGTGGCCGCGCCAGAGCTGCCTCCAGGGACGGCACGGATACCAGCGTACCGACCGCAAACGCCTCCCGTCCCGCATCGCGGTAAACGGCCAGGTGCGCCTCAAAGAACCCCGACTCAACGATAACATCGCTGTCGACGAAAACAACCAGCTCACCGGACGCTTCCCGCAGCGCGGCGTTCCTGGCGCGGGCTGGGCCTTGGCGGGTTTCCAAGAGCACGTGTTTCACGGGCACCGGGCTGCGGTCCCGCATGGCGGCTACCACGTCCCGGGAGCGGTCGGTGGACGCATCGTCCGCGATTACGATCTCTAAGGCCGTCCCCTGCTCTACCACGGGGACCGCTGCCTTGAACAAGTGCTCCAAGCAGGGCCCGATGAGGGTTTCCCGGTTGCGGACCGGGATAATGACGGAAACGGATTTGAACACCGGTTTTCAAGCTCCCTACGCGCTTTGTCACCGCCGCTGCCTGGCGGCCGCGACCTCCCGGCGCCCCTCCATAAGCAGCACGGCCGGCAACCTGGCAAACGGTTCCGGTGGCACAAGCAGGCGCTTAGCTACTTTAACGACAAAGGGCCGCAGATGCCGCACCAACGTGTGCCGACGCCGTACGTTGCGGAATTGATAACGGCACACCAGCATCAGCGTAAAGCCGACCAGACTGGCCTTCACCGACTCCGGGGACAGCGCTCCCGGCAGGCGCTCTTCGATCCAACTAGGGTCGCTCAATGCTGCGTCCACAACCTTATCCGTTCCCACGCTACGGGCGTGCTTAAACAAATAAAATAGCAGGTCGTAGAGAGGCGGGCCGAGATGAAAATGGTCGCCCCAGTCGATAACGTAAAACCGGTCCCGGGCGGCGATCATATTGGATTGCTGCAGATCTCCATGCACCAGCCCGTGCAGGACTGGGGTGCTACCGACCTCGTCGACCAGCTCCACCAGTCCCAGGCGCTGAAGCCATGCACGTCCATGGGGTTGACGAACCCAGTACGGCAGCACAAGCGACCGGACCGAGGTGCGGGTGCGAAACACCTCCACCAGGAGCGGCCACAGCTCCCGCCACGCCGCGAGACCTTCGTCGAGGTCATACACACGGACTGGACGCCCGGGAATATATGCCTCCTGCGAGATCAAGCGGGCTTCATCCCAGCCCAACATCGGCGGGCTCGTCGCCGCCACCGCGGCTAGCGAGCGTATCCAGCGCTCCTTGCGCCAGCGCCACCGGGAAGGAAAATAGCGCGTAATGAGACCTTCATCAAGGCGAAATGATACCCATTTGCCCAGGCTACGGCGGAAAGCCAAATCGAAGTTCATTACACCCGCCGCGGCCAACAACCGAACGTCCGACGGCGACCGCAGCGGCAAAAGGCGGCGTACACTCGGGTGGCGAAGCCAGCGAAATACACCCTCTTTGAGCCATCGGCCGAAGGGACGCTCCTCGGCGGCCAGCACGTGGTCCCGAATGGCGTCCACGGCCCACGTCCAGACGAGCGGGTCGTCGGCAATGTAGATGCCGGCTACGTAACGCATCACGAAGCATCCACGGTTGGAGCAACCGCCAGGTCCTTCTCCATCTCATAAAACGCAGCCAATAGGCCCAACCCAAACCACATGACCGTCCCAATTTGTGTCGTGTAGAAGCCTTGGGCAAACAAGTCGTTGACAAAGATGCTTGCGACAGCCGCTACGAGGCCCGTATAAAAGGGATGGCGCAGGCGCCACAAGTACCAGGCCGCCTTCGCCACTCCCGTCATCAGCCATCCGAACGCCAGGAGCCCCAAAGCCCCCATGTCCGACGCGATGCTCAGAACGATGTTGTGCGGAGTGGCGTGGCTCCGGTGACGAGGGGCATCGATGTAATTATCACTGACGTACAAGAAGCTCCCGGGACCCGAACCCAGCAAAGGATGATCCCGAAAGATTCCGAGGGCGGCTTTCCATAGTGTTATCCGGTCTTGATTCTCCTCAAGGCTGAAGATCGTGCTGAACCGTGGCGCCCATCGCTCTTCCAGCAAGAGGCCCACTGCGAACAGCATTGCCAGCACAAGACAAGCAGCGATAAAGCGCCTATCTGCTCGGAGACCCAGCAGAATGATGCCAACAGCCACGGCAACCCAACCAGCCCGGGACATGGTCGCTCCAATACCGCCCAATACCAGCAACCCAAAGGGGAAGAGCAACCACCCGACCCTACCGCCTCGGTACAACAAAAACCCTACCCCGAGGACCCCAAAAAACGCCAGGAGCGTGCCCAGCCGATTGGTGTAGCCTAAGAGAGCTGTCGCCCGAGATACACCCAGGGCAAAATGTTGGTACAAACCTAGCGCCGCACTTATCACCGTTGCGACCAGTGCTAGTGGTATGGCGATATTAAGGAAAAAATGGCGCTCACGTACCGCGATGCGGGCACTGAGGAGGCAGGTGAGTGCCATCAACGCCATCCCGACAACGTGTCCGAGGGCGTGAAGTTTGTCCGTCGAAAACACCGTCGACAAAAGGCCTGCGGCGATTAGCGCCACCACCGGCCCCGTGAGAATGCCGAAAGCTCTGGACGATCTCATCCCACCCGCTAATTTCGCCTCGCTGTACAGGAACGGCACCGAGAGCAACAACACCACCAAACCTAGCGTTGCACTCCCCACAGGAGCGCTCACAGCGAGGACCACAAGAGCGAGGCGAGCCACCCAGCGACGGGTACCTTCAGAGACGGGCAACCAGTTTATTGCCGAGCACTTAGTAGAAACCACTTCCATGATCGCTCCGAAATTTCACCCTTCCCAGGTTGGTCCTAAGGGCAGGAGTTCCACGGCGCGGCATCGTTTCCTTTCAGACTTGTTCGCAGGATAATGCGGGGCTAATTGGACATATCGCATAGGGGCCGACCTTCCGAGCGTACGTCGCTGGGTAGTTCGGGATAATTGTTCGATCTTGGCTTCTACGTGGATTAAAGTCGTTTACATTTGTAACCCGCGAGCATTGTGTCATGGCCGGGATAAAATGGGGTCTCCCGCAGTTTCGATGGCTTCCACGAGGTTCAGGGAACCGGGCGCAGGCTCCGGTCTCTTACCTCCCCATCGCTAGTAAGCGTCGCCTCAACAACTCGATCCCTGCCCGGCCGTACATCTGCCGTTCAACAGTTTCAGCTTGTTGATGTGGCCTTCCACCGGCCCATTGCTCCATGGCAGCCTGAGTGCATTCATC
>CALKAQ010000075.1 GCA_937983075.1 uncultured bacterium | reverse complement strand
GCAAAACAACGACCAGGTCGAGCGCATATTGTTGTGCGGACAACAGGCCGTTCAGATCATGATAAAAAGACAAATCACCGACGACGAGCACCACCGGCCGCTGTGTCCCGGCGGCTGCTCCAAGCGCCGTGGACGTAAGCCCGTCAATCCCGTTTGCCCCGCGATTGCCTAAAATGCGCAAAGGCCGCTGTCGGCTGCCGAAAAACGAGTCCAAATCGCGCACTGGCATGCTGTTGCCGACAAACAGCGTGACGTCGCTCGGCAACATTTCATTCAACACCGGAAAAATACCGCCTTCGAACGGCTCAGCAAACCGTGCGATCTCACGCTCCATCACACGGCGAGCCTTTTCGTTCGCCTCAAGCCACTGCCGGCACCAGGTTGAGACGACCGCCCGGCCATCGACGCCGCTTTCGTCCTTCGCATGATCGGGTGCGGATGTCCCCAGCCGCTGCGCCAAACGGCGAGAAAAGTCGACCGGATCGGCGTGAATGACATGAGTTGCCAAATAGGTCGGATCGAGCCACTGACCGCCTGGATCGACAACGAGGTGTGTGATGCGCTCGTGTTCGGACTCCCCGTATTCGAGGTACAGGCGGTAGGCTTTCGACGTCGGCATGGCACCGAAACGAATGACGATTTCCGGACGCACCCGCTCCACCCATTCCCGAGTGCGCAAAAACGCATCGTAGGCGTCAATGATCAACGAGCGATCATGCTCCCCGCAGCGCAGCCCGGAAAGCGGATCAGCCAAGAGCGGAAACGCCAGCGCACGCGCAAGCTCGCTCGCTGCAGCCGGCAATGCGGGATCGTCTTGCGGCCCGCATACAATCAGGCCACGTTGACCGGGACGCACCAAGTTCGCGATCGATTCGATATCCTGCTCCGAAAGCGTGGGCGCACCCGTTGCCACCTGAGGAATACGCTGGGCGCTCGAAGCAACTTGCCGAAGAACGGCCGCGGCAACCGACTCGCCTCCCGCGGGAAGGAGCGGCTCACGCAACGGCAAGTTGAGATGGACCGGCCCGGCCGGCACCGACGACGCCAGAGCGGCGGCGCGCGCGGCCGTCGTACGAGCAACTCGCCTCATGTCGTCGGAATCTTCAGGCGGCGCCAGGTCGAACGCTGCCTTCACGTGGCGTCCGAACAGATGCACCTGGTCGATGGCTTGAGGTGCCCCGACCTCCCGCAGCTCATGCGGACGATCGGCCGTCAGGACGACGAGCGGCACACGAGCGTATTTCGCCTCGATGATCGCCGGAAAAAAGTTGGCCGCCGCCGTACCCGAAGTGCACAACAGAGCAACCGGCTGCTGCGTCGCTTTGGCGATGCCCAACGCAAAAAAAGCGGCTGAGCGTTCGTCAAGATGGCGCCACAATCTGAGACTCGAATGGGCATTGGCAGCCAGCGCGACGGGTGCCGAACGGGAACCGGGGCAAAAGACGAGATGACGTACACCCGCGTCGGCCAAACCGTTGCAGACGGCTGCCGCATGCGCAAGTGCGACCGCTCCTTCTCCCCTCATGCCCGATCGCCCCCCAGCGCATTCAAGAGCACGGACATTTTGAGCTCCGATTCGGCGTATTCTTCGTCCGGATTGGACCCGGCCACGATTCCACAGCCTGCAAACAGATTGGCAGTTGTTTCATCGACAAGAGCCGAGCGAATGGCCACCGCAAATTCCCCTGCTCCGGAAGCGTCCACCCAACCCACCGGACCGGCGTACCAACCCCGCTCCGTCGGCTCCATTCGACGAATGGTTGCAAGGGCAAGCTGCCTCGGATAGCCGCCGACGGCCGGTGTCGGGTGAATGCGTTCCACGACGTCGAGAATCGAAACGTCGGGATGCAGCGTTCCTCGAATCGGCGTGTACAAGTGTTGAACATTCGCGAGTTTGCGCAATCCGGGACCTTCCGCCGGGATGTGCAGCTCCGCACACAACGGAGCAATTCCCTCCTGGAGAGCGCGTACGACAAGCGCGTGTTCATGCAGTTCCTTGTTATCGGCCAACAACTGGGCACCGAGCTGCGCATCTTCATCCGCCTCGCGTCCTCGGCGGATGGATCCGGCCAGCCCCATCGTCTGCAGTTTGCGCCCGTCGACCTTGGCGAGCTGTTCGGGCGTCGCTCCAATGAAGCAGCGCCGACCTCTCGCCACGGCGAAAATATAGCAATCGCCGTATCGTCGCTGCAGTCGGGTGAGTGTCTGTCCCCAATGGATGACGCTGCCGGTCGAAATTTCCAGACTGCGCGCCAAAACCGCTTTTTCCAAGGGACCTTGCCGGATTTTTTCTCGCAAGCGTTCAACCGCCCGGCACCATGACTCATAATCCGCCCTGTGCGCCGGAGAGGCAACGTTCCGTGACGGCCGCGGAAACGCGCCGCGGTCCGCTTCGCTCAAGCCGTGTACATGCGGCGGAGCGGTCAAATCAGCGCCCGGTTCGACAACGGTAAAAGCGGTGACGCTCATTTTACCTCCACGACGGGAATAAAGCAGTCGCGGCAATACGAACTGCGCGGCCGGAAAATCACGCCACAATCCGTCGGGGCGATGGTCCGAGTAAAAAGCGAAGCCACCCAGCAAAACCGGTGCCACCGGCTGTGCCCCCGCTTCCGCATCGAGCTTTGCGGCGGCGAACAAAGCGTCAAGCTGGCTTTGGATGCTGCGGAAACGATCGTCCCCTTCAGATTCCAGAACCGCAACGCGGCCAATTCCGACGAGAGCCGTACCGTCCGGGGCGAGCCACAGCTGGCCCCAACCGTCTTCATCAACCAGCTGTTCAAACACGGCAATCGGATCAAATGCCGGCACGGCGTGGGTAAACCCGACGACGACAGGCCGGGACCACCGCGCAGCCTCGGCGGCGGCTTCGAGGAGAAGCGCATCGGGAATTGCAGCCACGTTGTCCACACCGGTTGCTGTTTCGAATGGAATGTCGTCTGAACGAATCAATTGGGCACCTCATCTAGCTCGATAACGTCCACCCAATGTTTAACCACCACTAGACCGACGCGTCAGTCTACTTCCAGCATACACCTTCCCCAAGTAGGCGTCAAACGCTGCTCCCGTCTGACGTGACACACACCGGAAAAGGTATTCACCGACGAAGGGCCAACTAAACAGGAGTGCCGTTGCAACGGCCGGGAATCACGAATGGTCATGAGCGAGGCGATACCGTTGACAAGCGCCGATCGATTTCACACCCAAATGCGCACGCTGCTCGAAGCCGGTTATCCCGCGTCATACGTCCTTACTTTTGAAGAAAGGCGTGCAACCGAACTGTTGCACGCAACAGCCAAAGCGCTGGACTATCAGTTCTTCATTTATTCAACGGCAGCGGGCTTGAGCCAGCCGCTGACGCAAGGCCTCGTGCCGGAGGAATGGGAGAATATGGACCCCGTCCGTGCCATTCAATTCGCAACGCATTGCGCGGCCCACGCCCTGTTTGTCATGTACGATTTGCACCAGTGCTTTCAAACCCATGAGGTCATTCGGGCGCTGCGGGATTTTTGTGCAGCCGATCATGAGCCCTTTCACAAACATATTGCCGTCGTCGCCCCCGTCATGCAAATACCGGTCGAACTGCAAAAAAGCCTCACGGTCGTGGAACTCCCGCTGCCCGACGAAACGGAGCTGCGCGAGCACCTGGAGACGGTCATCGAGCGGATTTCCAGCCGCATGCCTTCATTCAAGCCTCCGGACCAGGAAACCATCGACCGCATCGTCATGGCTTGCAAAGGGCTGACAGCCGACGAATACGAGCGTGTGTTGGCCAAATCGTGGGTAATGCACCAAGCGTTCGATGTGCCGTCTCTGCTGGAGGAAAAGCGGCAGACCGTCAAGAAATCCGACGTCCTCGAGTACTATGACACGCAGTTGAGCTTCGCTGACGTCGGCGGTCTGGACGGGTTCAAGCAGTGGCTCGATGAGCGGCGTGACGCATTTGGCGAAGCGGCTCGCAAGTACGGACTGCCGTATCCGAAAGGCGTGCTGCTCCTCGGCATCCCGGGCACCGGCAAATCGCTGACATGCAAAGCGCTCGCCGGAGAACTCGGGCTCCCACTCGTCCGCCTCGACATGGGGCGTATTTTCGCCGGCTACATCGGCAGCAGCGAGGCGAACATCCGCAAAGCCATGCAGGTGGTGGAAGCCATCGCTCCTTGCGTTTTATGGCTGGATGAACTTGAAAAGGGCTTATCAGGCGCCGGCAGCAGCAACACCACGGACGCCGGCACGAGCGCCCGAGTTTTCGGCACCTTGCTGCAATGGATGTCAGAGCGCACGTCACCGGTGTTTCTCGTCGCCACGGGAAATGACATTCGCGAACTGGGGACACATCACCCTGAGCTTTTTCGCAAAGGGCGTTTCGATGAAATTTTCTTCGTCGATTTGCCTTCGCCGCAAGAACGTGCCGACATCTTCCGCATTCACTACGAAAAAGTGCGTGAGCACCAAACCGTCAAGCGCAGTGCCGCAGACATTGACGTCCAGCGTGTGGTCGAGGCGACCGACGGTTTTTCCGGTGCGGAGATTGAACAAGTGGTCATCAGCGGGCTGTTCAAAGCGTTTCGTGCAGGGCGTGAACCGATCACTGAGGATTTCGTCGCAGCCGCCTCCGAAACGCATCCGCTGGTACAAACCATGGCGGAGCAAGTCGCAGCGTTGCGCGAGTGGGCGCGCGGCCGGGCGCGCCGGGCCAGCACGAGCGGCGCTCTCACGTAAAAAAACAAACGTGTCGGCGCCACGCTGTACGTGGATCCGGCACGCTGTCTTTCGCCTTATGGCGCAAAACCGGCCATGCGGTCAATGGGACCGCCTTCTTTAGCGATATCCGCCAGCATCTCGTACGGGATTTCAAACCGGGGAAACCCAAAGACGTACGGCGCAATTTCATACACTTGGTAATAGATCACCAACGCTTCGGGCGTTAGGTAAAACGGCTGATCCGGCGCGATGCGCACAACCTCTTCAAACACCCCAATTTCCTTCTCCGCAATCTGCCGCGCCACTTCTGCGGATATCGTGTCGATGTAGGCGTCGCCCGCGAAAAGATCAGGCAGTCGATAAATTTGTCCGGTCCGCAAATCGACGGTCAAGGACGTCATGAGATGAACGGGATGCGCCATCGGCGGATGGTAGCCCGAGTATTGCATGGTGATGCTCAATACGTCCTGCGCATCCAGTGTTACTTCCGCTTGACCAATAATACTGCCGAACGGCAAAAGCTCTTGCAACATCGCGCCGACACGTTCTGCTATGGCAGCGTCGATGACAGCGGCGACTTCCGGATCGATCCCGGCGCGATGGTCGAGTTGAGGGAACGGTACTGCGATGTTTCGCATGACGGCGTGAGGTGAAGCTTGGTCCTCTTCTTCCCACGGTGGACTCGCCGCCACAAGCGGCACACAGAGCACGAGCAGCGTGATCCAAGCGGCAGCCGCTGTGCGCTTCACGTCCATCCCCCTTTTCTAATGGCTTCTCCGTACTGCACTCGGGGAACCTAAAATGCGATACCGCAAGTAGAACTCGTCTTCGTGAACAAACGCCGTCACCAGACGAGCGCTTGGCATCGGATGAAAGACGTCTCTTCCCTCTACCATCGTCTTGTCCTTGGCACGGCCGATGAGTTTCGGGGCAATCGTCCAAAATATTTCGTCGACCAAACCGGCCCGCAAAAAGTCGTAATTCAGGCGCGGCCCGCCCTCGAGCAGCAGACGACGCACGCCGTACCTTTCTTGAAGCAGCGCCAAAGCCCGCTCCGGATCCACTCGTTCGCTGCCGGCAATGATGACGTCGGCTTTTTCGCTGACCGCAGCCAATGCGTCTTGTGGCGCTTGTTCGCAAGTGATGACGACCGGTCGGCGCGGCGGATCCGTAAACAGCGGCTTGTCCAACGGAAGATTGCATGAAGCGCTGACAATGCCGACCAAAGGCTGAGCGGGACGCCCGACTTTCTGCCGACGTGCGGCGAGATCCTCACTTACGCCGGTGTATCTCGGATTGACCCGGACGGTTTCAGCGCCTCGCAGCACCATGTCACACGGCAAGCGAATCCACTCCATGAGCCTTCGATCCGTGCTGCTGCCAATGCGCACTTTTCTCAATTCACCGTTTATTGTGGTTTTTCCGTCAATACTGCTGACCATATTGAAGATCACGTACGGGCGATCCTCGGGTGGTTCGAACATGAGATCGGTGTACACGTCTTCAGGGTCCAACGGGCGCTGAACCGGATAGACCTGCTGCATCGGCGGTAGGAACCTCCCTGTTTCTGCTGGCGCGGCAACCCCAAAATTACGTTAGGTTTCCTAACAGCTCTTTGAGTATAGCACGGCTGTGCGAGTGAGAAAAGGGAACAAACCGAAACTCTGCCATATTTCATTTCGTCTCGGTTTTAGTGGCTGAGCTAACATGCTATGATGGATGTAAAGGGGGAGGAAAGTACCATTAGCAACCAAGGAGTAAGCAAGTCATACGCAGAGGGCCAACAGCCCACCATGCGCGCTCGTGGAAGACAACAGCGGCAGACGAGGCGCGATCGGCGGGAGAAACCGTCCGATTCTTTTGCCGCGTTGGGCATCTCACCGCCCATTCTTCGAGCGATTCGGGAAATGGGATTCAAAAAGCCGACACCCATTCAAGCCGAAGCCATTCCGCTTGCTCTCGCCGGGCGGGACATCATCGGCTTGGCCCAAACCGGCAGCGGCAAAACGGCAGCCTTTGGCATTCCAATACTCGAGTTGATTCAACCGGGCCAAGGTATGCCGCAAGCCTTGATCATCACTCCTACCCGCGAGCTGGCGATTCAAGTGGCCGACGAGCTGGCTGCCTTGGGCAAGTACAAACAAGTTCGCCTCATCGCCATTTTCGGTGGGCACGACATCGAAATCCAAGCGGCGGCCATCCGCCACGGTGTCGATATCATCGTCGGCACGCCGGGTCGGCTGGTCGACCACATGTACAACGGGTCGTTGGAGTTCCCGAATGTTCGCCACGTTGTCCTCGACGAAGCAGACCGTATGTTCGATTTGGGTTTTATCGACGACGTCCGCTTCATCCTGGACTCGACTCCGCTCGAACGCCAAACCTTGCTTTTCTCCGCGACCATGCTTCCGGCCGTCGCACGCATTGCCAGCGAATTTCTCAACGATCCGGCCAAAGTGACGATTGCACAAACAGCCGCTACGACGCCCGACATCCAGCAGCAATACGTGACCGTTTCCGAGCATGAGCGCTTCGACATCTTGATGCGCATCCTCTCGGAAGAAGACATCGAGCAGGCAATGATCTTTTGCCGCACGAAACGGCGTGTCGACGATCTTGTGCAGCAGCTGGCCAAAAGAGATGTCCCTGCCGAAGGTTTGCACGGCGATATGAGTCAGCCGGAGCGCATTCGGGTAATGAACGCATTTCGCAAACGCAAAAACCGGATACTCATTGCCACCGATGTCGCCGCCCGCGGCATCGATGTCGATGACGTCTCACACGTCATCAACTACGACGCCCCTGCCGACCTGGAGTCTTATGTCCACCGCATCGGCCGAACGGGTCGTGCCGGGCGGAAGGGAATGGCAATTACGTTCATCTCGCTCGAGCAGCGACGCTTTCTGCGGAGCATCGAAAAGAAAACCGGACAAGCCATCGAACCGCGCTATCCGGAAGAAGAACCGGCGCTGCAGCCGCCGAAAACGCGGAAGAGTTCAGCGCGTCGCCCAGGTCCCGGCCGAGCGGCCAAGGTTCGAACGAAAACCAAACAACGCCGAAACTCGTCACGCCGCTCCGCTACTCGCTGACCGGTTGAGCGGCAATGCCGCTATCATCCGCCGCGGGTTCATCCGAAACAGTCGCAGCGATTGCGCGCAATGCTTCCATCATCTCCTGTGCCGACTGATATCGTTCCGAAGGTCGTTTGTGCACCGCCTTGACAATAACCCGCCACAGGTCTGATGCGGGACCCAAATCACCTTTGCGCGGCGGCTTGCTCAGCAAACGGCCGCGCAGCATGCAAGCCGCCATAAACCCCACGCCGTAAATATCGTAACTGTCGTTGATGGTACGTTTCCGGCTTTCCGGCGGCAGCGCCGCCGGCGGGTTCGGAAGTTTCCTCCGTGCACGAGCCTTGCCGTTCTTTTTCTTGCGGACAGCGTGCTGAAAATCGATGATTTTGATCTTGCCGTCTCGGTAACTCGTGACCATCACGTTGTTACAGTGCAAATCCCCGTGGACATAGCCGGCTTCGTGGAGCTTCTTGATGCCTTCTAAAATGTGCAAGGTGATCTCGATGACCTTTGTGGACGGCATCGCTCCTTTTTTCTTGATCACTTTGCACAACGTGCGCCCTTTGATGCGCTCCATAACAATAAACCCTCTGCCACGTTTAACAAAAAAGCGGTGAAAACGAACCAAATGCGGGCTTTCTCCATACGCTTTCATGGCTCTGGCTTCACGAAGCGCCTCTTTTTTGTTTCGATACCGCTTGATCACGACATTTTTTTTCGCTATGATCAAGCGATCAGGTTCTTTCCCGCCCCGATCATTCGCCTTTTTTTTGCGTTGATCCCGACGCTTTTCTCGATTGGCCATCTCACTTTCTCCTTGCGCGCTTTCTATGCTTTTTGCGTAAACGTTTTCTCCACCATGCATGGCGCGATCGCCAATCATAGGCGTACAAGACTTTGGTCTTAACGACTTTTGGTTTTTTGGGAACACGAATGGAAAAGCCTTTGGGTAACCGCAGCCGGATGCCGCGCTGGCGCGCAAGACCTAGCAAGTACCGAATGGCAGGGCGTTGACGGGCATAATCCTTTCCTTTGGGATTGACTCCCCACAGTCCAATTTCTTGGTAGCCTTCTTTGATGGCCAACGCCAGCAAATACGAAGCCGTGCTGGTAAAAATGCGGCCGAATTCCGCCACTAGCTCATCCTTTGGAAACTTTACACTGGTCCGGATCTTAGGATGTACCTTTTGCATATACACCGGACATTTCAATCGCCTCATGAAACGCATATAGTTACGGAAACTTCTCCGGCCCGGCTTGCGTTTTGCCAGTTGTTGCCGCAAATCTTTCATCGCGTGGATCTCAAACCAACGATCAACTCTCGGATACCGGTCACGTCGACTTGAAAAAGCCCAAATTTCCCATGACTTATTTTTAAAAGGCGCCTTTCTGCGAGTTTCACCACCGCCCACAATCGCGACGCGTTTGATTTTTCGAGCACTTTTTTTGGCGGCCTTTTCGTCGGGTTCAACATTTTCCACAGCTTCAGCGGTGCCGGAAAGGGTTTCCTTCAATTTCAACCGCAACGCTCCTTTCCTAGCAATCACATACTTTACGAGAATAGTACGTACGTGAAAAGAACTTCGTGCGTCTCATACGACCTCCGATTTTCCTATTTTGAAACGTAATTTTGACCCATCACTGAAATACGATGACGCACATATACGGAGTTAAAAGGAGGTCTCGTCACGTTGGCTGCCACAGCAATGACCCCTTTGCGGGGAAGAACGTCTCGCCAATGCACGTCAAACCTTTGGTACTGAAACGTGTGGCGCCACGACGCGTTGACGCCTGTACTCCACCGTTTCGCTGATTAAAGGAGGCCATCATGAGACGATCACACGTAGTCGCTGAAATTGGCTGCAACCATCGCGGCGACCTGACAACGGCATTGGAGATGATTCGCATTGCAGCCGAATGCAAGGTCGACGTGGTGAAATTTCAAAAACGGAATCCAGTCGAATGCTTGACACCCGAGCAATATGCAGCGCCACACCCGGTGCCTGAACACTCATATGGAGCGACTTACGGTGAACATCGGGAAGCACTGGAGCTGCGACTCGATCAACACCGATTGCTGAAGGCGTGTTGTGAAGAAAATGGGGTTGTTTACAGCAGCAGTGTTTGGGATGTTACGAGTGCCCGTGAGATCGCCAGTTTGAATCCCGAAATCATCAAAGTACCGTCCGCTTGCAACACGCACTTCGGGATCTTGGCATATCTATGCGACGAATATGGCGGGGAAATTCATATTTCGCTCGGCATGACCACAAGGCAGGAAGAAGAACGGATCATCGAGTTCGTCCACCGACGCAATCGATTGAAAGACACGGTACTGTACGCATGTGTCTCGGGCTATCCGGTTGCTTTTGAGGATTTGGCTTTGCTGGAGGTAGTTCGTCTACGAAGCGCCTACGGAACACAAGTGAAGGGCATCGGCTACTCGGGCCACCACTTGGGTATTGCTGTAGACATTGCAGCGATGGTGCTGGGCGCGGAATGGATCGAACGCCATTTCACCTTGGACCGGACGTGGAAAGGCACGGATCATGCGGCTTCTCTGGAACCCGATCAATTGCGGCAGCTGGTCATCGACATTCAAGATGTTTCCAAAGCGTTGCAGCCAAAGCGGGAAGAGCTCCTCCCCGTTGAAAAAGTGCAAAGAAGCAAACTCAAGCAATGGGTTGAGCGCGCTTCATACTGATAGATTTCCTGACCGGCATTGGCAAAAACGTACTTTTTGCCTCGCGGCACGACGGGGCACTCTAGCTGCGAGGAGGTGTTGCAATGCCCCAGCAAATTACGATGGAAAGCGCGACTGAACTCATCCACGATCTCATGCGTGATCGTGCCATCGCCCACGTAGCGACGTTGACGCCCGACGGAGATCCCCACGTGACGCCCATGTGGTTTCATTATCAGGATGGCGATTTTTGGTTTATCAGCCCGCGGGACGCGGATAAAGTCAAGCACATTCAGCAAGACGCTAGGGTGGCCGTCAGCATCAGTGATACCAAACTGCCGTATCGTGCCGTCATGGCGCGCGGGAAAGCCACGGTGGTGGATGACGGCACGGCTATGCGTCTGACCGAAGATCTGCAGCAAAAGTATATCGGCTCCAATACGGAGCTGGAGTTCACCGATGAAACGGAAAATGTGGCCATTCGCTTGATCGTTGACCACATGGAAAGTTGGGCTGCGGCTCCAACGTCTTGAACGCCTGTCTGAACGTGCGTTGCTTATAGAGGTGGCCGCAACGCTTCATCGACCGTCTGTTTCGACGGATTGCCGAGTCGGGGCGGTTCGCCCTGTCCACATTTGTGCTCTTTGCGCCGGCGCTTGGCCTCTTCTCGGAACGCTTCCATGCCCTCAGCGTCCAGGCCGACTTCCATCGTGCCCAAGCTCACACCGCATTGATAGCAAACAATCGTGCGACGTTGTTTCTCAACCCGCTGCAACCTGATACCCTCTTTCTATGCCTGCTGAAAGCCGCTGGAACGGCAGAACACTCTGCTATAAACCTACTGCAATAAGGTGCCGCCGTCAAGTTGCGGCTTGGATCGGCTTGGGCGGCACACCGGAGACATTCGCCCCTTGACCTGTTACCCATAACATGTTCTACTATACACATGACATGCATCGCGCCGTTGCTGCACGCGATCACAGCCGGAGGTAAATCAAATGTTTGGTGGTAGTATTGGCGGAGCCGAACTCCTTATCATCCTGATCCTGGCCTTGATTATCTTTGGACCCGGCAAGCTGCCTGACGTCGGCCGCGCTCTCGGACGCACCTTCCGCGAATTCAAAAAGGCGAGCTCGGGTATTCTTGACGATAACCCGGATGATCAGAAAAAGCTCACCGAACAGAAAAAAACTGAGGAGCAATCTCCCTAGTTTTGCAAGCGATTTTTTCGGGGCCGTGTCTGCCCCATTTTTTCTTTCCCAAAATCCAGTTCCTCCGCCTCCGGCAGTCTGACTGCACTCTCTTGTGTCGGGGAATACTCACCGTGTGAGGCATGAAAGGAGGGATTGCGATGAGCCGAAGTTGGGAAAGCTGGAAACAAACCCTGGCGGAAGCCGTTCAAAGAGGACAGAGCATGGGGATGTCCCACGACCAGCTGGCTAGTCGCGCAGAACAAATCGGTGATATCCTAGCACAAAACGTCAATCCGCAGAACCCTGAACAGAGGGTGCTCCAAGAGCTGTGGACCAGTGCCAGCGAGGAAGAACAACAAGCCATCGCAAGCGCTATCATTAAGATGGTGCAAAATTAAGTAAACTAAGGGGCCGAAGTTCGATTCGGCCCCTGTTTTATCGCGGCCGCAGGATCTTGACCAACCTCAAAGAAATTGTTGGGGTATGAGTCGTATTACTGCCATAGCCAATCACAAAGGTGGCGTCGGCAAAACCACCACAACCGTCAATCTTGCCGCAGCGTTGGCCCATATGGGGCGCAACGTCCTCATGGTGGATCTCGACCCGCAAGCGGGCCTGACGGTTGCCAGCGGTTTTGAACCCGATGCACTCGAACGTTCCGTCTACAATGCGCTGCGACATGGCGTCCCGGCGCACGAAGTTCTGTTGCGTTCGCGTTTTGGTGTCGATCTGTTGCCGGCGAACATCGACCTTGCGTTGGCCGAACTCGAACTGTTTACGGCCATTGCACGTGAACGTCGTCTTGCAGCCGTTTTGAGTCCGCTCCGCGACGCTTACGACGACATCATCATCGACTGTCAACCGTCTCTCGGCTTGCTCACACTGAACGCGCTTGCCGTGAGCGACCAGCTGATCATACCGGTAGCCTGCGAGTACCTTGCGCTGCGGGCGGTTCACGGCATCTTGCTCTATGTGCAAAAAGTGCGCGCGCAAATGAACAGTCAGCTGAAAATATTCGGTATCTTGCCAACGATGTTCGACCGACGCACCCGGCATGCCAATGACACGCTCAAGGCATTAAAGAAGACCTTTGAACCCGAGATCAAAGTGCTCGACCACGTTGTTTACCGCAGCATTCGCTTTGCGGAATCGACGGAGAAAGGAGTCCCGATCATTGAATATGCGAAGGCACTTCCAGGGGCAGATGCGTACCGCAACTTGGCGAAGGAAATGCTGCTGCGAGACTGACGCAAACAGTGGAAAAAAACGAAAAGGCGCGGCTGACCGCTTGACCATTCGGTCAAGGCCGGACAAACCGCACTCGACGAGCAGAGGCGAGGCCCGGATGCAAAGCCCGAGCCCGTTATTCGTTGTTGTTCTTCGCAGGGGCCAATATCATGATCATCTGGCGCCCTTCCATGAAAGGCTTGCGTTCTACGACAGCCATATCCCCAAGTTGCTCCGCCAGGGTACCCAGTTTTTGCCTCGCCAAATCTTGATGGATGATTTCACGTCCGCGGAAGCGAACGGAAATCTTCACCTTATCGCCATCTTTAAGGAACCTAAGAGCATTCCTGGCCTTCACTTCAAAATCGTGGTCGTCGATTTTGGGGCGCATACGGAGCTCTTTGACCGTAACCGTCTTTTGATTCCTGCGCGCTTCTCTTTCGCGCTTGCTCTGCTCGTACCGGTACTTGCCGTAGTCCATAATACGGCAGACCGGCGGTTGCGCCTGCGGTGAAACTTCGACCAGATCCATGTTCCGAGCCATTGCTTCCCGCAAGGCTTCTTCTGGCGTGAGAATTCCCAACTGGTTGCCATCGGGGTCAATTACTCGTACTCGATGTCCCCGAATTTCCTCATTGATGCGCGGCCCCTGACGCGGAGCCTTTTCGGCACGTGGCCCTCTGCGAATTACAACCACCTCCAATGAAATGTGAATACACGTAAATTATATACCATGCGAATGCGTCAGAAAAGATGTCAGATGAGTTGTCCCTCTGCACAGCAAAACGCCGTGGAGAAAGTTTCCACGACGCACAACACGACCCGACGATTGTCCACTTGTTAAGTCTTTGACGCAAGCGGTCCAACCCGGGCGTACATACGCCCTGAATCCATTTTATCGAATTCCGGCTGAACTGTCAATTCCGATCCAGAGCGGCTAACGGTGATTTCAGGCTATGCGGGCACTCAGTCATTACCAAGCATCTTCCTCGTCCGACTCCGGCTCGTCATCGGGCAGCTCCTCAGCCAGCATGACACCAGCGGTCCGCAAAGAAGGATCGTCGTGTCCGTCTGTATGGGCAGTCCTTTCTTGCGTACTCGGATCCAAAGACTCGAGATTCCCGGTTGCATCCATTGGATCTTGAGCCGCCTGTTCTTGACCCACCGGAGCACTCTGGCGCTCAGGTTCCGAAACCGTACTGACTCCAGCCGCGGCGGTGCCAACAGCTGCCTCTTCCCGACCTATCAGACGCGTAGCGGCCAAGCACAAGAGGGATACGGCAAAAACGATCAGCGCGTGCCAAACCTGAGAGAACAACAATACGATGCCCCAAATGATGCCGATGACCCCGAGGCCAAATAACACGTAACGCCATACTTGACGCATCACCCACACCGCCTCCCATGCAGGTAGCCATAAATGGGCCATATACAGCCCTCATGAAGCATCCATATGTGGGGGGCGGCTGCCATATGCAACATTTATCAGGCTAGAAGAGAACAAAACCTAGGTGCGGCGAGCTTTCACTGCTACTTGCTCATAATAGTCCGAGTCGATTTGCAGGTTGGCTCCCAAGTGCTCCATGTCGGCAAAGAAATCCGGGTAGGATTTAGCGACGTGATGCGCGTCCGAGAGTAAAAGCGGCTCTTTGCAACGAAGGCCGACGATCGTTAATGCCATGAGCACCCGATGGTCATAATGTGCATCGATGCGCGCCCCGCCCGGCAGCAAGTCGTTGCGGCCGTGAACGATGATTTCGCTTCGCCGTTCCTCAACATGGACACCGGCTTTGCGCAGTTCATGACAAAAATCTGTGATGCGGTCACATTCTTTATAGCGAAGGTTTTCTACATTATAGAAGCGAGACGTTCCGTCGGCAAAAGCCGCCATTGCAACCATTGACAGCACTGCATCGGTGGCTAAATCGCCGTTCACTTCAACAGGTTTCAGCGGCCTTCCACCCCGCACCCGCACCCAGCCGGCTTCAAGATCCGCTTCCACATCGGCTCCCATCTCGCGGAGTACATCGAGAATACGGCGTTCGCCCTGATCGTCCTCCACCAAGCCTTCCACTGTCACATCCGATTCAACGACGGCTGCTGCACTTAAAATGGCCGCTGCGGCCGGCCAGTCGCCCGGCACACGATATGTACCTGCTGTGTAGCGCTGAGGTCCTTCGACCCGAAAATGAGTCAGATTGTCGTCGGCTTCTACGTCAATGCCAACAAGGCGCAATACCTCGAGTGTCTGGCGGACGAGAGGCCGTGAACGCAGGACATCGCTAACGCGAATTTCAGTCACGCCGTCGAGCAGCGGGGCGAGAAACAAAAGCGCACTCAAAAATTGCGACGATGTTTTTCCGGATATGTCCACCTTCCCTGCCCGAAGCGATCCTCGGCGCACCGTGACCGGCAATCGCCCCCCGTCCGCCGAACTGACTTCGGCACCGAGGGATCGCAACGCCTCAATGAGGTCGCTGTGCGGTCGACGCCCCAACGATTCAGGATACGGCGTATAAAGCTCGATGGGATCTTCACTCGTGGCGCAAACAGCCATCAGGAAACGCACCACGGCTCCGGCATTGCGAACGTTGAGACGCGCCGGCCCTTTCAGAACCCCGTCCACACCTCGAATACGCCATGCGTCGGCTTGTTTTGCAATTTCAGCTCCCAAGCGCTCGCAGCATTCGGCCATTGCCTGGGCATCATCAATAGGAGCCGGATTGATAACGACCGACTCTCCGCCGGCCAACGCCGTTGAGAGCACGAGGCGCGACGTATAGTTTTTCGACCCTGCGATGGTTATGCGCCCCTGGAGTGATTGCGTACGCTGTACCTTGGCATCCATGCTCTTCGATCACCTCGTTCCCATCATACCACAGCTCATTCACGAAAAAGACGCAAAAAAGAGCGCCCGAAAGACATTTTCGGGCGCTCCAGGCTGTCACGCGTATCATGCGGTTCCTCTAGATGGCACGTCTTTCGATGACCAATCCTTCTTGCGAAATCAAATTCATTCCCATGCGCTCAGCAACAAACCGCACCGCGTAGATATGGAAACCGACACGACGTGCCAGTGGATCAGGCCAAGCCGTTTCAATGATGGCCGACGGAATGCCGAGATCGGCGCCGACTTTGCGTGCCAAGCTTCCCGAGACCGGATACTGCAAGTACGAGAACCGCTTGCTTCCGTTTCTTGTAATAGCCGGCATCGAATTCAAGTAATTGACCAAGGCTCTGGCCACGCTTGTGGAATTGCCGGTCGGATATACAATCACGCTTTGGCCAACCGAATTCTTGTTGACAATGTGGAAATCGTAGCCTTCATGCAGATCGAGGAACCAATCGGGCTTGTACTCAAGTACAACGTTCCAGATCTCGTTCGCCGTCTTGCCGATCGGGCTCGATCCAACCGGGAAGCGACGATTCAGATCGGGTATGTCAGGTGCTCCGCGTTTGTTTAGCGCAATGGCATGAGCATTTGCTCTGGGGATCACGACAAGCCGACCGCGGTCCGGCGCAAACTCGTTGACAAGTCGCTCTGCCGCTTGATAGCCGGCAATTTCATTTCCGTGGACGCCGCCGACGACCATCAACGTCGGGCCCGGCTTGGAACTTGTCAACACATAATAGGGAGTACGGAAATTGCTGCTGTCCGGTCGAATCCAGCCGACTTCAATGACGAGGTCCGGTTCCGGCTCGGGTTCAGGAATGGGATCAGGGTCGGAATGACCGGGCGGATTGCCACCGCTGCTGCCCGTGTCAAGGGTAATTCCGGTAATAACCCAAGTGTCCTGTCGCTTTTGAAGTTCAAACAAAATGGTGCCTTGGATCGTTACGGTCTCACCCGGCAGAAGCTCAACTTCCCGGTAGAACTTCCCAGCGACAAAGGCTTTCTCACCGTCGACCGTTATCGTGTAATCGTCGATAAACTGGGCGATAACTTCCGCGGAGCTCCAGACGGTTTTCTCCACTTCATCGATAAAATCGTCTCTGGTGATCAAACCGGAAGAAGCAATGCCGGAGACTTGTCCATGGATGGAAATTTCAGGAGCCAAGGTAGTTAAGTAGAGCGATGGATTTTTTAAGGCATCGGCCGCAAGAAAAGCATTAATTTGTGATTCAATGATCGCTGCAGCGTCTGAGTTGTCCGAAGCGGCTGGGAACCATGTGCAGCCACCGACAACTAGTATCGCCAATAGGATGGCGAATCTGCTCGCCTTTCTACCCACCGTGTACCCCTCCAGGGTCATCTTTTTTTGACTTCCCTTGTCATGCGTTCCACATCAAGGGAAGACAGCAAAAGACTTCACGATATGGGTAGACAGGCCCTGCATGCGGGATAATGGTAAATTGCGCCACGACGGGTTCAATCGAAAACCAACCGTCTCTCACGCAGCAAAAAAGGGCTGCTCCCTTTCAGGAACAGCCCCACCATGGCACGGCAGCAATCCGTCGCCGCGTTACTGCAGCGCGAGCAAGCTGCCGAGACTGCTCAATACGCTTTGCGGGAAAAGTCCCAAATACAACGTTCCTATTGCTGCGATACCGACAACGAACGCGAATGACCACGAAAACCGGACTTCTTGATCCGCTTCACGCTCCAACGCCAACGCCGCACGCTCGGCATCCGTCTCCGCGGAAAGCGTGCCCGGCTCGGCTGCAGCGGCCACTTGGGTATATCCGCCCACCGCTGCAACAGCCTCCTCCGCCGGCTTTTGACACATGCTGAGCACAACCCGCAGGTAGGCAAATGCCGAGATACCGGTCGTCAATATGAAGGAAACGACGAGAAGGATGACGCCTTGATCAATACCGGTTTTCAGGAGCAGCAGCTTGCCCATGAATCCACCGGTCGCCGGAACACCGGCCAGCGAGAGCAAGAACAACGTCAGCATAGCCGCCAGTATCGGGCGCCGGTAGAAAAGGCCGCGATATGCCGCCAGGCCAGCACCGGCGTCCGGCCGGTCACCCAGCCAGACGACGATCGCAAATGCGCCCAGCGTCATGAACAAGTATGCCAGCAGGTAAAACACTGCGGCACTGACACCGTCGGACGTCAATCCGGGCAGCGCCAAAACAAGATACCCGGCGTGAGAGATACCGGAATAAGCGAGCAGACGCTTCATGTTTTGCTGCTGCGCCGCGAGGATGCTGCCGACGAACATGCTCAGCATACCGAGTATCACGATGGGCAGCAGTACGTTCCCCAAGACATCCAACGGAACGCTGACAGCCAACAAGCGAATCAACGCGGCAAATGCAGCTGCTTTGGTTCCAACCGCCATAAATCCGGTCAAGGCGGCCGGTGCGCCCTCGTATGCGTCGGGTGCCCACGTGTGGAACGGCACGAGAGCCATCTTAAATGCGAAACCAATCAATGCGAGGGCAAGCCCGACTCCATAGAGCGTCGTCATGCCGGCAGCTCCAACCGTTTCCCAATGCTGCTGAATTCCCGAGAGCAGCACGGTACCAGTTGAACCGTAGATCAACGCAAAGCCGTAGAGCAATAAGCCCGACGCCACCGAACCGAGAATCAAGTACTTCAGAGCGCCTTCTTTGGATCGAACGTCGTTCTTGCGAAAGCCGACCCCAACATACAGGCTGAGCGAAAACAGCTCGAGTCCAATAAAAATGGTGATCAAGCTGCTGCCGCCGACAATAGCCGTCATCCCGGCCGCTGCGAGCAATACCAACGCCAAGAAGCCGGACATGTCGTCTTCTCGACGGCGGACGCTCAACAGCGTGCCTCCTAAAGCGGCGGCCAGAATGATGCCGCTGAACGCCAGGCTGAAGCGGTCCGCATGGAACGCTTCGGCGAAACCGCTGATGCCGGCGCTCAAGTTCCCTGCTGTGACGCTCCCTGCCACCGAAGCCGCGGGCTCAATGTACCGCCAAAGGTCGAAGGTGTACCAGCCCGCCAACAGCAAGCCGGCGACGGTCACAATAAACCACGGGCGGCGTGCACGTTCGAAACGCAGGATCAAATCGAGGACAAGCACAATGATCGCCGCAGCCGCCAAGGTGAGGATCGGCGCTATCAGTTGAAAATTAACGTTCACATCTGAGATCGGCAATGAGAGGACCCCCTCAATGGCTTGTCACGGTTTTTAGAACATCAGCAACACGTAAGCCAGCACGCCAGCAACACCGACGAACACGACGAGTGCATAGCGCCTGACCAGGCCGGCATGCCATCTTCGCAAGGTGTCGCCTGTGATTTGAACCAACCGAGCCAAGCCGTTCACCGCCCCGTCGACGACTTTCGGCTCAGTCCAGTTTGCAATGAAACCACTGATACCGAGTACCGGTCGCACAACGAGCGTCTGGTATACCGAATCCAAGTAAAACCCGGTCGCGAGCAAACCGGTCGACCGCTTTTCGGCGGACTCGATTTCAATGCGCCGCCAGGCACCTTGCGGTCCATATTGATACAACGCCAGTGCAGCACCTGCGATGGCAATGGCGAGAATCAAAATGAGTTCCGGACCATAGCTCATCGCATGTGCGTGCCATTCCGTATATCTTCCGAGAGCCGTACCCAAGAAGTTTTGAGGTACGGAGGTGAGGCCTGGAATGGAAATCCAACCGCCGATCACGGAAAGCACCGTCAATACCCCGACCGGTATCAACATTTCGGGACCGGCAGGATGGTGCACCGCTTCCTGAGCTTGCTCGGTCCGACGGTTTTTCTTTCCGCTGCGATAAGCCGTCTGTTGTGCGCGTTCCTCATACGATTCACCGGCAAAGGTCAAGGCGAACAGGCGGAACATGTAGAAAGCGGTCATGCCGCCGACGACAATGCCCAAGAAGTACAAAAACGTGAGTCCTTCTGCGTGAACGGCGTGGAGAATTTCTTCCTTGCTGAAGAAACCGGCGAGCGGCGGAATGCCTGCAATCGCAACCACGCCGATCAAAGACATCCAGTATACGGCAGGCATCTTGCGGCCGAGTCCACCCATCTTGCGGAGATCTTGTTCCCCGTTGAGATAATGGATGATGATGCCGGCAGCCAAAAAGAGCAATGCCTTAAAGAACGCGTGCGTCATAAAATGGAACATCGCTGCCGTATACGCCCCGACACCGGCGGCGAGCATCATGTAGCCGACTTGACTCATCGTAGAGAAAGCGAGCACGCGCTTGATATCCGTCTGCCGCAAAGCGACGAGAGCGCCAAACAGTGCCGACAGGCCACCTACCCAGGCAACGGCTTGCATTGCCGTCTCGGATCCCAGATAAATCGGATGCGAGCGAGTGACAAGGTAGACACCGGCGGTAACCATGGTGGCTGCGTGGATCAACGCACTCACTGCGGTCGGCCCCTGCATCGCGTCAGGCAGCCAGGTATGCAAGGGGAGTTGCGCTGATTTTGCAACGGCCGCCACAAGCAAAAGCAGACCAATGGCGGTCAGTACCTCTGTCGAAACGCCGGATACCTGATTGAAGACGCCGTCGAACTTGAACGTCCCAAAGTTGACGAAAATCAATACGTTGGCCAAAATCAGTCCGACTTCACCGATGGCATTCATGATGAACGCCTTCATGGCAGCTGACGCCGCTTCGGGCTTGTAATTCCAAAAACCGATGAGCATGAATGATGCAACACCGACGTTCGCCCAACCGATCAATACGAAAATATAGTTGTCGGCAAGGACGAGCAGGCTCATCGCAAACACGAAGTAGTTCAGCTTCGCGAAATAGCGGCCGAATCCGGGGTCATCCTTCATGTACCCGGCGGAATAAACGTGAATCAAAAAGCCAACGCCGGTGACGACAATCGACCACCACAAAGAAATCGGGTCGCCCAACAGACCGAGGGAGAGGTCAATATCGCCCCACGGGCCCCACCGAACCAATTCGAAGCCGAGAACTTGACCTTCCGCTCCGGAGAGTTGGATGAGCGCGATGACCGTCGCGACAAAGGCGCCAAAAACCATGGTCGACGAACTGATCGCAATGGCTCTCCGACTCCACGTGTTTCGATTCCACGCCGCAAGCAGTGCGCCAAGCAGCGGCAATGCAATGATCAAAGCTAAAACTGGAGCAGACTGCATTGGCAATTCAACCCCTCAACTGCTGGATGTCGTCGGCGTCAACCTCTTCACGACGCCGGAAGAGCACCACAATAAGCGCCAGGCCGATGGCTACTTCGGCTGCGGCTACGATCATGACGAAAAACGCAAAAATATGTCCGTCCATGTTGCCGACATGTCTCGCAAACGTAATGAGCGCAAGTGCTGCTCCGCTCCACATCAGCTCAACACACATGAGCATGATGAGGGGACTGCGGCGAACCATGATCCCCACGCCTCCTAACGTGAAGATCAGAGCACTCAATGCTAGATAACCTTGCAATGCCGTTTCGGACACACGGGCCCCTCCTCACCTATCGATCGGATCCCCTCGACGCTTGAGGTCGTATCAGGCTTGCTTTCGTCCGACCAAAATGACGACACCCACGACCGCTACCAGAAGGACGAAAGCCGCTATTTCAAACGGAAAGACGTGTGTAGTCAGCAACTCACGTCCAAATGCAGCGACTTGTCCAAACGTCTCGTCGATTCCCTCGCCGCCGGGAGCTTCCAACCCTAAAACGCCACCGACCAAAAACATCAATACAGCCGCAGCGGTGACAATACCGAAGAAGGTTTGTCCAGACGGCTCCGGTTTTCGATTTTGAACCGGATCACGACGCGTCGTCAGCAGTGCGATGACGAACAAGAAGAGCACCATGATCGCACCGGCGTACACGATAATTTGGACGATCGCAATGAACTCGGCATCGAGCGTAAGGTATAAAACCGCGAGGCCGATAAAACTGACAATCAGCGATACGACGTTGTGCACGGGTGTGCGCCCGATGACAACGCCCAAACCACCGGCGACTGCAATGGCTCCTGCAATCAACAAGGCGGCATTCACGATCCGTGCAACTCCCTTCGGCCGCGGTACTCAGGATATACGTTTTCTGGTACCTGAAAGTCGCTTACCTCGGTATTGACGAGGCGATCACGCCCGAAAATGAGACTTTCCCTGGTATAGTCGGCAAGCTCATATTCTTGCGTAAGATGCAGGGCTTCGGTCGGACACGCCTCTTCACAAAGTCCGCAGAAGATGCAGCGGAGCATGTCGATCTCGTAGGTGTAGGCGTACCGCTCTCCGGGTGAATTCGGCCGGGCCGGATCATTTTCGGTCGCCATGACCGTGATGGCGTCAGCCGGGCATGCAACCTGACACAATTCACAGCCAATGCACATCTCGAGTCCGTTGGCGTAGCGGCGCAGCTCATGCCGCCCGCGAAAACGGGCGCTCCGCTGTTTCTTTTTGTTCGGATATTGAATCGTAGCTTTCGGTCGGAACAGGACCTTTAACGTTGTGCCGAATCCCTTCACAATTCCTTTGATCATGTGACGCTCGCCCCCTTGCTCGTCATGTGAACGCGATCCAGGCGGCTGTAGCTACCAAATTGAGAAACGCAATCGGCAGCATGACTTTCCAGCCGAAGTCCATCAGCCGGTCATACCGTATACGAGGCAGCGTGGCCGCAATCCAGTAGAAGATGAAGATCAATACCGCTACCTTAAGAGCAAACCATGCCACCGGCGGCAAGAATGCCGGTCCGTTCCAGCCGCCCAAATACAACAAGGTAATGAGCGATGAAACGGTGATCATGTTGACGTACTCGGCAATCGAGTACATTGCGAACCGCATGCCCGAGTAGTCGGTATGGTAACCGGCAACGAGCTCGGTTTCCGCTTCCGGCAGGTCAAACGGTACACGGGCCACCTCGGCGATGGCGCTGATAAAGAACAGAATGAAACCGATCGGCTGCAGCAAAATGAACGGAACCGATTCAGCCTGTCGGGCGACGATTTCGGGCAGCTGAAACGAGCCCGCCAAAATGATGACACCGACAACGCTCATCCCCATGGAGAGCTCATAGCTGATCATCTGCGCCGTCGAGCGGAGAGCGCCGAGCAGCGCATACTTGCTCTGCGAAGCCCAGCCGCCCAACGTCACGCCGTAGACCGCCAGAGACATGAACGCCAAGACGACAAGGAGTCCAGCATTCGGATTCGCGATTTGAAGCGGAATCACCATCGACCCGATTTGGATGTCCGGTCCGATCGGCACCACGGCGAAAGCCGCCAAGGCAACGAACAAGCTGATGATCGGCGCCAGTTTGTAAATCGGTCGATCGGCGTCGCGAGGAATAATATCCTCTTTCATGATCATCTTGACCGCGTCAGCAATGGGCTGCAGAAGCCCCCAGGGCCCGGTGCGGTTGGGACCCACGCGCATTTGAAACCAGCCGCGGAACTTGCGTTCGAACAGCATCAAATACGCGAATACCGTCAGCAAACCGACAACGAGCACGACGGACCGGATGAGAATCCCCAAGATGGAACCCATATCCATCCTAACCGACCTCCTCCATTACCTGGCGGTGCAGCGTCACCCGAGTGTACTCCTCACCGCGCTGCAAACGGTATACAGGCAGGTCGGGCAAACCAACGGGAACTTGCAATGTGCCTCGGACTACCCGCTCCTGGAGACGCACTTGAACCGTGATGCGTTGTGCAACCCCCTCGAGTGTCACGGAGTCCCCATCCTTGAGCTGCAACGCCGCCGCATCTTCCGGATGGATGTACCCTTCGTGCTTGGGACGTGCATGTGCGATTTCGGAGTCGAAGTACGAAGTGCCTCCGCCGGCAAACAGCCTTTCCACCGGGACGAGCACGAGACCGTCTCCGGGTACGACGGATCGGCGTCGAGCCGAGCGAAGGACCTCCGCCACCGCTTTGCTGTCCAAACCGGGCAACGTGCCGTCTTTACCGAGTTCCATGCCGAGTGCTGCCATTTCCGCGTTGAGACCGCGGGCGGGGAGAAGCTCGACACCGAGCATTTCGCCCAGACCGACGATGATCTGACCGTCGGTCCACGTGTCGAACTCGGTATCTTGAGCGCGGTCCACGCTTTGCACCAGACCGTCCAACGAGGTATACGAACCCGTTTTCGCCGGGTATCCGGCAGCCGGCAACAAAACATCAGCGCAGCTTGCCGTCTCCGTTTCAAACAGATCGACGGCGACCACATACGGCGTCCGCTTCAGCGCTTCGCTGACAAGCTCGGTGTCAGGATACGTCTGCATAATGTTTGCGCCAACGAGGACGAGCATTTCGAGCTTGCCGGCGGCTGCGGCCTTGAGCATGGCGCCCGTATCCATGCCTTCGTTTGCAGGCAGTTTCTTGCCCCATGCCTTCTCCACTTGCTGGCGGGCGTTTTGATCGGCTGCGACTTTGCCGCCCGGCAACAGCTGCGGCAAAACGCCTGCGTATTCGGCGCCGCGGCTGTTGTTCTGCTCCCCGAGAATCAACAAATGGACGGACGCACCAGCCTTCTTCAAACGGTCCAGGAGTGCCGCGACCGCTTCTCCGGTTTGAGCGTCGTGACCGCCCCATACAGCGACGACCTTGCGGCAGTCTTTGAGCTCGGTGAACACTTCCTCGCTTGCCAAGACCTCGGCGACTTCGCCCGGCAGCGCCGGAAAGCGCTTGGTCTCGTAGCGATACCAACCGAACGCCGTCCCCACATCGACGACGCGAGCGTTGCGGCGTCCCGCCTTGCGGATGCGCAGATCGAGAACAGGCGCCCGTTCAGCGACCAACGTATCGACGATCAGCACGCCGTCGGCATCGTCGAGATCCGTTTGGCGACCGGCGTACTTGCCATACGACGCGATCACTTGCTTGCCGACGCGATAGTCGACATTGTTGGTCTGGAAGCCAACCCGTGCCAGCTTCTGAAGCAAATACGCCTCTTCGTTGGTCAAGCGGCCGCCCCCGATGACGCCGATCGCGCCGCCGCCCTTTTCCGCCATGATTTCGCGGGCCTTTTCCGCGACTTCTTCCAAAGCCTGCCGCCATTCAACCGGCACCAGTTTGCCATCGCGGCGAACGAGCGGTTCCTTGATCCGGTTTTCGCCGTTCACGTATTTGTAGTTAAAGCGACCGCGATCACAAAGCCAGCCGCCATCGGTCGCCGGGTTTTCACGCGACATGACGCGCACCAATTCGCCGAAGCGATAGTCCAAACGGATGTTGCAGCCGACGGAGCAGCCGTTGCAGACCGAAGGCACCTTGGCCAGGTCCCAAGGACGTGCCTTGAAGCGGAACAAGTCGCTCGTCAGGGCTCCAACCGGGCACAGTTCGATGGTGTTGCCCGAGTAGTAGGAGTCGAACCGCTCGCCTTTCGCGGTGGTAATCACCGCATCGTGCGCTCTTTCGCCCACGATCAGGTTGTTCTCTTGCGAAATCTCGTTGTCGAACCGCGTGCAACGACGGCACAAAATGCAGCGTTCTTGGTCAAGTACGATGAAGTTCCCCAAGTCGACGGCCTTCGCCTTGCGCTGCTTCGGATCCAGGGAGCGGCTCACCGTCGGACCATACGTGTACGTCTGGTCCTGCAGCGGGCACTCTCCTCCCTTGTCGCAAACCGGACAATCGAGCGGGTGGTTCAGCAGCAAGAACTCAAGAACACCCTTATGCAGCGTCTTGACCGTCTCCGTGTCGGTCCGCACCACCATGCCATCGGTCACTCGGAGTGTGCAAGCGGTCACAGGCTTCCGCATGCCTTCAACCTCTACCATGCACATGCGGCAGACGCCAACCGGTTCGAGCTTCGGATGGTAGCAGAAAACCGGGATGTCAACACCAGCCGTTTTGGCCGCCTCGACGAGCAGCATCCCGTCGGGGACTTCCACGCGGGTCCCGTTAATGGTAATCTGGACGTTTTTTTCGCTCACGCCGTTTGCACCTCCTCAACCGGCAGATCCATCGGACAACCCTTGCCGTTCATGTGTGCTTCGAATTCCTCGGGGAAGTGTTCGAGCACCGAAAGAACAAAGAAGGTTGCTGCATCTGCCAGCAGACAGATGGTCGCACCTTGCATCGTTCGCTTGAGTCCGGCAAGAATCTCCAGATCCTGCTTCGTGCCTTGACCGGCTTCAAAGCGGTCGATGATCCGCTTGATCCAAGCCGTTCCTTCGCGACACGGGGTGCACTGGCCGCACGACTCGTGCGCGAAAAAGTCTGCATAGTACTTCGCCGTCTTGATCAAGCAGACGGTTTCGTCAAACACCACCACGCCGGCCGTACCCAACATCGATCCGGCCTCGGCGGCTGATTCGAAATCAAGCGGGACATCCAAATGTTCCGGCAGCAAAATCGGCGCCGAAGCACCGCCCGGCTGAAAAGCTTTCAGCTTGCGGCCATTGCGAACGCCGCCGGCAAGCTCCAAAATCTCCCGCATGGTGACACCGAGCGGCAGCTCATAGTTGCCCGGACGTTCGACCATGCCGCTGACGGAGTAGATTTTCGTTCCCGGGCTCTTTTCGGTGCCCAACGTCCGATACCAGGAGGCTCCGCGCTCGATGATCGGCGGAACGTTGGCCAGCGTTTCGACGTTGTTGACAATCGTCGGCATGCCGTACAGCCCGGATACGGCAGGGAACGGCGGCTTCAGCCGTGGCTCGCCCCGACCGCCTTCGAGCGAAGAAAGCAAGCCGGTTTCTTCCCCGCAAATATAAGCGCCTGCTGCTCGGTGCACCGTAATCTCCTGGCTGAAATCGGTGCCAAGGATGTTCTTCCCGAGATATCCCTTGGCTCGTGCCTGTTCAATGGCACGCATCAGGATATCGTAGCCGCGCTTGAACTCACCGCGCAAATAAATGAACGATTGCGTGCTTTTGATCGCATAAGCCGAAATCAAAATGCCCTCGATGAGCAAATGCGGATTGTACTCGATGAGAAGCCGGTTATTGAACGTGGCCGGTTCACTTTCATCCGCATTGCAGCACAAATAGCGCGGGCGACCGTCGTCCGGCAAAAAGCCCCACTTGACTCCTGTAGGGAAACCGGCACCGCCGCGGCCACGGAGGCCGGAATCCTTCACTTCCTGATGAACTTCCTCAGGCGTCATTTGCTTCAAGGCCTTCCGGAGCGCCTGGTAGCCACCCAAACTCTCATAGTTTTCGATGTCGACAAGATCAACGCTGCCGATTCCCTTGGTCAAAACCGGTTCAAAACCCATGTTCGGCCCTCCCCCATCAGCCATCAGCTTGTTCGGTTTCTTTGGGCTCGGACTCATTCACCGCCGGAGCTTTTCTGACAAAGCCGGCCGTCGGCCGCAACGAACACCCACCGAATTCATCGGCAATTTGTTCCGGAGTCTTGCCTTCCCGGATGGCCGCGATGATGGCATCGGCCCGTTCCGGTGTCACGGAGTTGCAGTATTCGAGATTCACCTGGATCGCCGGTGCAGCATCGCAAGCGGCGATGCATTCGCCCGTCGTCAACAACGTGATGAGTCCGTCTTCGGTGGTCTCACCCACCTTGATGCCGAGCTTTTGCTCGAGATATTTCACCAAGTCGGCAGCGCCGAACAATCCGCACGTAATATTGCTGCACACCGTGATGACATACTTACCTACCGGCTTCCGATGGTACAAGCTGTAGAAGGACACGACCGATTCGGCGTACGCCTTGGTGACACCGACGATTTCGCCGATGGCTTCAAGATCTTCATCAGCAATGTAGCCCCGCTCTTCTTGAGCCAAATACAAAAGCGGCATGATAGCAGATTTCTTTTGCGGGTAGCGGGCCAAAATCTTTTCAATTTCGTCGGCCCGCTTGGTCACCCACTCGACAGTCGCCTTTGCGCTCATCGGTCGACCTCCCCAAACACCGGGTCCACAGTGGCGATTACGGACACCATGTCAGCGATCAAGCAATCTTCCAACAACTTCGGCAGCGCCATGACGTTATAGAAAGAAGGCGGACGCACCCTGACCCGGAACGGCTTGTTCTTGCCGTCAGAAACAACATAGAAACCGATTTCACCGCGTGGGCTTTCCACGGCTTGATACACTTCGCCCGCCGGCACATCGAACCCATACGACACGAGCTTGAAGTGGTGAATCAACTGCTCCATGCTTTCCCGGATTTCGTGTTTCGGCGGCGTGACAATTTTCCGGTCTTCAATGCGCCACGGCCCGTCCGGCAACCGTTCAAGCGCTTGGCAGCAGAGCCGATACGATTGCCACAACTCTTCCATGCGCACGATGTAGCGGTCGTACGTGTCGCCGTTGGCACCGACCGGAACCTCAAAGTCATACGTCTCGTAATCGAGATACGGGAAGGCTTTGCGAACATCGTAATCCACACCGGTCGCTCGCAGATTCGGCCCCGTCAAACCCCAAGCGATGGCATCTTCTTTGGAAATCATGCCGACCCGCTTGATGCGGTCGAGGAAAATGGGGTTGGCATCGAGGATGTCCCGCAGTTCCTTATAGCGTTTGGGAAACAAGTCGAGAAACTCTTTAACCTGGTTTTCAAAGCCTTCCGGAATGTCGTTCGCCAATCCGCCGATGCGAATGTAAATCGGGTTCATCCGCGCCCCGGATGCCTCTTCAAACAGGTCGAGAATCGATTCGCGCATATCCATGGCGTAAAAGAACACGCTTTGGGCACCAATGTCGAGGGCGGTTGTACCCAGCCAGGCCAAATGGCTCGCGAGACGCTGAAGCTCCACCATGAGAAGGCGAATGACGCGAGCGCGTTCCGGCACTTCGACGCCGAGCAGTTTTTCCACCGCGAGGACATAGCCGAGGTTGTTGGACAGCGGCGACAAATAATCCATGCGGTCGATGACCGTGATCGCTTGCTGCCACGTCAAAGCCTCAGCATTTTTTTCAATGCCTGTATGGAGAAAGCCGATCTCGGGTTTACAAGCACGAATCGTTTCGCCTTCCAACTCGAGCACAAGCCGCAATACCCCGTGTGTGCTCGGATGGTGTGGCCCGACCGAAAGAATCATCCGGTCGCCTTCTTGTTGCTCGATGAGATCGAAATCTTCGATTCTAAGACCTTTTGGATCACCGGTAGACAAAGGAATCCCTACTTTCCAGGTTCCAATGTTCCAGGCAGCTTCGGCGCACGGAAGCGAGCCTGCTGCGACGGGAACTTCTTTTCTTCGTTGAAACGCGGACCCTGCAGCGGGTAGTCCTTGCGCAGCGGATGACCGCGCCAGTTGTCCGGCAGCATGATACGCCGCAAATCGGGGTGGCCCGTGAATGTAATGCCGAACAAGTCGTAAACTTCGCGTTCCGGAGCGAGTGCAGACGGCCAAACTTCCCCGACCGACGGAACTTCCGGCTTTTCTTCGTTCGGAATGACACGCAGGCGCAAGCGGCGAAGCGCCGACATGTCGAGCAAATGATAGACGACTTCAAATCGATTGGGACGCGGCAAATAGTCGACGCCGCCAATATCGATGAGCATGTTGAAGCCGTCGTCTTTCAGCCACCGGCAAATTTCAACCAGCGGCGCAGGATCGTTTACGCGCACTTGTGGGATGTCGAATGGAGTCTCCAACGGTTCAACGACACCCGGAAACGCCTCAACCAAACGTTCAACCAGAGCATCAGGCATGTTTTGCTACACCGCCCATCTTCGTACGTCCGGACGCGATGCTTTTTTGAAGCTTCAAAACCGCATCGAGCACGGCGTCAGGCGTCGGAGGGCATCCCGGAATGTAAATATCGACCGGAATGACTTCGTCAACGCCTTGCACGATGGCGTAATTGTCGAAAATCCCCCCGCTGGATGCACACGCCCCCATCGCCATGACCCACTTCGGCTGCGCCATCTGCTCGTAAATCTGCTCGACGACAGGCACCATTTTATTTGAAAGACGGCCGGAAACAATGAGCAAGTCCGCATGCCGCGGCGACGCGCGGAACACCTCGGCCCCGAAACGAGACGAGTCGTATCGCGGTGCGGGCAAATTCATCATCTCAATGGCACAACATGCCAGACCGAAGGTAAGCGGCCAAAGCGACGATTTTTGCGCCCAGCGGACAAACTTGTCGATCGTCGTCGTGAAAAACTGCCCGTTGCTCATTTCCATTCGAATCCCCCCTTCTTCCACACGTATAGATCCCCGATGATAAAAACGAGCAAGAAGGGAATCATAACGTAGAAAGCCCATGCTCCCAGTTCGCGCAGCGTCACCGCCCACGGATAGAAGGCAACCGCCTCGACGTCAAAAATGACGAAGAGCATGGCGATCAGATAAAACTTAACCGGAAAGCGCCCGACAAGCGGTTCGGTTTGATAGCCGCTTTCGTATGGGAGATACTTGGCGCTGTCCGGCGGCGAATCGACTCGCCCAAGTATGGATACGATGACAGAAATAAGTACCGGCACTGCCAGTGCCACTATCACGTAAATCAGTAGGGGCACGTAAGGGTGCACGTTGTTGCCTCCCGTCTTCTCCGGTGAAAGTTGTGTGGCACCATTCGCCGCAGGGGGCACGACGAACGACGGCCAAAGTGCGATTCATCTTACCACTCTACCGGAGTTTTGTAAAGTGAACGCAAGCACAAAGTCGGGCCAGGCAGTCCCTCGCCCTTCGGACGAAACCGGGTCCATCCCTATCTTATAGTAGAATCGCGAAATTGTCATACCTAAATTGCGCCAAGAAAGCGGTAACCTTCGTTCATTTTGTCAATCGGCTCCAGACTGGCCAAGGACTGCACAAAATTTAAGCAAGAATCGGTATAACTTGGCGTTTATCGAGAAGCACCAGGTAACCTTCCGCTGATTTCCCTACAATTGCTTCCACGGCGCGCACATACAATTCAACTTGTGGGCGATAGCGTTTCAGGAGATCCGAAACGCCATGCGTTTGGTCCGTCTTGTAGTCAACCAAGCAAAACCGCCCGTCAGGTTCTTGCCACAGTGCGTCGATGGTCCCTTGCACCACCATCTTTTCCCCTTGGGCAGGCGCCTCTCCCCCCCAAAGGTCGGACAGCTCGTCGATGGTCATGGCGAGCGAAAACGACCATTCCCGCCATAGGCTTCCCCGAGCGGCCGCACTCCTCATTCGTTTCCCTACGGACGACTGGAAGAATTCGACAATCGCCAGACGATCGACAGCATTGGCCTCGGCTTCGGTTAAGACATAATCTGCGACCAAACGCTCCAACACGCGTTGTACCGTCTGCTCCGTTATCGGCTCCGGCATGCTCAAATCCAGGCGGTCCAAAAGCAGGTGCGTTGCCGTGCCGCGCGCCACCGCCGTCGGAACTTCTTGTTCTTCCTGCAGCCAAGCCGGACCGCGGAGTGTCTCTGCGATTTCATCACTCCGTTGCCGCTCCGATTTGGCGGCAGGCGCAACGCTTGCAGCCAGCCTGCGGCTCAGCGCGGCATGGCGAAATCGTTCGG
>CALKAQ010000074.1 GCA_937983075.1 uncultured bacterium | reverse complement strand
AGCCGTATGCGAGGCCCGCACGTACGGTTCTGTGAGAGGGCTGACGCTCGCCTGAGCAGCGAGCGTCAGCCTACTCGATGTTGGTGTCGGTAACCTCTTACGGGATCCAGGCGTCGACGCGCTCTGGATTCTCTTCAATCCACTTGAGGGCTGCTTCCCGTTCGTCCATGCCTTCACGGATGTATACCATCACGGTTGCCATGTCATCGGCAGTCCAGTAGAAGCGGTCGAGAAATTCGTACACCTCAGGCATCTCGTCACGCAGACCCTTACGCACGACGGTGCCGATGTACTCTTCACCGCCGAAGACGCCTTCGGGATCCTCGAGGTACTTTAGATCAAACTGCGCGAACTTCCAATGTGGCGTCCAACCCGTGACAACGATCCAGTCGCCGCGGCGGATGGCCCGGCTCAGCTCAGCGGTCATGGCGGCGTCGCTGCCATCCTGCAGGTGGAAGTTCAGGTTGTACACCGTGATGGCCTCGTCAGTTGCTCGCATGAGGCCGGCACCCGGGTCGATTCCGACGATGCGGCCGCCAAATCGGCTGCGATGGGCATTCAGCTCTTCAATTGAGTCAATCGTTACATATGCTGGCACAACCAATCCGATCTTGGCACCATGCAGGTTGGGGCCGAGCAGCTCGACATCCTTCCAGACCCGTTCATACTGGTCGGCGTGGGTGGCGGGCAGCCAGGCTGCTACTATGGCATCGAAGTCGCCCCGTCCAATACCTGCCCACATGGGACCGGCGTCAACGGAGATCAGGTTGACATCGTAACCCATCTTCTCTTCGAGCACTGCTGCAACAACGTTTGTAGAAGCGATTTCAGAGTCCCAGAGCACGTAACCTAAGTTGACCGTCTCGGCCGCCTGGGCGGCTTGCCCCGCCGCTACGGAGAAAAGCAGCATAAGGAGCAGGGTGAACAGTGTCCGTGTTCCGAGACGAAAATGAGTCGTCAAGTGAATCATCCTCCTTGGGGAATCTGTTTTTGCCGGCCTATATTCTGCGTGATACGGTCCATGATGATGGCCAGGACCACTACTGCCAGGCCTGCGGCAAAGCCGCGTCCGACATCAAGGCGTTGGATTCCGCGTAAAACCTCCGAACCGACACCGCCGGCACCAATCATCGCGGAGATGACCACCATTTACGGGATCCAGGCGTCGACGCGCTCTGGATTCTCTTCAATCCACTTGAGGGCTGCTTCCCGTTCGTCCATGCCTTCACGGATGTATACCATCACGGTTGCCATGTCATCGGCAGTCCAGTAGAAGCGGTCGAGAAATTCGTACACCTCAGGCATCTCGTCACGCAGACCCTTACGCACGACGGTGCCGATGTACTCTTCACCGCCGAAGACGCCTTCGGGATCCTCGAGGTACTTTAGATCAAACTGCGCGAACTTCCAATGTGGCGTCCAACCCGTGACAACGATCCAGTCGCCGCGGCGGATGGCCCGGCTCAGCTCAGCGGTCATGGCGGCGTCGCTGCCATCCTGCAGGTGGAAGTTCAGGTTGTACACCGTGATGGCCTCGTCAGTTGCTCGCATGAGGCCGGCACCCGGGTCGATTCCGACGATGCGGCCGCCAAATCGGCTGCGATGGGCATTCAGCTCTTCAATTGAGTCAATCGTTACATATGCTGGCACAACCAATCCGATCTTGGCACCATGCAGGTTGGGGCCGAGCAGCTCGACATCCTTCCAGACCCGTTCATACTGGTCGGCGTGGGTGGCGGGCAGCCAGGCTGCTACTATGGCATCGAAGTCGCCCCGTCCAATACCTGCCCACATGGGACCGGCGTCAACGGAGATCAGGTTGACATCGTAACCCATCTTCTCTTCGAGCACTGCTGCAACAACGTTTGTAGAAGCGATTTCAGAGTCCCAGAGCACGTAACCTAAGTTGACCGTCTCGGCCGCCTGGGCGGCTTGCCCCGCCGCTACGGAGAAAAGCAGCATAAGGAGCAGGGTGAACAGTGTCCGTGTTCCGAGACGAAAATGAGTCGTCAAGTGAATCATCCTCCTTGGGGAATCTGTTTTTGCCGGCCTATATTCTGCGTGATACGGTCCATGATGATGGCCAGGACCACTACTGCCAGGCCTGCGGCAAAGCCGCGTCCGACATCAAGGCGTTGGATTCCGCGTAAAACCTCCGAACCGACACCGCCGGCACCAATCATCGCGGAGATGACCACCATCGACAGAGCCAGCATGATGGACTGGTTGATACCGGTCATGATCGTCGGGTTGGCCATAGGCAGCTGCACTTTCAGCAAAAGCTGCATCCTCGAGGAGCCGAAGGCTTCCCCCGCCTCTACCAGGTCCGTGGGAACTTGGCGGATACCCAGGTTGGTGAGTCGCACCAGAGGGGGCAGTGCAAAGATGACAGTGGCTATCACCCCTGGAACGATCCCTAAGCCAAAGAGCATCACTGCAGGAATCAAGTAGACAAAGGCAGGCATTGTCTGCATGAAATCCAAGATTGGCCGAATAATTCGATCGACCCAATCGCTCTTGGCGGCTAGGATTCCCAGAGGAATGCCAATCAGGATGACCAATACCTCGGCCACGAGAATGAGGGCTGTTGACTCGACGATGGGATCCCATAGCCCGAGGTTCTCAACGATGAGCAAGCCGATAACGGTGAATACAGCAGTGCCCCAGTTGGCCAGGCGCCAGGCGAGCAACGCCAGGATGAGGATTAGCACCCACGGGGGCAGGTAGCCCAGGGCAAAGTTTAGCTGCTCCACCAGGCTCGATATATGCCCGCTGATAAAGTCGAAGACCGACTGGAAGTTATCTAAAAGGAACCAGACGAAGTCCTCGGCGTAAGAGGCAATGGGAACCTCAAAGGGCAACATTCTTGCTCACTCCTTCCCCGCCTGAGGCCTCATCGCTCGTGAGAGCAGCTAAAATGGCGCCTTTGACGAGAACGCCTCTGAGTCGGTACTCATCGTCCACAACTGCCAGGGGCCACGACTCCCCGTTGCCGATGCTGATAGCTTCGTTCAACGAAGCATCAACATGGACGGTGGTCACCTCTTTAGTGATGAGGGGCAAGGCTAGTTGCTCGCCTTGCCGGGCGCCTTCCTGAGCAGCTTCTGCTGATAAATATCCCAAAAGAGTGCCGTCTGGTTCGGTCATGAAAATGCCTGATATTCCGTATCTGCGCATACGTTCGAGGGCAGTCTTCGGTCCATGGTTCGGCCTGAGGACTGGATCAGCCGGTTTCATAATGGCACCGACCGTCAGAACTTTGGACCGGTCGATGCCGGCTGTAAAGGAGGCTACGTACTCTGTAGCCGGGTTGCTGATGATCTCTTCCGGCGTACCGATCTGTTCGATTCTTCCGGCGCGCATTACGGCTATTTTGTCGCCGAGCTTGAGGGCTTCATCCAAGTCGTGGGTGACAAAGATAATCGTCTTCTGCATCCGTTCCTGCAGGGCAATCAGCTCGTCTTGCATCTCCCGGCGGATGAGCGGATCGAGGGCACTAAAGGCTTCGTCCATCAGCAGAATATCGGGATCGACTGCAAGGGCTCTGGCGATGCCGACGCGCTGTTGCATACCGCCACTCAGCTCGTCCGGACGCCTATCGGCCCATGCATGAAGGCCGACCATCTCAAGGACTTCATAGGCTTTGCGCAGCCGCTCGGGCCGGGGAACGCCCTGAACTTCAAGCCCGTAGGCTACATTCTCGATTACAGACCGGTGCGGAAAGAGGGCGAAACGCTGAAAGACCATGGCGATCTTCGTGCGGCGCAGTTTCTGCAGCTCTTTCCAGCTGAGAGCCGTCACTTCCGTGTCGCCGATGTGGATGGTGCCCGCTGTGGGCTCGTGGATTCTGTTGATGCAACGGAGAAGCGTGGATTTTCCGCTGCCTGAAAGCCCCATGATGACAAAGGTCTCTCCACGCTCTACAGTAAAAGAAGCCTGGTACACACCGATCGTCGCTCGGGTTCTGGCCTCGGCCTCTTCCTTATTAAAGCCTTCGTTCATTAGTCTGAGGGCTTCGGATGGTTTGGGTCCAAAAACTTTCGAAACGCCCTGTAAATGCAACTCAGGGATAGCGATCACTCCTTGCGTTGTCCCTGGTGTTAGTGTCACTCCTCATTATGGACCTGTTGATGGTGTCAACTTCCACAAAAAGTAAACCTGTGATACTTGGTGTTGTTCACCTTGTCGCACAGGTCAAGGAAAGCAGGTTTTGTTTGCACAACATTATAGCGACCGATGAGTACTGTGTCAAGGGGCGAAGTGACATTTTTGGATCTCCGTATTTGTAGTGTCTGTAGTCGCTGCGGAATTAGACTGCGTTAGGCGGCTAGGCGGTGACCATTGGCCGCCTGTTTTGTGCGCCCGGCATGTCTGCCGAGCCGGAGGGCTGAAAGAAGCCCTCACCACCCAACCAG
>CALKAQ010000073.1 GCA_937983075.1 uncultured bacterium | reverse complement strand
CCGCCGACGTTCAGTCGTGGCGATGAGATCGAGGACGCCGAGTGGCAGTTCCTCGTTGCAGACTATCAGGCTGTCTTTAACGTGAATTAGTGAGGTGTAACACAGCATGGCTAAGCAACCGAAGACGGCGACGGTGACGGTTCGGGGAAAGGAGTATAAGCTGCAACATCCTGGCGTTCGGTGGTATCTGCAGAACACCGACCAGTGTCGCAATCAGGCTGGGGTTCTGCAGATTGAAAAGTACGCCCAAAGCCTGCTTGATCACGTTGTGGTCGAGCCTGTCGGACTTAAGTTAGACGACTTCGACAGCATAGGTGAAGTAGAAGAGCTGATTCAGGAGATCGAGTCCTTTCTTAAGGCCTAGCACGACACGGCGTAGCGTATACCGCCAGAGGGTTCGCCAACGTGCGGCCTTCTGGCGGTTGGTTTTCAGCGGCTTCTTCACGTATGAAGAGGTCTGCGCCATGGACTGGGACGAGTTCCATGAGGCGCTCACAGCCCTGGAACTCTACAAGGAGATCATGCCGCAGCCGAAAGGGCCAAGAATGCCAAAGCCCAAACGCAGGTGAAAGGAGGTGGCTGTCGTGGCATTGCGGGAGTTGACGCTTGACATAGGATTTAGGATCGACAGCCATCCTCTTGTTGCCGCTGACCAGGCTACCGACGACTTCAAGGCCAAGGTATTGGGCGCCGAGGCTGATACGCTCAAACTCGGAGCAGCGTTAGATGACGTCGGATCTGGCGCTACTGCTGGCCTAGGATCAGCGGCCACCGCAGCAGCTAATTTCGGCGCAACGGCAAGTCGGGCCGGAATGCAATTTGGGTCCAGTGTCGGAGCGGCCGCGGAATCCACGTCCCGTCTTGGCGCGCAGGTGGACGCTACTCGCGGGAAATTTCAGCGTTTGCGCGAGGCAGGTGTCCAGGCTGCCAGCGCGTTGAAAAAAGCTTACGCTGAGCACAAGCAGCAGCTTGAGGACATCGGCCACACCCTGGAGAAGAACAGGGCCCTTCTTGCTGGCATGTTTGCCGCTACTGGTGGGGCGCTTGGTTTTTCGATTAAGACGGCCGCGGATTTTGAGGCGGAGATGTCTCGGGTCGGCGCAATTTCCCGGGCGACTGAAGGGGAGCTTTCGATACTCACAGATACCGCACGGGAACTTGGTGCTACTACGGCATTTTCTGCGACTGAAGCCGCCCAGGGTATGCAGTACCTGGCCATGGCGGGATACGACGTACAGGAGATCGTGGCGGCCATGCCAGGGCTACTTGACACAGCCGCCGCGGCGCAGTCTAATCTCGGCGTTACTGCTGATATTGTCTCCAATATCCTGAGCGGTTTTGGTCTCCAGGCGCACGAGACGGCCAGGGTGGCTGACGTCCTCACGGCGACGTTTACGTCGTCGAATACGACGCTGGAGTCTTTGGGAAACACCATGAGCTACGTTGCGCCGGTTGCTGCCTCTCTAGGTGTCGAGCTGGAGGATGTGGCGGCCCTGGCTGGGCGTCTGGGAGATGTAGGTATCCAGGGTGAGCGAGCCGGAACAGCGCTGCGCGCCATCATGACTCGGTTGGCGGCGCCTACTGGCGAGGCCGCGGCCATCATGAGCCAACTTGGCATTGTAACGACCGACTCGTCCGGGCGCCTACTGCCGATGATCGACATCCTGCGCCAGATCGAGGAAGGGACGCGGGATATGGGCGACGCGCAGAGGACGGCCACGCTGACGACGTTGGTCGGTGTAGAGGCTGTCTCGGCATTGTCTGCCTTGCTTGACATCGGCGCGGACAATATCGGGGCCTATGCCGATGAACTGCGAAATAGTGCAGGAGTATCCCAGGAGGTTGCAAGTCGGCAGCTGGACAACCTTCGGGGATCGCTCAAGCTGCTTCAGAGTGCGTTTCAGGAGGCGCAAATCAGCATCGGCAACGCATTTATTCCTGTCGTTCGTGCTGGCGCAAACATCTTGACGAGTGTAGTAAATGTGTTCAACTCCTTGCCAGGTCCGATCCGAACGACTATTGCCGTTGGCCTTGGATTTGCCGCCATGCTGACCGGTGCGGCCTTGGCTGCGTCGTTCATCTTGCCACAGTTGTCGCACATGGCGGCATTACTGCGATTGGCTCAAACGGGCTTTTTGGCAGTTGGAAAGGTCATCCCGTGGATGACCGCGGGGATCGCGAAACTGGGAGTGACGTTGAACATTTCATTCCTGCCCGTCACTGCTATTGTTTTAGGTGTGGCTGGTGCCATCCTCATCCTCCAGGATGTGCTGATGTTTCTGCGCGGCGAAGGAGATACGCTCACCGGACGTATTGTGGCCTGGGGGCGCGAATGGATTAGCGGGCTAGCAGTACCAATCACAATAGCATTTGGGCGCGTCTCTGATTTTGTCGGCCGGATGGTGGCTGGGATTCGTGGCCTTGGCGGCGTTATCGCGGACATGCCCAGGCGAATCGCCGGGTGGTTTATCAGTGGCTTCCAGGCTGGGTTGCAGTGGCTTCTGGGCCTTCCCCAGCGCACTGTCGAGACGCTTGGCGCATGGCTTACGAGTATTCGTGAGTGGTTTGCCAGCGCATTTAACATCGGTGATGTCTTGGCTGCCGGTATCGAGCGCGCCATGGAGTGGATTCCGTCGCCTCTGCGAGGTGTCGCAGAGCGAATCATGAGCTTCTTGCCGCAGAGCCCGGCGGAGGAAGGCCCGCTGTCCCGGCTTGATCGGGTGGGTCCTGGTTTAGTCCAGGCCGTGGCCGACAGCATTGCAGCTGCAGACATGAGCCCGATGGTAGCGGCTATGAACCGAGCACTTGGGCAAGTGACCATGCCGGGATTTGGGGATGGTGAATCTGCACCAACGGGCACGCCAGCGACTCCTTGGGCCTCCCCTGCGGTTGGCGGCCATGTATTCAACATCCGGGTCGAGGTGGACGCCAGAGGTTCCCGGTCTGACGACGCTGAGCGTATTGGCGAGACGATCGCCGACCGCATCCGGCAGGTCATCGAGGAGTTTGTCCAGGCCGACTGGTATGCGGTGGCGTTGGAGGGTGTCGACTGATGCCCATGCTTGGAGATGTGCTCATCGATGCTGCTCGTGAGGAGCGTGTCCAATATCGCAATACCGTTACGGAGCATGCGGTGGAGGACGGCCAAGAAATCGCCGATCATCTCCGCCGCCAGCCGCGGACGCTCAGCCTGTCCTGCACCATCGCAGGCACTGATTGGGAGACCCGTTATGAGCGCCTCAAGGAGCT
>CALKAQ010000072.1 GCA_937983075.1 uncultured bacterium | reverse complement strand
CTCATCACCTTTGGCGATGTTGGTCATTGCGGCCACGATGTCAAATTTGGGACGCGGCACAAAGCGCAGGTGGCAAGTACCGTCTTCGCGTGCGCACGTGTGCGACCACAGTATGTACTTGGCGTCCAGAATGCTCGAAAGCGCATCCGCGAGTCCCGCAGCGCAGCTTCCCGTCCGATCACATTCCGTTTGCACCACAAGCGATATTTCAAAGCGATCGTCGCCATTCAACGGCCGGACGTCAATTTTTTGGATAGGCCAGCGCCTTAAAACGGGAGCATCGGACAGCGTCACCTGGATTTCATCGGCACGTCCGGTGCCTATTTGAACTTGATCGGCCAACGCTTTCATCAAGGATGCCAAGCCGAGGAGCTGCCTGGGGACGGCTTGCTGCTGCGCCTCCAATTTCCGTTGCCACTTGTCTTTCCAGCGAATTTCCTGCAGCTTGCCCGCCGATACGGAAAGCAGTCTGCGCGGTTGGACGCAGCGATTGCGCAGTGTGCGCGGCAAGTCGCTCAAATCGGGCGTCTCCTTGCCACTTGCTCGGGCGACAAAATCGACCATATCCCAATAGGTTTGGTATAGATTATCGCTCCAGCACGTCTTGTGCGACGGGCAAGATCCGCACAACGTACTTTCGAGCTCAGTGACGAACGTCGCCATGATGTCACTGCGCTCCTGAACCAAAGCCGGGTTCGCTGCTTCGAAACCCCGTCCCATCTCGGCAAACAAGTTCCCCATCTGGCGCAATCGTTCAGACACTTCTTCGCGCAAATGTTCCTCCCGCGCTTCAGCGAGGCGTTCGAAAGCACGGCTTCCAGGCACCATTCGCTCCAGCGCCTGAATCCATCGTTTGGGTACGAAAGCCATCGCGGCCACGGCAAGCGTCGCGTGCAAAAATCCGTAGACAATTTCGGTGGAGCTCGGGGTTTGGAAGGTGATCAACAAATGCCCCAGCAAGAAGCCCGCTCCGACGCCTAAGCGACCTCGGCTCGCAAACAAGCCGCCTAGCAGACCGGCGATGCCGTATACGGCGACACCGCTGAGCGTGGCGGCACCACCCATGCCGGCAACCCATGAAACCGCCGTGCCTACGGCCGCACCCGCGGGTGCTCTGCCGAGGAGAGCCGCTGCCAATGTGATGAGCCGATTCCACAAGCCGCCGATTTCGACAGGCCCGATGCGAAAGCCGCTCAAACCCAGGCTCAGCATCACCCCGAAAAGTCCGAGTGCGATCCACGCTTCACGGTTCATACGCCGGGAAACCATTCGTTCCTTCAAAGCCGTCAAAGGCTGCCAGATTAAAATACCTCCTACGAGCAGGAGGCTTTCAAAAGTCAACCATAATACATTGACGGAATGATTCCCCACAATTTCCCCGAACAGCAAGCGCATTCCCATATGGAGGACAGCGACCAAAATTGCCTGCCCCCATAAGTATGTAACATTCGTTTTTTCTTCCTCTTGCGGCACGTAAAATACCAGCCCCGCGATCATGATCAGAGCGGCTGCCAGCACCGCCGACCATGTCGTCACTCCCGCCATTCCCAGCAATACCACGAGCCCGACAATGACCGTGTGAAACCGCTTTTCCGAACGCAAAACAGTCCAATAGAACGCTAGGCCAAACGGAAAGATTTCTCGTCCCAAACCCGCTCGCCCACATAGATAGGCCGCCGGGATCATGATCCACAGCTCATTGGACAACAATAGAGCGTGGATCACCCGCGGGAGTATTCCATCGCCTGACATTCCGAATGCATGTCCGACTCGCGTACGAAACCGTCTGATTGCGGCTGTTCGTTCGACCATTTGCGTCACCATCCTTTATAGCGGTTCCAACCCAATTTTGAGGTGGAACTTCACTATAACAAGAATCGGTTGGCAGCGTATGTCGAACCTTCGGAGTGTCAGTTCTAAACTTTTCACCAAAATGGCAGTTGATGCAATCCCCTTTTCTTTATTCAAAGTTGTCACGAAGGAGGAGTTTGGAAGATCTCGAAATAACATTCCCAACTTTTATATGCAGGAAAATGGATCCTCAAATAGGTCGATCTCGATCCGCTGGCAGTCAATCCGCTGCAGCAACATAGGCGCCTGGGGTCAACCCGGCTTCCCGTAGTGATGAACCGATCAGCTGATCAATTCATTGGGCAAACCTAGTGCCTCGGCAGCGAGCCGCCCCACTCGTTCCGCGTGTGATTCCGGTGCGAACACCCAAAACCGCCACAAGCCACGATACTGTTCTTCCAGGCTGTGCAGCTCTAAAAGCCCGCCGTCGATCCGGTTCAACGGCGCTACGCCGCTTGGCGTCACTGCCGGAACGGCCGCTTCTTTCAACGCGGTTGGCGCCGGACAGTAAACAATCACTTGGTGAGACGCCAGCCCGGCTGCTTTGGCCAATGCATTCTCCAACTGCTCGCGTTTAGGTCCCGGGCGGTGATATGCCTCAGCGAGTTCCCAGCGTTTGACCTCACCGACACTCGCCGGTGACAGGCCATACGCCCGTTTAAAAAGACGCCGTTCCAATACACGCTCAGCGAGCTCGGCACAAGCGGGTCCCCACCGGTTGGCCAGCATGTCGAGCAAACCGAAATCCGACAGACCATAGAGATCGTCTTCTTTAAGTCCGGCTTCCTTTGCGATTTCCACGGCTTTGCTGATCATGGCACCCGCGATGACTTTCGCATGATGAAAATAGACCCGCTCGGTCAGAAAATAACGCATCCGCAGCAGGTGCACAATTTCGGAGCGGGCATCGGAACGCAGCATCCCCCTGCGGGAAAGCTGCACCCCCAGACGACCGTCGGCAAGGCAAAAATAGCGATAAATCCTGTCGTCATATGCCTGGGAAAGACCGGCAAACAGAGAATCGCGTCGTAAATAGTCAAGCAGATCCGCATCCAAAAAACCTGCCACTACGTCGGAGCGCCAACTCGCCTCTTCGGTCAGCAGCTTGTACACGGGTTCTGCAAGACCGTGCCGCTCGAGAATGCGGCCGAGCTCACCGTTGAATAAAAAGTGATGCAGACGTTGGGGGGTGTCGTGCCGCGGAAAAACCTTGCGTTCATCTTCAAAAGTGTGGCCAAATGGAATATGGGAAACATCATGCACCAAGGCAGCGGCTCGGATGATCACCATATCTTCTTCCGCTATGTTGCTGCCTTGCCGTTGCAATTGTGTTAAAATGCGGGCGGCACAATGGAGCGTTCCGAGCGAGTGCTCAAAACGCGTGTGGTGGCACCCCGGATAGACGAGATACGCTGTGCCCAACTGCCGAATCCCACGCAAACGCTGCATTTCAGGGGCATCGAGTATTTCGCACTCATGTGGGAAAAGATCAATGTCGCCGTGTACGGCATCTCGAATGATCATTCCACTCAAGCCCAATCACATCTCCTCATGGTTTCGCCAATGTTGCGGAATCCCCCATATTGCAGTAGGATAGCGGCAGGAGTTCCGATGGAAATATGGAGGCTGTCTTTTCATGATCGATCAACAACGTATTCGAGACGCTGTGCGCACAATCATCGAAGCTATTGGTGAGGATCCCAATCGAGAAGGGTTGATTGAGACCCCGCGCCGCGTCGCTGAAATGTACGAGGAAATCTTCTTCGGCTTATCCGAAGACCCTGCACGCCACTTGGAAGTCGTGTTCACGGAAGATCATGATGAAATGATTCTCGTCCGCGACATCACCTTTTACTCACTTTGCGAGCATCATTTTCTGCCCTTCTTTGGCCATGCGCACATTGCTTACATTCCTCGCGGCGGCAGAGTCACGGGGTTGAGCAAATTGGCTCGAGTCGTCGAAAGTTTCGCCCGCAGGCCTCAGATGCAGGAGAGACTGACTTCGCAAATAGCCGACCTGTTGATGCAAAAACTTCAACCCGAAGGGGTCGCGGTGGTCATGGAAGCTGAACACATGTGCATGAGCATGCGAGGAGTCAACAAACCGGGAAGCAAAACGGTTACTTCCGCGCTGCGCGGCATTTTCCGCGACGACAAAAAAACTCGAGCAGAAGCACTCGCTCTCATCATGGGCCGTTAAACATCACTGACGGCCAACACCTCCTTCCCCGGCCCGTAAAAGCTTTTTTCTAATTTAGATCTTCTCCGCAAGATATAAATTCACTATTTTTATTTTTTTACGATCAAAAGAAGGACTTTTCCCTCACCCAGCCAATTCCGATATTACCAGCCATGCTTCAGAAAATTTTCCATCTATCATCAAGGAGGAAGATATATGATGAAGCATGACTTCCCACGGCTGCGTAAGCAAGCGACGCTGTATGAATCGGTCCAGCTGTACCTCGCTTATTTGCAGACCGTTCGAAAGCTCGAAACGAACAGCGTGACGCATTACGGAAACGACCTTTCTTTGTTCGTCCGCTTTGTCGAGCGTGTAGAGTCCGTGGAAGCCGAGCATGTTCCCGCCAGCTCATTGACAGCCAAGCACGTCACAGAGTTCTTGCGCGATCAGACTGTACGACGCGGCAACGGCTCGGCGAGCAACCGTCGCCGTCTGTCATGTTTGCGCGGATTCTTTCGCTACCTGGCCGAACACGGCATCGTGTCATCGGATTTGCTCATCGAAACGCCAATGCCGGCGGCTCCGAAACGAAAACTCGTTGTTCTCACTCCCGCTGAAGTGAAAGCCTTTCTCGCAGCCATTCAGACATCTGCTCCCTACCCCGTCCGAGACGATGCGATTTTCCGTACGTTTCTCACATGTGGATGCCGCCTGTCGGAGCTTCTGCACTTGCGCTGGGAAGACATTGACATCACCGGTGGTTGGATACGCTTTTCCTCGCGCCCCGGCAGCAGCCGCGTGGTGCCCTTGCCTAAGCAAACCGCCGTAGCCCTCGCCCGCTATGCCGACAAAAGGCCGAAAACCGGGGAAGAAAGGCTTTTTCTCAACCGACATCGCCAACCGATTACCAAAGGCGCGGTGTATCACTCTTTTCGCAAGTGTCTCAGCGCGGCAAAAATCCAACGGAGCGGTATTACCGTTCACTCGCTCCGAAACACGTTCTTGGTGCGAATGCTCACGGAAGGCACCTTGCCGCTGCATCGTATTTGGGATATCGCCGGTATACGCACACAAACAACATTAACCGCACTATTAAAAGAAGCGGCGATGCAGCGTGGACAAACGGACTGACATCAAAAACACCGCGAATTTCGTCGTTTTTCGTACAAATACCCCACACTTTTCGACACACAAGGGAAAAATAATGAACTACAATATACTTGTCTACGGCACAGCGCTCAAGCGAGTCGACCTCCCCTCGACGCGTTTGACCGCAAAGGGGCTGCTCCAAAACACGGCGTTGGAGCAGCCCCTTCTTTTCCATACTGCTCGAACGGAAAAGGCGGTCCCAACATTGCCGTTGAGACCGCCCTTTTCCTGAAGCATCTCGAGTTGTCGTTGAACTAGTATGCCGGCACCAGGGAAAGTCCGTTGACTTCCACCGGCGCTGCAACTTCAACAAACAGCTGCGTACCAACGGGTACGATATCGTCTTGTCCCGTTACCAGCGCGCCGGCCGCCAGGCCGATCGGCCCCAATAGAATCACGCCGGCGAGAGCGGCCCCCGTCGCCAGCTCGAGCGAATTGGTGCGCTCTTCCGCTCGCTGGCCAATGCGCACGGCCACCTCGGTGCCGTCCATGGCCCGCAGCGTTCCCCAATTCACCTCAACATGCCCGTCGCGGCCTAAGCGGCTCGAGGGGCGTACGTTCGTTACACGGCCAACGCCTCGGGCACCGGCCGGAATGAGAACTTTATTGTCCCGGACCACCGATTCGACAACGACATAGCGTACTTCATCGCCGACTTTCATGCTCGACGAGTCAATCTTCGTCAAAAGAGCGATCTGAATGACGGCACCTTCAGTGAGTTCGCCTTTGGCGACTGTGAGGCTGCCTCCGGGCCAAATATCGTTCAGCAGCGCATCCAACCGTTGACCCAAGTTAAGTTCCTTCCGTTCTTCACCATAAAGATCCCGTTCAATAGCCGCTACCCGTTCGATAATAGAAGCTTCGGGTTTGATTTCGTCATAAATGATCCATTCCATTGAGTTCAGCTGCATGAGAATCGAGACTTGTCTTGGATCGCTGGTGAGAACGAGACGAGCCAATTCCTGCACGCGAATTGTGAGCGCACCTGTTTGAACTTTGCCAAAAAGATCGAGCTCGACCCGTTCAAGCCGCGGTTGAATCGCACCCGTACCGGCGTTGCCGTAGAGCAGCCGTTCTACCTCAGCCAGCGCCTGAAAGCCGCCGGCTACTTGAGCGCTGATCGTCGTTGGCATGGTTCCAACCAAAAGCGCAACGGACAATGCGAGTGCCAAAACTCGTTTGAACTTCAAACTGATCAACCTCCTCAAGCTCCTAGAAGCGAATAGTAAATTCCGCTCCGATACTCCGCGATTCTTCGATGTCGCTGTCGATCATTCCGGAGAAATCGACAACCTGGTAGCGAAAAGAAAACGAACCGCCCAACACATCGTAGTCAACGCCAAAATCCGTGATCAGGCGCTGCCCGACACCTTGCTCATCGACTAACGACAATCCTGCCAGTGCACGAGCATAAGGAGACAACCGATACTCAACTTCGGCTTCTCCGATGCGTGATGAGGGCAAACGACTGAAACCCTCACCCCAAAGCTCTTCGAGCGCATACCCGAGACTGACGTTCATGCGAGGCGTCAAAAAGTCAAGACCGACGGTGGTAGTAAGGGATTCCAACACATTGCGTTCATTCGGATGCCCCCCGTCGTAGACCGAACGACTTGTTTCGGCCCGCAGAAAAGCTAAATCGGTGACCGGATAACGCAGTCCGAGTGTTGTAGTCGTGGCACTGCCGCTTTCGTCACTCTCCCCCCACGCTGCACGGCCGATTCCCGCGCGCAGCTGTGTCTGTCCGATATCGAACGCAAGGTCGAATTCTTGGCCGCTCGGTTCGGACGCCGGAGCCAGAATGCGTTGAAACCCTTCATCTTGCATGCGGAACTTGGCGGCGACGGAAAGCTGATCCGAATACTGCAGCAAACCCGCGAGATGGAACGCATTTGCCGATCGATCGGACCACACGTTTCCCGCCAAACCACCGGTGATCAGAAGACCTGGTGTAAGGCGATACGTTCCTTGCAAACTGGCTACCGTTTGCGGATCGGCATCACCTGGTTTGATCCCTACGGAGTGGATTAAGCTGGCTCCCAGGGTAATCCGATCGAGATACAGCGTGCTGTCAAGACCTGCTAAATACTCGTCCTCGCCGCCTACCTTGCTGTATGCAAACAACACCGTTGAACCGAGCCTGCCGATTTGAATGCCCGCCTGAAGACCATGCAGCGGATGCTCGGGATTCAAGGCGAGATCACTCCAAGTGTGATCAGACAAGTCGCCGATGCGCGCAACCATGCGATCGTCGTAGGCGACTTCAAACGAGGTGAGTGCGAACACGTTGACGCCGTCATTTTCGCGCAGCAGCTGGGTTCCACGTGTAAGCACGGTGGCGTTCAAGCGAATGTTTTCGCCGATATAACCCAGGTTCAAGGAGTAATCCTGTCCGACGCTCGCACCCGAAATCCTCGACTGTGCCTGCTGAGAGACGAACTCGTTGTACCGGAGAACACCTGTGCCCGATATGCGTAGCTGCCCCGTCGTATAATCGGCGGGCAAGGACTGGAGCGCATTCGCACCGACGACTCCCGGTCCTCGCACTTTGTATCCAAGCGCTTCCAAGTCCGAGCGAAAATATGAGACCAAGTTCTCCAACAACACCTGATCAGCCACGGATATTTGCTTTTCCTCCGTGGCCGCACGATTGTAACGCTCAACAAGGTCCGCTACATCCCACGTTGTTTCTCCAACTTGCGCTTCTTCCCCGATGTGCTCATCCAAAGCGTTTGCACCAGCAACAGCCAAACGTTCAAGAATGGCTGCAACTTCAAGGGCCATCTCGACCCGGGTTAGCTGCCAACGGTGTCGTACCCATTCCGGCACTTGCTTGCTCAGTCCGATATCAGAAAAGCGTTCGAGTGCACCATATGTCCAATGGTTGGAAGGCACCTCGAGAAACGGGTTCGGCAGCGCAAAAACCCCCACAGTCGAAATCGCCACGAGAATGCCGACGACACTGACGGTCAGCAGGGCCCTTTTTATACGAAGCATCACAACCCCCGGCGCATTCATGTACATCCAACCGCCTTTATCATCTAAAAAAAGAGACAACTTCCGTTAGCTGGTTCGGCTTGATCACATGAATCTTTCGCTAGAGTTCCGCCAGATACCTCCTTGTCTGGTCATAGCAGCCAGCGACTTCCATATGTTGACACATGTAGTATCATTCCCCTTCGGCGGCCGTGGCGAAGTATCGGCGCGCAAGCACTTCGGCCACATAATCGTCAATCGGTACATCGGGCGTTTGCAAACCGAGCGGAACCCATTTTCGCCAACCTTTGCGATTTTGCAGCAAATAGAGCCGCCTCGCTTCTTCACTCGAGCGGTGCTCGTCGACAAATGTCGGCTCGCCCAACTTTTCGGTAATTCCCGCCTCGCGCAGACGCTGAACGAACACCTGAGAACCTGTTCGGTCACCAATAACAAGACGTGCGCCGGGATGCCTCTCGGCGAGCGCACGCAGTACATCAACGATGTTCGCGGCGTTCTCGACGCTGCGATGCAAACATCCTTGTTCACGATCAACTACCGCAACACCGCATTTGTCCGTTCCCGGATCAATGGCGATGACGAGCCGTAGATTCATGTCCTGCCTCCCTTTACGCTGACTTGGTTGCCTGCTCAGCCGAGAGCTTATGCAAAAGCCCCCGGTATAACACCGGGGGCTTTCTGGAGCGTACCGTATTCGACGGTCTTGCGGCATGCACGCCGTGACGTGCTTAGAATGTCACCCGCAAGCCGGCGGTAATACGGTGCGCTTCGTATTCAGGTGCCTTCAAGCCCTTGGAGCTGACGAACTTGCCGTCCAAGGTGAAGTCGGCACCGGCGTAGACAGGATATTCGAGCTTCAGATGACCGACCAGGTCGCGCTCGTTGCCTGCCTCGTCGGTGGTGCCGCCCAATACGTACTTCCCGTCAGCGCTGAGCGTCCAACCGCCAACGGAGCGAATGAATTGCGCCGAGAACGTGTTGCGCGGCGTTCCGTCGATCTTGCCCGAACCGTCACGGACGACCTTGTAGCCGTAGCCGAGCAAGAGATCGCCGTTGAAGATGTCAAGCTGGTACTTGATTCCAGCCTCCTGTGAGGTCTCGCGTCCGGAGACCGAGCTGTCGACCGCTCCGAGACCCGCAGTGAGCGTCAGGCGATCGGTGACCTCCCAGGCAGCACCGATGGAGCGTTCAACCCGATCTTCGTCGGTCCAGGCAACGTTCTCGAGCCACGTCTGATCCTCGTTTTCATCGAGTACGTTGGTCGTGGTCACGTACTGAGCAGCCACGGACACATTCGGCAGAATCCGATAGTCCGCGATTTCCAGCGCCAACTCCATATGCCTGTTCGGGTTGGCCGTGCGGCTGGTGGCAAACTGCGCACGAACATCGATCGGAACGATGAATTCCACCGGGCCACCGATGCGCAGCATCTGGTGCCGCTCTTCATCAGCCGGCAAGGTGCGATCGTGCAAGATTGCCGCTACATCCCAGTCCGCCAGATTCGTCGAGAAGACCAGATGGTTGTGATAGGTCCATTCGCTGTCTTGGTTGACGATGCGTTCGTGCATCAAATCGACGTCGATACCGGCCAAGTTGAGATCATACAGGCCTACTCGAGTGAAGCGTTCGAACAAGCCATTGCTCATTTCGGTGTTCTCGACGCCAATTTGACCCCAGACGGTGAAGTTCCTCACCGGTACATCCACACGAGTCTGCAGGTAGCTCCAGTCTGCGGTTTCAGCGAGCTTCTCATCGCTGAACGGCAAGCGGCGGTTCGGATCACCCCAGACTTCGGGAATCCGTTCGTAGCTGGCGACGAATTGGCCGCCTGCAATCGGAGCGCTGAAGCGTGCATCGACAACCAGGTCGGCTTCTTCAAGGTCTGCAACGACAAGCCCGCGGTAGCTGACGTCTTCGTGGCTGCCGACGAGTTCACCGGACACACCGGTGCGGCTGTTCGAGCCGTTCCACTGGCGCACGAAGTTCAACGTCAAGTCAGTCGCGTCGCTTACATCGAAGTACGTCGACACACCCGTCGTATAGCGGCCCGTATCGAAGTTTTGCAGCAAGAAGAGAGCGTGATGGGCGTCGCCAAACATGAGCTCAGCGTAGCCACCGTAGTCGCCTGCGGCGTCTTCAAGACCTTTTTCCGTTACGAGGTAACGGTTGTAGCCGGACGCCACGACATCCTTCTCGAGATAGCCGAGTCGGGCGTACTCAACTTCGCCGTCGGTCCGCACCTCGGCAAACACTTTGCTGCCGGCCAGCACCTCACGTGCCGACTTGTCTTGTTCGACGAAAAATCCGCGATCAAGCAGCAAGTCGAAACCGAGACGTGCCGTTACGCCGTCTGCAGGAATCGCGTCCATGCGGAGCTGCAAGAGATTGCTCCAAGTGGTCCGATCCGGCACTTCGAACGGATCGGAATCCGGATCTCGCGGATCTTCCTTCGCGTATCCGGGCGCACGGCCGCGCTCCAACGTCGTGATGTTGACACCAGAAACGCTTACGCGATCCAATTCGGCTCGGATATCACGGACGTCTTTATCGATGCCCTCGACGCGGGCTTCAAGGTCGGCCACGCGTACACCCAAGAGAGCGAGCTCTTCTCGGAATTCCTTCGCCAAAGCGTCAATTTCAGCGCCGAGCGCGTTGGCCTTTTCCTCGAGGAGCCGTTCAATGGCGGTCACATCGCCTTGCGTTGCACGCAATGCGTCCTCGATGGCATCGATATCGCCCTGAACCCGGCCCAGCTCCACCGCGACCACACGACGTGCGATGTCGGCTGCCTCATCGGCGGAAATAGCCCTGCCGGCCAAAGCAACGATTTCGGCGGCGATTTGATCAGCCTGTGCTTCAAGCGCAGCCAAGCGCTGGGCATAGAGCTGTGCCGCAATTTCTTGAATGGCGGCTTCCGCCTCGTCGGTCAGCGTAAACGCAGGACGGTCCTGCAATTCCGCTATGTCGACACCGAGCTCCTCCAGGAGGGTGAAGAGTTCGTTGATCTCGGCATCAGCAGCGCTGGCGACTTCCAGGGCTTCCTGGGCGACGCGAAGTGCTTCGGCTGCACCCGTTTCAACCGCTGCCATGGCATTTTCAGCAAGGTTGATGGCCTGCTGAACCGCACGCTGAGCACGACCCGCTTCGAGCCTCGCCATCCGAGCAAGGATGCTTGCTTCTTCGCTGCGAGTCTCCGCAATTCGGCGTGCTTCCTCAGCGAGCTCTTTGGCCTCTTTAGCCGTTTCTGAAGCGTTCCGGGCAACAACACGAGCGAGTTCGGAACCGCGCAATGCCTGAGCGGCAATTTCCTTCGCTGCCGAATCCTCTTTCACTCCCGTCGGCAGCGCCCCAATTTGTGCCTTGGCGTCTTCCACGGCTTGCAATGCCGCTTGAACGACTTCTTGGGACTCAGCTACCGCCTGATGTATGGCGCTGAGCATCGAGTCCATTTCGGCTGTGGCGTCCGCAAGATACTGCGAAGCAACCTCGGCCGCAATTCGGGCTGCGACTTCGGCCGCTGCCTCCGCTGCAACGCTAGCAGCGACATCAGCAGCGACACCGGCCGTTACATCTGCAGCGATGCTCGCCGCAACTTCGGCCGCAAGCTCAGCAATGGCTTCGAAAGCGGGATCGCTGACTAAAACACCGCCTTGCTCCACCAGCACCTCCCGCACCACCTGACCGGCACGCTCCAACGCCGCATCAGCGACCGTCTTTGCCTCTGCAGCTGCGGATTGCGCCTGAATGGCTGCGGCAAGCGCTTCCAAAGCCGCTTCCATGGCTTCGTTTACTTGCAATGCCAAATCTTCGGTTCGGAAATGAATACCTTCTTCTATTTTCGCGTCAATATGTGCTTCGAAACGGGCCAGTATTCGTGCAAATACCATGGCCATTTCATACCGCGTAAATAGCCGGCTTCCGCCGAAGCTGCCGTCCGGGTATCCCTCAATGAGACCCGCTTCGGCCAACCTGGATACCGAATCATAGGCCCAATGGTCTGCGGGGACATCGTAAAACGGGTTGCTGTTTGCCATTGCCGGAGCAACCATTCCCCAGACCATGAGGGCGCTTATTGCGAGCACCAACACTCGTCGTTGCACTATTTTTTACCCCCTTGCATCGCTCTCACTCAGTCGTTAGCCGTGTGCAACCCGTAGCCTGATCCCGCTCCGCCAAAGGAACTTTTTGGGCGAGTCGCCGATGTTTCCTCAGCCCAAGCAAAAACCAATACGTCCCCGGCCTGCAGGACCTGGCTGCCAGGTTCCACATGATGGCACAGTTCCGGGAACGGTGAGCGCGGGGTTCACCTCCTCCTTCTAACCATTCCGCCGGAAACAGGCTGAACCACACAACGGCTGGTTAACTCTCTTGCAGATATTCGGCCAACCCCTGCGAAATCCTGCCCTAACTGCCATTTTTTTGGCCGAGTAATAAGTGGCTGAAAGTCGTTTGTAAAGCCGCTTCCGATGGTTTAACACAAGCGATGGCCCGAATTGTCTCCCACCTGAAAAGTAGCCCAGTTGAATTCCAGTCTATGGAACACAACATTTATAATCCCGAGGTCTGTCTGGGACTCCGTATGAATTGATGGGCGTTGCCTTACATTACATATGGCATCTTACGTTTCTGCCATGCTCAGACGTGTGCGTTATCCGAAGGGAGGGAAATCAGCTCGTATGAGCTGAACGGATATGCCTGACAACATTCGCGTGATTGTATGGAACGAAAATCGGCATGAGAAACAAAATGAGGTCGTCGCCGGCATCTATCCGCACGGAATCCACGGTGCCATCGCATCGTATTTGCGATCGATGCCGGGTTTAACGGTTGAAACGGCTACGCTCGACGAACACGAGCACGGTCTGACCGAAGAAAGGCTGGCTCAAACCGATGTGTTGCTTTGGTGGGGACATCTCGCACATCACGAAGTCGCCGACCACGTCGTCGATCGCATTTATCACCGGGTGCTTGCCGGTATGGGCCTCGTCGTCCTGCACAGCGGACACCACAGCAAAATTTTCCGGCGTCTGATGGGAACTTCGTGTGATCTCAAGTGGCGGGAGGCTCAAGAAAAAGAGCGCCTTTGGGTTGTCGACCCAGCGCATCCCATTGCAGAAGGAATCGGCGAGTGCATTGTGCTCGATAAAGAAGAAATGTACGGTGAACGCTTCGATGTGCCGACGCCCGACCAACTGGTGTTCATCAGCTGGTTTCAAGGCGGCGAGGTTTTCCGAAGCGGATGCTGCTATCACCGCGGTCGCGGAAAGATTTTTTACTTCCGTCCGGGTCACGAAACGTACCCAACCTACCACCATCCCGACATCCTGCGCGTGATCGCCAACGGCACGCGCTGGGCTGCGCCGAGTGCAGGACCCCAGCCTCACTTCGGCTATGCACACCCGCAGGAACCGTTGCCATAAGTCCGAATGAAAAAATCAAGCAGATTCCACCCCCAAGCGTTGCGCTCGGTTGTCTGCGGTGGAATCTGCTGTTTCATTCCGTGACACGTTGAACCCAAACACCCAAAAGAACGCCAAACAACAAATGCGCGGTCAACGACAAAAGCAGAGCGGATACACCCCCGAAACCGAGGGCCAACATCCCCGGTTCCTCAACGATCCCCGGCTGCGGATGTACCAAGGCCAAATACGGCAAAATGAGCGTAGTGCTGACGAGCCAAACCAACAACCCGTATATCAGACCTCGCTGCCACTCTTCACCTGGCAAAACACGGCGCACCACAGGATAGAGAGCCCCCCAAAGCAACGCCGTGGCGATGAGAATAAAACGTCCCAGCCAAAGTGTTCCCTCGGTTGCGGCAGCGGTCATGAAACTGCCGACGAATAGGGCCGCATCACCGAGAGCCAACCTGATGATGGTAGCAAATAAGTAAACCCAAAAGATCGTGGCCAAACCGGCAAAAACAGCGCCGATAATCGACTGCCGATAAATAGAACCGGTCCTTACGCTCATCATCCGTCTCCTTCCGTCGATCACCCAATCCGGCATTTCCGGTGTGGGCTGCAAAGTTTTACGGTGTTAGGGTGTTACATGCTTCGCTTCCCTAACCGCGAAAAAACTTGACGAAATGAGACGGATGTTCGCAGCGACCGCACGCTGCGTAGTTGAGCGTCACATGCCTCGGTTATGTCGCGATCGCCGTCTTGCGGCGCTTTTCAATATCTTCTTTCGTGAGACGCTGATGAACCAAAGTCCCGAATTCTTCAATCGCGAACGATGCAATCGCCGCTCCGTACGTCATGCCCGCGGCAATGGCGTCGATATTGTCTCCGTCAGCACCTTGCGCGGCCAAGTAGCCAAGCGTTGCGCCTGCAAAATTATCGCCGGCACCGGTTGGATCCACCAAATCCACGTCGGGATAGGACGCCACATGACGCACTCCGCGACGCGAAACGAGAACCGCAGGATCGCCGCCTTGCTTGACGACCACGCACCGTGCACCTTGTTCGAGCAGTGCGGCACCAGCGTCCTCGGCTGCTCGTTTGTCGGTCAGCATGCGCGCCTCTTCGGCGTTCAGCATAAACACGTGCGAGCGGCGCATGACTTCAATGACCCCGGGGCGGTCGGCATCGATCCAAAGCGGCATCGTATCCGCGAGCACCACACGAGGGCTCTGGAGCTGTTCGAGCACTCTCAGCTGCAATTCAGGCGCTATGTTTCCCAAAAGCACATAAGGCAACCGCGACGCTTCCTGCGAAAGCTCGGGTGCGAACTGTTCATAGGTGTTCAGCTCGGTTGCTTTGGTAACCGTCTCGCCGGTCTTTAAATCGTGCATCCCGTGCCATCGAAAGGTTTTGCCCCTCAGCACCTTCAGCTCCGACAAATCGGCCCGCGCGGCGAGAAAATCCCAAGCTTCCTTCGGGAAATCGTCGCCGACTACGCCCACGATGGTGGGCCGCACGAAATAGCTGACCGCGCAAGCGGCATGACTGGCCGAGCCGCCCAAACAATCGACTACCTTGCCCCGATCCGTCTCGAGGGTGTCAAGGGCAACGGAACCGAGAACAAGTACCGACACGTGGCCGCCACCCGCCTTACGTCCCGAGGGCATAACTGTTCAAGTACTTGATTTGCGCATCCGTAAGCTTTTGCAGCTTGATGCCCATGGTTTCGAGCTTCCTGCGGGCAATCTCCCGATCGATTTCCTCGGGCACTTTATAAACTTTGGGCTCCAATCCCTCATGGTTCTTAACGAGCCACTCCACGCCGAGGGCTTGATTGGCGAAGCTCATGTCCATGACCACAGCAGGATGTCCCTCGGCGGCGGAAAGATTGACCAGCCTTCCTTGCGTCAGCAAGCGAATTCGCCGCCCATCGGCCAGCGTGAATTCTTCCACGCTCTCGCGCGGCACCTGAACGTCGCGCGCCATTGCCCGAAGCGCTTCGACATTGATCTCGACATCGAAGTGCCCCGCATTGGCCACCACGGCGCCGTCTTGCATTTTTTCGAAGTGTTGCTTGTCGATCGCATGCCAGTTGCCTGTTACCGTGACGAAGATATGCCCCTCGGCCGCCGCCGTGTCCATGTCGGTAACGCGGAATCCGTCCATTAGGGCCTCCAAGGCGCGGATGGGGTCAACTTCCACGACGATCACCTGAGCGCCCAAACCGCGTGCACGCTCCGCGACGCCGCGCCCGCACCAACCGTACCCGACGACGACAAACACTTTGCCAGCGATGAGGAAATTCGTCGCCCGCATGATTCCATCCAGCGTCGACTGTCCGGTACCGTATTGGTTGTCAAACATGTGCTTGGTGTAGGCCTCATTGACCGCAACGATCGGATAGCGCAGGAAGCCGTCTTTTTCCATGGCCCGCAGACGAATGACGCCTGTAGTCGTTTCTTCGGTGCCGCCGATCACGTTTGCGACCAAATCCGTCCGTTCGGAATGGAGCGTATTGACCAAGTCAGCGCCGTCATCCATCGTGATCTGCGGCTTGTGCTCCAAGGCGGCACGAATGTGATCGTAATACAGATCGCGGTCGGCTCCTCGCACGGCATACGTCGGGATGTCATACACTTCGTTGAGTGCCGCTGCGGTGTCATCTTGGGTGCTCAACGGATTCGAGGCGCAAAGCACAACGTCAGCACCGCCTATTTTCAGCGTGCGCATCAAATTGGCCGTCTCGGTCGTCACATGCAGGCAGGCAGCAATGCGCAATCCTTTCAGCGGTTGCGTCCTCTCCCATTGTGCAGCGATGTCTTGCAAAACCGGCATATTGTCCCAAGCCCATTCAATCCGGCGCTTGCCTTCGTCGGCTCGCGTACGATCTGCGCATTCTCCAATCATTGCTGACATGCCTCCTGAGTCATCCGGGCGGCGGCTCGAACACAGGCCGCCACCTGGTCGGTTTTCGCTTAAGCGTAAGCGGCCGCCGCCTTTTGGAACACTTCAACCAAATCCGTACGTTCCCAAGGAAGGTCGAGATCGGTTCGGCCAAAATGACCATAAGCGGCCGTCTGCTTGTAGATGGGCCGACGCAGCTGGAAATAGTCGATGATCGCTCCGGGGCGAAAATCGAAGTGTTCAGCTACGATTTGGGCCAAGGCGTCCTCGGAAATGCTCGACGTCCCAAACGTTTCGACACGAATGGAGACAGGACGGGAAACCCCAATCGCGTAAGCGACTTGGATTTCGCATCGCTCGGCCAAATTAGCCGCCACAATATTCTTCGCGACATACCGCGCAGCATAAGCTGCCGAGCGATCGACTTTCGTAGGATCTTTGCCGGAGAACGCTCCTCCACCGTGCCGTCCCATGCCGCCGTATGTATCGACAATGATCTTCCGACCCGTCAAGCCGGCATCTCCTTGCGGTCCACCCGTTACAAAACGTCCGGTCGGATTGATGAGAAACTTCGTGTTGTCATCGATCAGCTCCGCCGGGACGACGGGATGGATGACCTTCTCGATGACATCGCGCCGGATCGTTTCTTGCTCGACGTCCGGATCGTGCTGCGTGGAAACGACAATCGCGTCGATGCGCTTTGGGCGATCCCCTTCGTACTCAACCGTCACCTGGCTTTTTCCGTCCGGACGCAAATAGTCGATCACCTTGCTTTTGCGCACTTCAGCCAAACGCCGGGTCAAGCGATGCGCCAACGCAATGGGCAGCGGCATCAATTCGGGCGTCTCATTCACGGCGTATCCGAACATCATGCCTTGATCGCCCGCACCTACCCGGTCCAACTCAGAGTGTGCCTCGCCCAAACGGGCTTCCAACGCTTGCGACACACCTCTGGCAATGTCCTCCGACTGCTTGTCGATGGACGTAATGATCGAGCAGTGATCGGCGTCGAGGCCGTACGAAGCATCCGTATATCCGATGTCGCGCAGCGTCTCGCGCACGATGGCCGGAATGTCGATTTCCGCCTTGGTGGTAATTTCACCGACGACGAAAACAAGGCCGGTGGTCACCACCGTTTCGCAGGCAACCCGTCCATGTGGATCCTGCATATAAATGGCATCCAAAATGGCGTCCGAAATTTGGTCACAAATTTTGTCCGGATGGCCTTCGGTGACCGATTCCGATGTGAACAAGCGCCTGCTGAGCCCTACTTTTGCCATTCGCCAATCCTCCAGCTTCGGTCAAGGTTCATCAATAAAGCAGCCGAACAATATGCGCGCGTTATACCCTTTTCGTTCGGACACTTTTGTATTCCAATCCCCGGCAATACCCTAGCGCGCAAACGAAGCCCTTGTCCCGGACCGTATACGCCAGCTCGTTGTTGAAACGGGCCGGGCTAAGAGGACGCTTTCAATATTATGATGCCGCATTGCTGCGACGTGCAGCGCGACAGGTATTCTTGAAAAGGGGACGCAAATGATTCACTTTGCTGCCTGGAACTAGTATGCAAAGAAGACTCAAGTCAGATTAACATAGCACGGCAGAGCATGTCAACCGAACATTTTTCCGAAGACAGCTTTCACAAATCAATTTTGGAAAGGTGTTTCTTTGCTTTTCGACGAATGATGCCCCATGCAATTTTGTCAAGATTACTTGTTCGTCTGAATGGAGGGGCATCATGGTATCTTCGGGAAGCGGCCGCACTCACTTGACATTGCTGATTAGTTTACTTATTGTGATCGTCGCCGGATTCGTTCTGGCCGGCTACGTCATGGATCGACAATTACACCGGCTGCAAAACCGCTTGGAGCAAGTGTTTCGTGCTGAATCAGAACCGAAGATCCATCCGATGGTTGCGGACACGCTCCAGCAAATCACCGAATTGCAAGCGAGTTTCCAGGAAGAACTGGCATTGATTCGCGAGGTGGCAGAAGCTTCTCACCAACAATCCGCTAGAGCGCTTGAAGCGACCGAAGCCTTGAGACAGAGTCTGACGGAACAAGCAAACATATTGGCAGCGCTGGACCACAACGTGTTGGAACTCTTGGAACTCGTGCCCGAAGAGACCGCTTTGGCAGCGCTCGCTCAGGCCGAAACGGCCCGACTTACACAGCAATCGATCTATCAGGTCTACTATTTGCTGTGCCACGCCCTCCATCATCAACCGGTGGAGCGGGTTTTCTATCCGGTAGGCCCCGGAGACAACTTGTGGTCGATCAGCGCCCGATTCACGGGCGATCCCGGATTGTACAGCCAAATCGCTCAAGAGAACAATCTCATTGACAACAGCATCATTCGTCCCGGTCAATGGGTTTGGATTCCGACGCGGCTGCTGTCGCCGACTTTGCGCGAGACGCTCCCGGCCTTGATTCCTCCCGAGGTCGCTGCCATATGCGGTCCGCTTGAAATCGGCAGGAACGTGTAATGCTCACTAGACAAATTGCCAGAGCCCTTGCCGGCCTACTGCCGGACTGCAGGGGCTCTGGTTCTTTTTCACAGCCATGTTCGTCGTGTGCCGAGCTCACAATGAACGTAGCAACTTGTGAATGCGTTTTGCTAAGGAGGCTTCAATTATTATGCAACACGACGAATTCATTGGCCATGTACAACACCGGGCGCGTCTTGGTTCACGCGGCGAAGCCGAAAATGCCACCCGCGCCACACTGCAAACATTAGCAGAGCGGTTGGCCGGAGGAGCCGCTGAAAATCTCGCTTCAGAGCTGCCGCCGCACATCGCCGGTTATCTGCTCGGGCATCCCGACACGGAGGTCGCCGAAGAAATGACGCTCCATGAATTTTTCCAGCGCGTGAGTGAACGTGAAGGTGTCGACTTGCCCAAATCCATTCATCACGCCCGTGCAGTCATCGATGTACTGCAAGAAGCCGTTTCTCCGGGCCAAATGCAGAACATCCGAGCCCAGCTGCCCGATGAGTGGGATCCGCTGTTTGAATCCGGCAGTGAAGGTGAGATGGATCTTTAAGCGCTCGTGACATGTTGTTGCGCGGGGCAACCGAGTCTCCACAAACGCCCCGCTTCCTCTTGGCTTGCCTCAGCCCAGGCACTTTGCCGCCTGCTTTTTTCTCACACAATTTTGAAGGGAACCAAACCCTCTTGTGGAATTAAGGTTCTCAGCCGTCATATTGGCGGATTTTGCCGGAGCAAGTGCAAACATGGGGAGCGCAGTCCAATGAGATGGAAGCTGGTGGCTGTACTCGTATTGACTTCATGTTGCGTCGCACTCGCTTCATTCACCCATACAGAGGCGAGCAAAGCCCAAACGGCGTTTTATGTGACACAAGGCTGGACGTTCGACAACGCTACCAAAGATGAAATTGCCTGGCTCGACAGCAATCTCTCCTCCGGTATGTTAGGCATTGTCGATTTCCCGGTCTGGGGACCTGTCTCGGTCGGTGTCATGAGCAGCATTTGGCACCATTCCGACAAGTCCACTCCCGACGATACGTTCCAGTTGAGCGCCTTGCTCGCCGGAGGGCCGTCGCTCCGCATATCGCCCAGCGTGAATTCAGACTGGTCTCTCTTCGCCGCGGTTCATCGGGGCGTTTTCATCCATTACACGCAAAATGGCCGCTCCATATTTGAAGCCATTCATGACATCTCACACCAATCAAGCCAAGGGTTTTCCATCGGGCTCACTCTTCCTCGAACGCAAATTGGCGGATTGGAAATCGGGGCTGCGGCGGTATATGAACGCATGCAATTTCCCGGCGTGAAACAGCTGCAACCCGCGAGTTTGATTGAAACCGACCAAGGCCTTAGCCTCAATCGAATATCTTTTGGCATTGACTTCTCGTTCCGCTTTTAACAATCAACCCGAGAAAGGCAGAAAAAAGCGTGGCATTCAAAACGAATACCACGCTTTTTCAAAGTGATCTCACACA
>CALKAQ010000071.1 GCA_937983075.1 uncultured bacterium | reverse complement strand
ATGCTGCAAACGGAACCGATGTCTCACACTCACATGTTGATTCGAAAGCCCGTCGCTGATGTCTTTGAGGCGTTCGTTGACCCGATGATCACGAGCAGGTTTTGGTTCACACGCGGCAACCAGCGACTGGAAGAAGGCAAAACCGTCACGTGGTATTGGGATATGTACGATGTTTCCGCTGATGTCAAGGTCAAGTCAATCGAGCCGAACAAGCGAATTTTGATTGAATGGCCCAATCCTGTTGAATGGATGTTCGAACCGCGTGGCGATGAAGCGACATTCGTCACCATCACTGAATATGGATTCGAAGGCACCGACGATGAAAAAGTCGCTCGGGCGATCGATTCCATGGGCGGCTTCACCTTAACGCTCGCCGGATGCAAAGCCTTCTTAGAACATGGCATCGAGTTGAGTCTGGTAGGCGATCACAATCTGGATCATCACGTCAAAGGAAGCGCATAACCAACGGATTCGGCTACACCACTCCTGTTACATCCAGGCTGTCTCTTCTAGTTCGGCACAATGCTTAAGATGTAAATCGTGCCGTATTCTTGAGCCCGCAATGCTTCAACCAGCTCCTCTGGTGTATAGCCTTCAGCCAGATTGATGTTGGTGGAATAAACGAAGCTTTCCGGTACAGCCCAGTAAGCGACAGCGTAGTGGGCTCCCATGCGCGTAATGGTTAGAGGAGCTTTGAGTCGATCATGGGCAAGAACAGGCTCAAGGTGAGCCGAAAATGGTTGCGGCATGGTTTCGAAGCTCGAAATCACAAGATTGTTCGACAGGCTGCCACGGACGATCGCCTCCGCAGTATCCTTAGTGGGGGATATGGTCAGCCGATACAGCTGAAAATCGCTGTTTCCCCCTAAGGAAATGCTGCCAATGCTGAGCTCCAAGCTTGTTTCTCCCGAAAGCTCGAAACGTTCGAGGCGAAAACCATATGAAATCGGTTTTTCCTCACCAGCGGACTCCGCCTGTAGACGATACTCGGCGATAAAGAAAATATCCGGGAGGAGATTTTCCCAGTCATCTGTCCATTCCAACGGTTCCGGACTCACACGAATGGTGAAATTCACCTCACCCGTTTCCTCGGCAGCAGTCGCTAACCAAGAAACCGCGAAAAGCAATGCGAGCACAAGCCAACTTGCCACCAACTGACGTTTGACCAAAAGACACACCCCCATTATTTTACGTATATCCCACTCCATACCAAATGGGAATATCTCCTATTTTGTTACACAAAAAAATCCGTATATCCTTTAGAGAAAAATCGCTCAATGGATTTGCATAAGCTGCTCAACGTGATCGACATACCAACACCTTTTCGCCACGTCTTCAATTAGAATAGACTCATGCAATCGTGGATCTAAGAAGGCCGAAGGAGAAGAATGTTGATGTCGGATCAAGGGGTGTCTTCAGAGCGTCGGCTTTGGTTGAGCAAGGATATTCATGCGGAACTGCTGAAGCTTTCAGTACCGACTATTATCTCCACACTGGCTATACCGTTGATCGGTATTGTCGATACCGCCGTTCTAGGTCGATTGCCCGATGTAACGCCACTCGCGGGCGCTACCGCTGCGAGCGTCATATTAAATGTCGTGTTTCAAATGTTTTTCTTCTTGCGCATGGGAACAACGGCTCTCGTGGCACAGCGGTGGGGCGCCGACGATCGCCCAGATGCAACACGGGTGTTGTTTCAGTCGCTTATAATCGCGGCTTTGTTAGGGTTCGGGCTCGTGGTGTTGCAACGACCTATTTCTTTCGTTGGCTTTTATCTTGTCGGTGCCCCGGCGGACGTCACCGCACTCGCTGAAGCCTATTTTTCGATTCGCATTTACGAAGCGCCCTTCTACTTGATGACCTTGGCCATGACTGCCGCTATGCGTGGCCAAGGCGACGCGCTCGTCCCGATGTACATTTTGATCGGCGTGAATATCGTCAATATCATCGGCGATCTGCTATTGGTGCCGGGGACGTTCGACTTGCCTTCGTACGGCGTCGTTGGAGCAGCGTGGGCGAGTTTGATCGCTCAAGCTTCGGGATGGATTGCCGCCATGTTGATCGGTTGGCGACGCGTGCGGCAATATTGGCATTGGGGCTGGCTTCGGCAATGGCGCGAACTCGCTTGGCAACGCTTTTTCACGGTGCAGTCACACTTGCTCGTCCGTACCTTGGCACTTGTGCTTACGCTGGCTGCGGTGACTGCCCTCGTCGCCCGCTTGCAGTCGGAAACGATCTTAGCCGCCCACGCAATCTTGATGCAGTTGTGGCAATTGGTCAGCTACGGCGTGGACGGCTTCGCCTACGCAACGGAAACGAC
>CALKAQ010000070.1 GCA_937983075.1 uncultured bacterium | reverse complement strand
ACCATCGTTCGTTAAACAACCGCCAGGGCTGTCCGCCATGCGACAGCCCTTTTTCTTTTTCGGATTTTCATCGGTTATGTGCTTTGATAAGATCCGTGCAAGGCGTGGGCCAAGCGGCGTGCGGCACGGTCGCGTCCAAGCGGAGCGACGCCGATGACGGTAATCTGCGCTCGGGAGTGCATGAGCGCTTGACCGATGGAGCGCATCGCAGCATCGCTTGACGGCGTGGCGGGGCTGGAGGCGGTGCCACGGCCGTCGGTGAGAATGTAGACGAAAGCGCTGCCACCTGAAGGGGAAGCGGTCAGCAAGGACGCCGTCAGATGGAGCGCGGGAACGAGCGGCGTGCTTCCACCGGCTTCGAGGCTGAGGATTTTCGCATGAGCGAGGTCGTAGCAACGGCCCGGCGGTACGAGGAGTTCCGGTTCTGTTCCGCGCACGGCGATGACGGCGATGCGCGATCGGCTTCGATACGCCCGTTCAATGAGCTGTAAGGCGATCCTTTTGGCTCGAGCGACCTGCCGAGTCCACATCGATGCTGAAGCATCAAGCAGGATGAAATAGGTTGACCCCGGACGGCGTTCCCGTCGGCGATAAGTTAAGTCTTCCGGATAGACACGGATGCCGCGCCTGGGAAGTTCACGTCGATCATCCGCTTTGCGCAATCGCTGCCACGGCGCCGCGGCCCGGAGCGTTGCAGCGACATCGATGCGCGCATTGGCTGCACGATCACCTGATTTTCGCCCCAATCGCCCGGCGCTGCCCGGCAGAGCGCGGCCGTAGCGTCCGGCGGTCTGTCCGGCAGCAGTAGATCCCGCTGGTTGAGAAGGCGGGAAAGCATCCGGCATGAGCTGCTCGGCATCCGACGCGGCAGCAATCGGGGCAAATTGCACGGTGTTTCCTGCCCGGCTGCCGGAGGGAGAAACCGCCTGGCTCGTGTCGTCACGTGGATGCGAGTCGCTTGAGTCAGTCGACTGCGCGGCTGCATTTCCAAAAGACTCTGTTGCGTTGGCTGCGGCCCCGTCTTCTGCTGCTGGAACGGTTGAGACGGCGACGGTTTGGGTGTTGCCTGCGGATGTCGCTTGAACGGCTTGGTTTTGTGGCCTTGGCGTTCGGGAATCGAGTACGCAGCGGATGGCCCATGCCACGTCTTCCAGCGCGACGGGGCGTTTTGCGAAAGCGGCTCGAGTGCAGGCTGCCGCTGCGGTCATAATATCGTAGCGCGGGTCGTTCAGGCCTCGGGCGGCGGCTGCTTCCGCGATGGTGCGCAGCAAGGTTTCGTCCGGTTTTTCCGTGTCGTACGGGGGCGCCGATGACCAAGGCAACTCCGTGATTTCGGCCTCGCTGGCGTCGTCCCAGTGCAGCCGAAACGCGAGGCGGCAATCGAGCCAATGAGGCACATGGCCGCTCATGTCATCAACGACGGCGAGAACGGGCGGGCGTTGAGCGGAAACGGTCGCCTCCAGCCACCGCACGATATGCTGAGCGGCAAGTGCACTGAGATCGTGGGCGCGCTGCAGCACGAGGAGCCTGTGCTCTTGGCGTTGCAAAAGTCCCGGCCGTTCCATACGGCGTCCGGCCAGCAACGACGTTTCGATGTCGACCCAAGGCACGAGGTGCTCGGGATCGACGGCGGGGGAAATCACGGTGCACGTGTGTTGAACCGCGCCGAGACGGATGCGGCCTCCCGGTACGGTGAGCAAGACGCCGCCGAGCAGCGGATTACGTGCAGCCATGTCCAAGAAACTGCAGAGCATGTTCCACATCCCTATGCTCCCTGGAAGTTGAGACGCATCATGGCGTGTTTGGTCTGTTCGATGGCGAACAGCACCTCGTCGCGGGCAGCTTCGGGAGACCGCCTTTCCGGCAGCCGGTGTCGGAAGGCCGGGAGCGCCATTTGGAAAACGTGCTCCGGGCTAACCCGGTCTGCTCCTTCCCAGGCAGCGAGAGCGGCCGCGCTGCGCAAGGCCGCCATCTCGCCTCGATGACCTTGCAGCTTCAACTGTCCAGCAATCCGCGCAGCGGCTTCCAAGGCAAGATCCGAATGATCAATGCCGCGCAGGCGTTCGCGTGCACGGACAATGCGTTGGGCGAGGCGCCTCTCTTCGGCCTCCCAGGTGCGTCGAAAAACTTCCGGATCCATTTCATAACTCAGACGCCGCCGCACGATTTCGGTTCGGACGGCAATGTCTTCCGTCGTGCTGACCTCGACGCAAAGGGCGAAGCGGTCCCGCAGCTGCGGGCGCAAATCGCCTTCTTCGGGATTGCCCGAACCGATGAGGACGAAGCGCGCCGGATGCTGCAGCGATATGCCTTCTCTTTCGACAACGTTGACACCGGACGCCGCCGCATCGAGCAGCAGATCGACAAGATGATCTTCCAGCAGATTGACTTCATCGATGTAAAGGAAGCCGCGATGCGCTTCTGCCAGCAAGCCCGGGGAAAACACCTTGCGTGCTTCGGCCAAGGCCGCTTCAATGTCGAGGCTGCCGAGGAGTCGATCCTCGGAGACGCCAAGCGGCAGATCGACGACAGGAATGGGGCACTCGACTGTCGGCGGGGGCGTGGCGGCGTTGAACTTTTCCCGGCATTCGCTGCACCACTCCGTAGGTTGGTCCGGATCGCAGCGGAAACGGCAGCCTGCGACGGCACGAATGGACGGGAGCAGGCGAGCAAGGGCTCGCACCGCGGTCGACTTGCCGGTTCCTCGGTCTCCAAATATCACCACGCCGCCGATGCCGGGATCGATGGCATGCAGGATCAGCGCACGCTTGAGCTCTTCTTGACCGACGATAGCGCTGAACGGAAACATCGTCATCCATCCTTCTGCGGCCGGCCTAGGCCAGCCCTTCAATATGATCGGCGAGTTCGTCGTCCAACGCTTCGAGGCGCTGCCGGCGCTGCCGGTCGGCCTGCCAGAAGCCCCGGGCGTCGGCTTCGAGAATGCGGGCGGTCATGCGGCGGACGGCTTGCGGGTTGAGCTGACGCAGCCGTTCGAGCATTCGCTCGTCGAGGAGGAAGGTGTCCGCAGCCGCTTCGTAGACCCAAGCATCGACACGGTCGGTTGTCGCCGACCAGCCGAAAACGTGATCTAGCCGGGCAGCGATTTCGCTTACCCCTTGGTAGCCGTGCTGCAGCATGGCTTCGTACCACTTCGGATTGAGGAGGCGCGTGCGAACGTCGAGGCGCAGCACCTCGTCGAGAGGCCGTGCCTCACCGTCATCGAGCAGCGGATCAACCAGATACGACGATACGGCTGTTCCGTTGACATGCTCCACCGCAGCGGAAAGACCGCCGAGATATTCAAAGTAGTGATCGACGTCGTTCGGCCCGATTTCTGCCGAATCGAGATTTTGCAGCGTCACGCTCACGCCGTGCAGTGCAGCCTTGAAAAGCGTTTGGCTTGGCTCGCCTTGGATACGCCCTCCGTAAGCGTAGCCTTTGCGCGAGACGAACAGATCGACGAGTTCTGCGCGCCCGTCCCAGTCCGAAGCTTCAATCGCGTGGTTGACTCCTGTACCGTACATTCCGGGAGTGTTGGAAAACACCCGACTCGCCGCAGCGGCGAGGTCCAAGCTGTGCTCGGCGGCCAGACGGAGCGCTTTGCGGCGGACAAAGTTGTGTTCGGGAGGCTCGTCCGCCGATGCCGCCATTTGGACGGCACGATCGAGCAAGTCCATCACTGTCGGGAAAATGTCACGGAAGATGCCGGACACCGTCATGACGACGTCGATGCGCGGGCGCTTCAACTCCTCCAGCGGAATCAGGCGCAAGCGAGTCATGCGGCCCAAGGAGTCGGGACACGCTTCGACGCCGAGCAAATGCAAGGCTTGCGCGACGCCTTCGCCATGCGTTTTGATATTGTCCGTTCCCCACAGGACCATGGCGATGCTTTCAGGGTAATCGCCTTGTTCGCGCTTCAGCCGGGCGAGCAGCTTTTCCACGGTGCGTTTGGCAGCGGCGGCAGCTGCCGACGACGGAATACGGTACGGATCGAGGGCGTGGATGTTGCGGCCCGACGGCAGCACATCGGGCATGCGCACCGGATCTCCTCCCGGGCTCGGCGGAATGTAGCCTCCGGCCGCACCACGCAGCAAGGCCGGCAGTTCGCCAAGCGGTTCCAGCCGTTGACGGTAAACTCGCACATGCTCGGTCCAGCGCTGGATTACGGCTTGCGCTTCATCCGCATCGGCCGCCTCGGCGAGCTTCGCTTGCAGCCGTGCCGCAAAGCCTTCGGGACCTTCGCCGGCAGCCACCCGGGCGAACTCGTGGCTGAGCGCTTCAGCTTCTGTTGGCGACAGGCGCAGTGTGCGTGCCAAATAGTCGGGCAGCGGAGGCAGACCTTGGTTTTGTCTGCCTACACGAAACTCGGCGGCAATGAACGCAGCGCGCGCTTCCGGATCCAGCGGGCGCCCGGCAACGTGCAAGCCGATCGGGATGAGTCGCTGCTCGATCTCGCGCAGAGCGCTTCGGAGAGCGTCCACCATTTTTCCTTGTTCGGCAAGCGGGAGCGCCGGAGGCGGGGTCGCATGAACGGTATCCGCATCGAAGCCGTGGGCGATCAGGTCGTTTTCGAAGCGAGCCGCCCGCACGGCTGATACGATGTCACGCCAGCGTGCGTCGCGTTCCGCCGGAGTGGCGGCCCGATACCATCGCTCCACGTCGTCCTGCAGCTGGCGCAGCTCACGGTACAGCCCCGCTGCAGCGAGCGGAGGACTCAAGTAGCTGATTGTAACGGCTCCGCTGCGCCGTTTGGCGATGGTCGCCTCGGACGGGTTGTTGATCGAATAAAAGTACAAATGCGGTGCGTCCCCAATCAGCAGCTCCGGATAACAGGACGTCGACAAGCCGACTTGTTTGCCTGGCATGAATTCCAAGGAACCGTGCGTGCCGAAATGAATGATCGCATCGGCTTGCCAGCGCTTTTCGAGCCAAGCGTAATAGGCGGCAAAGCTGTGGGAGGGCGTGGCGTTTTTCTCAAACAACAAACGCATCGGATCGCCCTCGTAGCCGAAGCTCGGCTGAATCCCCACGAAAACGTTGCCGAACGCCGCGCCGCGGATAGCAAGGCTTCGCCCGTCGCTGTCGAGCTGTCCGGGTGCCGGTCCGAAAACCGATTCGATGTGCTGATAATAGGGGACCATGCGTTTGTAGTCGGCAGTGCTCACCTTGTCATAGGCAGGCACGGCGCCGGCACGTGTCGCCGCCGGTCCGCCGAGCACGCGAGCGAGCACGTCCTCGGGGCTTGCGGGTAGTTCGCCCACATCGTAGCCTTCGGCGGCGAGCGCGTGAAGGAATGCATGAAGGCTCGCGAAGACGTCGAGATATGCGGCGGTGCCGACGGCCCCTTTGTCAGGTGGGAAGCTGAAGATGGAAATGGCCAGGCGCCGTTCGGCGACCGGTTTGCGACGAAGTTGAATCCAGCGTGCCACTCTGCGGGCGAGCCGTTCAACATGGTCCACAATCGGCTCGAAATGTTCGCCCGAGTGGCGGGCGCCGATCACACGCGGTTCGATGCCGCCTTCTATTTCCGGCAGCACAACTTGGAGAGCCGTTTGTGTCGGAGCGAGCCCGATCGGATCGTCCAGCCATTCCTGCAGCGATTGGAACAGCAGTGGACCCGCAACGATGTAAGGAACGTTCAACTTGTCGAGCAGTTGAACCGCCGCTTCCGGGTTGGGGCTGCCCATGGAACCGACGAGATTAAAGCCGGTCAGATTCAACAGCAATTCGATGCCGAACGGACGAAAAAGGTTTTCGACCAGCGGTGTATTGTCGAGGCCCGAAAAACCGGCGATCACGGCCAGCCCGGCTCGCTCCAGCGCTTCGATGCACGCCCGGTAGTGCGCTGTGTCACCGGAAAGGACCAGCTGGCGGAATAAAATGACACCGACACGGGGGCGATCGGCCAACGCGACAGGCCGGTCGCCGAGGAACGTTTCGTACCAGCGCATGTAGGCATCGGCAGAAGTGAACAACTGGTCCGCCGCCGGATGCCACAAGGCCGTCCGCGGTTGGACGTCAATGACCGGAACCGGCGGTTCCTTGTCATTGGATGCGAGCTCGTTAAGATAGACGAATAGGCGCTCCAGATGGTCAGGTGTCGCCTGCTGCCACAATGATGCCGCGACGGCGTACGGACGCAGGCGTACCAGCGGTTCGACAGCCGGAAAATGCTCGAGTGCACGCGGCAGTGTTGCCAGGAGGGCTGCTGCAACGGGCGGGACGCGAATTCCCGCCTCCGCCAACGCTGCGCCCGCTCGGGCGAGAAAGCCGCTCTCGTGCAACATGTCTCCCGAAAAGTCGTCAAGGCGGAAAAAGGCCAGCAGCTCCGGTTGGCAGTGAATCGGCAGCACAAAACGCGGCTGCCGGCGACGCAGCAAGTTCGTCAAGCTTTGACAGGCGGCGTCCACGTTGATCATGCTCATGATGAGCACGTCGGCCTTGTCGAGGGCTGCGCCGATTTCGTGCTCACGTTCGTGGACGTCATGCGCCAGGTAAGCGTCAAGGATCACTTCAGCCTGCCGGGCCGCTTGGCGAGCAGCCGGAACCATGTTCGATTCAGCACACACTAAGACGATGCGTAGGGACAATGTGCAGACCTCGCTCGTGGGATGAAATGGGCCCGTTGTCCTGGACCGTTCATGCTCGACCTAGGTCGTCTTCGGGATGCTGAAGCGAAAAACCTTCCGCAGCTGCCTGAGCGCAGCACGCGCAATTATTCGGGCGGGTTGCCGCGATGGACCAAATAGCCGATGACTTTGCCACCGCCAACCAACAGACCGAACATCAGGACGACACCCCCGACGACATATAAACCGGTCGTCAAGACCTCGCCGACGGCGGTATCTTGCCGAGACAGCTGCCACCACGCGATAATTAACCCTAAGACCATGGCGAACACGGTCACTTTGCTCAATGCTTTCCCGAGTTTTCGCATAAAACCTTCTCCTTGCGTTAAGCTTCCATAGGTAAAGAAGTTGATCGAATCAAGGTATTCTCCTGCTGAAAAGGGGCGGTTTATCATGGATGATTTGTTGCAGCGATGCCGAGCACTCACCGAATGCGACGGAGTGCCAGGACAAGAGCACGAAGTCCGCAAGCTCATGGAGGGATATCTCGAAGGAAGCGCTCAAATTGAGCGCGATCATCTCGGCAGCCTTATTGCCGTCCGTCACGGTGATGTCAGCGGACCCAAGTTGATGCTGGCGGCCCACCTCGATGAGGTCGGTTTTCTCATCACCGACATCACCGACGAAGGATTTCTTCGCTTTGAACCTCTCGGCGGCTGGTGGGAACAAGTGATGCTGGCACAACGCGTGCGCATTCATACTCGGAAGGGTGCGCTGACCGGGGTGATCGGATCCAAACCGCCCCATGTGCTGCCCGCCGAAGAACGCAAAAAGCCCGTCGAAATGAAAGACATGTTCATCGATATTGGCGTCGCTTCCGCCGAAGAAGCACGCGAGGCCGGCGTGCGGCCGGGGGATCCCGCTGTGCCGATCTGTCCGTTTACGCCGCTCGCCAACGATAAGTTCTTGATGGCGAAAGCGTGGGACAATCGAGCGGGCTGTGTGGCCGTGCTGGAGACGATGCGGACCGTCGGCGAACACCCCAACATCCTCTACGGAGTGGCCACCGTCCAAGAAGAAGTCGGGCTGCGGGGGGCGGAAACGAGCACCTTTGCCGTGCAGCCCGATATCGGCATCGCGGTCGATGTGTGCATTGCGGGAGACACCCCCGGCATGAAACCTGAAGAAGCACGTGCCAAGCTGGGGAAGGGGCCTTGCTTGCTGCTCTACGATCGCAGCATGGTGCCGCATCGTGGACTGCGAGACTATGTCATCGACATGGCCGAGGCGGAAGGTATTCCCCTGCAGTTTGACAGCATGGCGGGAGGCGGCACGGATGCAGGCCGTATCCATCTTTTTGGCAAGGGCGTTCCGACGGTTGCGCTCTGCGTTCCCACCCGCTACATTCACTCGCATGCGGCAATCATCCATCGGGATGATTTGGAGAACACCATACGGCTTCTCGTCACACTCGTCCGTTCTTTGGACGCCGCGACGGTGCAGGAAATCGTCGACAAGGGCTGAATGCCGGCCAGCCGTCACTATTCCTGGAGGAACGGGTTGTTTTTTCGCTCATCGCCGATCGTCGTGGCCGGGCCGTGGCCTGGGAACACCCGTGTTTCGTCAGGCAAGGCCAAAAGTTCACGTCGAATGCTTTCGAGCAGTTGCCGGTGGTCGCCTCTCGGCAGATCGGTGCGCCCGATGGAACCGGCGAACAGCGCGTCACCGCCAAAGACGACATCGCCGAATTTCAGCGATACGTGGCCGGGACTGTGTCCGGGCGTAAACAATACCTCGACGGGCATCCCCAAGAAGTTCAGCCGCTCGCCGCCATGCCATACCTCGTCCGCATCCGGTGCCGTAACCGGTTCGGGATTCCACTGCGCCACGGCAGACAAATTTTTGACAGGGTCTTGCAGCCAGGAGCGTTCCAACTCGTGAACCCAGATTTTGGCACCGGTCTGCTCCTTAAAGCGACGAACACCGCCGATGTGGTCGTAGTGCGTGTGCGTCAGCAAAATGTGCTCGACGTGCAAGTCTTGCGCCGCTTCCAAGACGACGTCGCAGTCGAGTCCCGGATCGATCACCACGGCTTTGCGCGTCGTTTCATCGTACACAAGGTATGTATTCGTAGCCAACGGACCGACCGGATAGACGGCAATTTTCAAAACAGACATTGAGCGGTCACCTCGATCATGCCTTGAACGGCCGCTTTGTGCGTTCAGCGGCAAATAGAGTAAGATATGACAGTAGGTATCACCTTTTGCTGTCCGTGTCAACGGTTCCTTTTTGCACGCGGGAAGCCGAAGCCGTGCAGCAAGCAAACAAGGAGGATGGCGTTGTTGGTGACATTTGACAGCCGGGAATTCCGCTCGACGGTCGGTCAATTTGCTACTGGAGTAACCGTCCTCAGTATGGCTGCCCCCGATGGGGTGCACGGAATGACCGCCAATTCCTTTACTTCCGTCTCGCTGGATCCGCCTTTGATCTTGGTTTGCGTGGACAAGAAAAACAAGACGCACCATTTGATCCGTGAAATCAAGGACTTCGCCGTGAATATTTTATCCTCCCGTCAAGAGGATATCGCTCGTCTGTACGCCGGTCAGCCGGTTGAAGCCGTCCGACCGGAATGGCAATTGGACGTCGCAGACGCTCCGGTGCTGGCAGGGGCTTTGGCGTGGCTCGATTGCACCTTGGAACACGCGTATGACGGCGGGGATCACACCATCTATGTTGCCCGGGTGAAAAAGCTGGCCTCCAGCAGCGGCGATCCACTGGTTTTCTTTCGAGGACGCTTTACATCGTTGACACTCGATGCCTGACATCGCTCACCGCCCGAAAAGGACGGCGAATGACTTGCTGCCAAGGAGCCGCCAATGCAGGCAGGATATGGCTCATAGCGGAGCGAACTTTGACGCAACCTATTTTTGTAGAGGGTGAAGCGTCATGCGACGTCCTTTCCTCTTGCTTGCGACGGCGCTTCTGTTGTCCATGTTCACGTTGGGTGTGTCTGCCATGTCGCTCGACGATATTCTCGAAGCAATGGCTCAGTCGCAAGTCATGCGCGATCCGTACATGAAATTCGAACAGCGGGTGGAATTGCGAGCGGCTCTAGTTCTTCGCTGGGCGTTCGTCAATCAGGTCACGCGCAACGGCGATCGAATCGAAATGGAAGTCGGCACCGGTGCACCTTCGTTCATGCCGGATGAAATGGCAAGCGATTTGATCGACATCCAGGGTGCCTTGGAAAACTTTGATCTTGTCCTCATCGGGACTGAGGAATTAGATGATGGAACCGTACGATATATTGTTGATGGAACCCGAAAACCTTCACTGAGCAGTGGGGCCGAAAGTGGCCGACTTTGGATACAGCCTGATCCGTGGGTGGTAACACGCGCCGAGCTGCGCTATTCATGGGGACGGCTCGAAGTGGATCAATGGTACCGGCTTGAAAACGGCCGCTGGGTGCTTGATCGTCAAGAAGCCGTAGCACGGCCCTTGGGTGCCCGATTGGTCGTCGAATACCAGAATTACCAGTTTGGCGACGCCTAGTTTGGTACGGAAACGCCGAGTTTGGTATAATGAATTCGAGGCGTCTGTGCCGGGCGGCGCAGCGCCTGCACCAACCGAAACAACCGTGACGACTTCAACGTGTCGATTGAAGTGGTGACTGAATTCAGGTCGGCAGGTTGCAAATGTCCTGCGGCCTCGATCCGAATCGTTTTCCCATGACGGAAATAGCGGTGCTCGGCACCGCGGCACTGTCTGTGAGGGGATTTCCCTCTTTCGCGCTGCGAAGTGACCGTGCTCAATGTACGGCATTATGGGCTACGTATACCCCAACGCCCCTTGTTCACCCATCTCACGGATCAGCCGTTTTCTGTAGGTCAAGGCGAGCATGTTTCGGTCGCCGCAACTCAGCGCGGCCTGCATACCAACTTTTTCCGGGGACATCTCTTACGACAAGAGGGGTGTGTGCCTATGCGAATGGATAATGAAACCTACAGGCTCAGGGTCGAAGGATTGATTGCCCGCCTGAAAAAAGGCGACAATGGCGAGATGGATCCAAACGTGCGGGCGCAGCTGGAAGAGCTCGCCGTCATGCCGCGCAAAGCCCGGTATTTCCTGAAAGCCTTGGCCAGCTCCGGTCAGGATCAAGACGTACAGGTACATTTTTATCGCCATATCATGACACACGCCCGTCCAGATGACATTGTCTCCGACCTTGAGCGACACGTGCGCCATTCATTTTACGAGGCGCGCGAAGAGGCCAAGCAAATTCTCAGCCGGCTGACCACGGCTGACGTATTGCCCGTGATGTTCCGTATCATTTCGGCGACCGAAGAAGGTTGGCTCGCTGGCGAACTCATTCGCATCGTACTCGCGGCACCGATCGAGGAATTGCGGACGCCGCTGCGCGAGAGCTTGTACTCCAAAGATTACTTGCTGCAGTGTCTTGCGATTTACTTGATCGGAAAGCTTGCCGACGAAGAACTCATGGAAGAGCTGGCGCAGTTTTACTGCAAGCCGGTTGGCGAAAAAATCGAACGACTTGAGAAAAAAGCGTATGAGGCGCTGCTGCAAGGTGCTCAAGAGTGTGCCGCTTCACTGCTCGTGAGCTGGCTGAAAGCTCGGCAAGCCCGGCTGCGCGAATTGGCTTTGACCGCGTTGGAGTCCCGCAGAGTGCCGGAATCCGTCGTTGATTTGGTCAGGTTGGTGCTCATCGATCCAAGAACCCGCAATCAAGCGGCGGACGTTGTATTGCGGTACAAGGACATCGGCCTGTTCGATTGGAAGGAAGGCGATCCGGTAACGCAGCCGGTCATCCAGTTAGTCAGTGCCGCCAAAAGAGAGCCGCTTCTCGCGACGTTGCGTGCTTTGATGCGGGAAGAGAGCCCGGCCGTGCGGGAAGTCGGGGTTGAGTTGGTCGGCCTCTTGAGAGAATCAAGCGGCGAAGTTACCGGTCAAGTACGGCGGCTGGCCATTGAAGATCCCGTTCCAACGGTGCAGATGGCCGCTTTGCGAACGCTGTCGAAAACCGACGTCAACCGGTTAATACCATGTCTGATTGATATTTTCTCGGACTACGCCTACGAGCAAGGATCGCAGCAGCTGATCGATGAGTCGAATCGCATTATGGAAGAAGTGTTGACCCCCGAGCAAGTTGCTCAGGTTCAAGCCGGCATCGAACAAAAGCGTGAACGGCGTGAAGCGGCGCTCGAGCGTTTCGCTGGAACGGTTGAATGGTGGCGTCATGAAGGTTAATGCTAACGGATGAAAGTGAACCGCCCATTTCGTTTCCTTGACGCTCGACGAAGCTTGACGTACACTGAAAAAACAAATCGGTAAGGATGGGGAGGTGCCACGAATGAGAGAGAAAGTTCAAGAAGCATTGGACCAAATCCGCCCGGCCATTCAAATGGACGGTGGGGACGTGGAACTTGTCGATGTCACCGAAGACAATATCGTGAAGGTGCGGTTGATGGGTGCTTGCCACGGATGCCCCATGTCCTTGCTCACCTTGCAGGCAGGCATTGAACGGGTCATTAAGGCGCGTGTACCCGAAATTCAAGGTGTCGAGGCAATTTAAGATTCTTCCACAGGAGGGAAGGGCCTGAGGCGAAATTCAACGTCCGGTGCCAACACGAATGAGTCGAATTATTGACATTACAGACGCTGAATTCGAGAGCGAGGTTTTGGGTTCCAATACGCCCACTTTGGTCGATTTCTGGGCTCCGTGGTGCGGTCCGTGCCGCAAGCTGGCCCCTATTCTCGAGGAAGTTGCGGAAGATCTCGGTGACAAAGTACGGATCGTCAAAGTCAACACCGACGAGAATCCGCATTCTCCGGGGCGGTACGGCGTGATGAGCATCCCGACCATGATCTTGTTCAAAGACGGGAAAGAAGTCACGCGTCTGGTGGGCGTGATGTCCCGACCCGAACTGAGACGCCGAATCGAAGAGGCGCTCTAAGCGCGGCGCCGTCATTTCGGCACATGAGGGCTGTTCCTGAAGGAACGGCCCTTTTTGTTTTCGGGAGACGGGAGATTGGGGGGTGGATGTCGAACTGGGACGCAGAAGCTGCCCGGCAGTTGTCCGACAAGAGCCGGCAGGTCGATTCGTGATTAGGAGGTGGAGGCAGGGTGTCAGCACGTTCCCCGCAATGGTTATGGATCGTCGTGTTCCTATGTGCTTTTGTGGGCATCGCATCGGCCGAGGAACCCCTCGTGGTCGTGCATGACGGAAGCTTCGAGGCAAGTGCACAAAATCCGCAGCTGGGCCACTGGGCACTTCACGGCTCGGGTGCTTTCGACAACCAGACGGCATTCGACGGCAATGTCTCCGCGAAACTGCAAGGGCCGCAGCGGTTCACCGCGGAATGGACGTACGAGTTCCCGAACGGATTGGTTGCCGGACGTGAATATGTCGTCTCTGCGTGGGTGAAAGCGGAGCGGGACGGGGCGGTGGCATCGCTCGGCGTCCGCTGGTCCGGCGGCTATCCCCGAATCTATCGAGGGCTGCAGGCGGAAAGCGACTGGCAGCGCATGGAGATGCTCTTTACCGTGCCCGTACCCGCACCCGATCGAATGGAAATCGTTTTGTCCGGAGATCATGACGGAGCGCTTTGGTGGGACCGTGTAGAAATTTTTGAAGCGCGTGATCTCGGAGAGCGTTTGGCTGCTGAATGGGAACCGCGGCTTGCCAGAGGCGAGTCGCTTTATACGGGCTTGATCATCAACGCGAAGGGGTTGGGCGTCGAGCGGGGCATGAGCCCGAAAGTGTATGACCACGAAGGCAACATACTTTTTGCCGGCGTCGAGGCAACCGGCGAGCAGCTCATCAGCACCGGAATCGTCGCCTATACGCGCAGCATTGAGGAGGCGTTGTCGCATCCCCGGCTCAATGTGCACGAGGAATATCCGCTGCGGCTGCCTTTGATTGTCGATGCGGTGGACGGCAGGGATTGGCCGCGCACGGGAGTCGTGCTCGGCGCCCGCGACACACGGCTCATCCGTGAAGCCTTGCAGGAGTACGATTTTTTTGGACGGTTTGCCGTAGTCATCGTCATCGATTGAAACGCGCCGAACGCGGGCAGGATAGCCCTGAAAGGAGGGCAAAGCCGCGTGTATATTCGAGCACAGGTTTCACTGTATCCCACGGAATCGGTGGACGCGGATCATGTGATCAACCAGTCCATCCAAAGCCTTGATGCAATGAACTTGGAATATCATGTCGGTCCGGTGAGCACGGAATTGGTCGGGCAACCGGAAGAGGTGTGGCGCGGGCTGCGCCGGATGTTCGAGGAGGCGACCACCCGCGGAGGCGAAGTCTCCATGGTGGTCACGGTCACGAACTCGCAGCCTTAGCCGCTGCGGTGGCAAGAGCGAGTTCAATTTCCTCCAGAACCATGGGCGAAGTCTCGCTGGCCGCGGCGGCCTCCAGCGCCCGGACGGCGTTTTCGCCGCCAATCTCTCCGAGTGCCCACGCAGCCGCTCCTCGCACTTCGGGTTTCGCATCGTTTTCCAGCCGGCTGCGCAGCGGCTCGATCGCCTGGGGATCGCCGATGTTGCCTAGGCAAATGCAGGCGTTTCGCTGAATGATTTTCTTTCCGCGCCAAGCCATTGCCGTCCCACCGAACCAACGCTTGAACTGGCCTGTAGTCATCTCCAGCAAGGGAATCAGCTCAGGCCGGCTGCCGAGCGTCGGGGTGGGGCGGTAAGCTGGGCGGTTGGTCGGTTCGGCTTCCCAATTCCACGGGCAGACGACTTGGCAAATGTCACAGCCGAAAAGCATGCGGCCCATGGGCCGGCGAAATTCACGCGGTATCACGCCGGGCATTTGCGTGATATAGGAAAGGCAGCGTGTCGGATCAATGCGAAACGGCGCGGTGATGGCTCCCGTAGGGCACGCGCACAGGCAACGGTCGCATGTGCCGCATGTTCGATGGATGGGCTCATCCGGCCGCAGTTCGACGTTGGTGACGATTTCGCCCAGAAAGACCCAAGAGCCGTAGCCGGGGACGTACACGCAGTTGTTTTTGCCGAACCAGCCGACTCCTGCCCGTGCGGCGACGGAGCGATCGATCGGCGGACCGGTGTCCACAAACGGCACCGCTTTGACTTCTTCGCCCGTCATATCTTGTAAAAAGGAGATCAGCTGCTCGAGTTTGTCGCGCAGGTCGTGGTGGTAGTCGACAGGTCCCCAGGCGTACCGGGAAACCCATGCGCGAGGTTTGCCGTCGCCAACCGGGGCACGTGCACGGTCGTCCGTCAGATAGCTGACGGCGATGGATATCAGGGATTTTGCCTCCGGCATCCATTGCAGGGGGGCGGTGCGCGCCGAGACGTCTTTCTCGGTGAAGGCCGGGTAGCGGTTGATTTCGGCTTGCGCCCGAAGCTGTGCCGCTTCGGCGCGAAAGGTTTCCACCGAGGCGATGCCGATGCGGTCGATGCCGATGCGCGCGGCAAATTGTTTCAGCTCGGCGGTGAGGTCCATAGCATCCGTACCCCCTTCACGTAGAGAGCGTTTTAGCTCCTTCATTATAGGTCAAATGGAGAAAGTGAACCAAGCCATGACGTTGCAAGAAGCCCAACAAATGGTAAACAACTGGATATCGCAGTTCGAGGAAGGCTATTGGTCTCCGCTGTCCAACCTCGCCCGCCTGATGGAAGAAGTCGGAGAGCTCTCACGAGAGCTCAACCACCGTTATGGTGAGAAGCCCAAGAAACCCGAAGAACGCGACCGTGATCTTGCCCTGGAATTGGGCGACGTCCTTTGGGTGATCATCTGTCTGGCGAATTCTCTGGGCATCGATTTGACGCACGCTCTGCGCGCTACGCTGGAAAAAGTGACCGAACGTGATTCCAATCGATATCGTCGCAAGGCGGCGGAAGGCGAAGGGGAGTCTTGAAGGGGAGACGAAGGCATACTGAAAGCAAGCGTTTCATAGACGGCGGTCCCGCCTTATGCTACACTGACCGGCAGGGAATACCCGAAGCAGGGAAGCGGGGGGTAGAAGTTATTTGACTATCGACTCGATTACGACCTATCGAGGTCTAATACTGGACAAGTTTCAGATGGAAGCTATCCAGGGAATCCAAGCGGGCGATTCCGTCTTGGTCAGTGCCCCCACCGGTACAGGGAAAACGCTTGTGGCCGATTTTCTCATCGAAAAAACCTTTCGAGCCAAGCAGCGGGCAATCTATACGGCTCCCATCAAGGCTCTGAGCAATCAGAAGTTTAAGGAGTTTAAACGCCATCTCGGCGATGAAAACGTCGGCATCTTAACCGGAGACGTGGTTATTCAGCCTGATGCTCCGGTATTGATCATGACGACCGAAATCTTCCGCAATCTCCTGCATACCGACCGGGAACGTCTGCACGATGTGGCGTACGTGATTTTTGACGAAATTCACTACATCGACGATCCGGCCCGTGGCAGCGTATGGGAAGAGAGCCTCATTTTCATGCCGGAAGAAATGCGGTTTTTAGGGCTGTCGGCAACGATCCCCAACGTCTCCGAGCTTGCCGATTGGGTCCGCACCGTGCAAGGGAAGCCCGTCCGCATCGTGTATCACGATGAGCGTGCCGTGCCCCTTAAACATTACGTATACGAGCGGTCCCTGGGCGTCACGACGCGCGAGAAGCTGATGAAGCGATACAAGCGGTTGGCCAGGCGGATGGGCGTCGATCGCCACGGCCGCCTGGGAGGCCGCATTGAGCCGACGCGCCATATGGATTTATTGGAGGAGCTGGTGCCCGATTTCTTGCCTTGTCTCTTTTTCACGTTCAGCCGCAAACGTTGTGAAGTCAACGCTCGTGAAGCGGCCGAACGCTATAATTTGATTAATGACGCCGAGCGAAAGGCTGTGCGTGAAATCATCGAACAGCAAATCGCCAGGTACCCTGTCTCCAATTTGCGACGCCTCGACGACATCGAACCGCTCCTTATGCGCGGCATCGCGTATCACCACGCCGGTATGCTGCCGATCATGAAAGACATTGTCGAAGCGTTGTTCGAGGCTCAACTCGTGCGCCTGTTGTATTGTACGGAAACGTTTGCCGTCGGGCTGAACTTCCCGTGCCGGAGCGTTTGTTTTGACTCGTCTACCAAATGGGACGGCAAGACGTTCCGCGCCCTCAGCAACCGGGAATATTTTCAAATGGCCGGCAGGGCAGGTAGACGCGGCATGGACGACTGTGGGTATGTGTTTACCGTCATCAACTTCAGCTTTTTCTCTCCCAACGAGTTCCCCAGCATGCGTGAAGATGAAGTGGAACCGCTGCAAAGCCGTTTCAACCTCTCTTATAACACGGTCATCAACTTGATTCGCAATTATTCCGAAGATGAAATCCGTGCGGTGCTGGAAAAAAACTTTGCATCCTATCAATCCCGCGTACAGGCGGAACGGCTGCGACAGCAGCTTGCAGCGACTGAGGCCGAGCTGGCGCGGGTGGCTGAAGTCAAAGGAAGGGGACGGGGCGATCGGCAAAAGCGGAAGCTGAGCAGGCGCCTTGCCATCTTGCAGCGTACGCTCAAGAAGCTTCCCGGCGCCGAAGCGTTTCACGCTGAATTCGAGGCGAAGCGGGCGCTGCTGGAAGCGATGGATTATATCGACGAAAACGGACAGCCTACGGCGCGCGGCATGTTTGCGGCGTACATCAACGGCAACGAACTGTTGATCACCGAGCTGTTTTTCGACGGCGTTTTTCACGATTGGCCGGAAGATGACTTGAATGCACTGGCCACCACCATCGATTACGAACCACGCAAAGGCGAAACACGCCCGAGCCGCCATGCGTTTGACATCCGGCCGGTGTTCAAAGCCATTCAGCTCATCCGCGAGATGGAATTGGCCTTTTTGGGATATTCGGAGCTCGAATTCAATGACCACGTCGCCCGCGCGGCCCAAGCTTGGAGCCGCGGCAAGAGTTTCACCGACGTGCTCGGCATGGCGGAGCTCGACGAAGGAGATCTTGTTTACGCTTTCCGACGTGGCATCGACGTGCTGCGCCAAGTGCGCAACGCCGCGCGAGAGGATGCCGCGCTGGCGGCGAAGCTCAGCGATTGCATCGCCCGGATGGATCGAGACGAAGTTTCCATTCTGCTGTAGCCGCACGAATGGAGTACGGCGGGTTGTGGCATCTTGGGTTACGTATGGTAGTATAAAGCAGTGAGGAATATGCCTGATTGCGTCATGGCCCATGCAATGTGCCTGTGGCGTTGACGATTTTGGTACAAAGGATGTGTCAGTGTGGGACGAGCATTGGAACGGAAACCGGACTGGCTGAAAAAAGATCTTCCGGATGGACGAGCGATGAAACGCATGCGCACGCTGCTCGCAGACTTGAACCTCCATACCATCTGCGAGAGCGCCAATTGTCCCAACATCGGCGAGTGTTGGGGAGAAAGCACGGCTACGTTCTTGATCCTCGGCAACATTTGCACCCGGCGCTGCGGCTTTTGCGATGTAACCACCGGAAGGCCCGATTTGGTGGATCCGCACGAACCGGAAAACGTCGCTGAAGCCATTGCACATTTGGGGATCAAGCATGCCGTCATTACGATGGTCAACCGAGACGACCTCGAGGATGCCGGGGCTGAACATATCGCTCGCACCATCCGCGCGGTGCGGCGGCGCAACCCCGATACGACCATCGAGGTACTCGTCTCCGAGCTCAAAGGACGCGAAGACCTGATTGGTCAGGTGCTCGAGGCCAAGCCGGATGTTTTCGCGCACAACCTCGAAACCGTTCGCCGCTTGCATCGGAAAGTGCGTCCACGTTTCCGTTACGATCAGTCGCTCGAGGTGTTGGCGATCGCGCGCCGTTTGGCACCCGACGTGTATACGAAGTCCAACATTATGGTCGGGCTCGGCGAAACGGAAGAAGAAGTCATTGAAATGATGAAGGATTTGCGGTCCGTCGACTGCGACTTTTTGACGATCGGGCAATATTTGAGGCCGTCTGAAAAACACTTGCCGGTCGAAGAATTCGTCCACCCCGACGTGTTCCGCCGCTATCAAGCGATTGCTGAGGAACTCGGATTCAAGTATGTCTTCTCCGGTCCGTTTGTACGGAGCTCCTACCAGGCGGGGTCCGCTCTGAAACACGTCGCGGCCATGGAGCGTGCCGAACGGGCCGGCAATGCGTAAAGAAGGAAGACGCCGATGATGCGGAGCGGTCTTTCCGTGCGCGACGCCAAACGGCGTTTGCGGGAGATGTATCGGTCGCAGCGTGACCGGATGGAACGACATGAGCGCCAGATGGCAGCCGAAACGGCCGCCCGGCGCTTTTTCGTCTTTGCGTCTGTACAGCAATACCGCAGACTGATGATTTACGCACCGATCCAAAGCGAGATGGATCCCATGCCGCTGGGACGGTACGCTGCCGAGCGCGGCTGGGAAATTTATCTCCCGCGCATGCGGGGAAAGTTTGAGCTGGAAGCGGTGAAAACGGATCTCGAGGCGGACCTTGAGCCGGGGCGCTACGGCATTTTAGAGCCGCCCGGTCATTTGCCTGCCGTGGATCCGGCCGAACTGGAAGTCGTCATAGTGCCGGGACTCGCCTTTGACGTACGGGGGCATCGGCTCGGCTACGGAGCGGGATATTACGATCGCTTTTTGCCTCAAGCGAAAAACGCACTTTGGATTGGCTTCACGTTTGATGAACTGCTCGTACCCGAACTGCCCGCAGAGCCGCACGACCAACGTTTACACGCCGTACTGACGGATCGAAGGTGGCATTGGATCCGCACGCCGTCAAAGCCGGCGGAGGCCGACGGTTCGAAGGAGGAACTGCTGTGAGTCAAGGACATTATTTCGATCCGTCGCCGGCCGTACGCGATCGCCCGGGGGAAGTCTATTTGCCCGTCGGAGACGAGCGGCTGCCGCTGCACACGGACGCCGGAGTTTTTTCGAAGGGAAAGATCGACCGGGGCACCCGGCTGCTGCTTGCAGCGATGGAAAGAGGCAGCTTGGCATTGCCCGAAGACGGTGACGTTTGCGACTTGGGATGCGGATACGGTCCGATCGGCATTGCGGTGGCCAAAATGCGTCCGAAAACGCGTGTATATATGGTTGACATCAATCCGCGTGCCGTGGAGCTGGCGGAGAGGAACGTGCGCAGGCACCGCCTTGGGAATGTACAGGTGCGGCGCGGCGACGGCGTCAGTGTATTTGCTCCGCAGCGCTTCGATCTCATCATCACGAATCCCCCCATTCGGGCCGGAAAGGCGCAGGTGCATGCGCTGTTGACTGAAGCGAAAGAGTGGCTGGTGCCGGGAGGTCGGCTTGCTTTGGTCATCCGCACGCAGCAAGGCGCAAAAAGTCTCGCAGCGTTTTTGGAAACGCTGTTTCCGGTGGTCGAAGAAATTGAAAAGGGCGGCGGCTTTCGCGTGTACGAGGCACAGCGCACATGATATGCGCCCGGCGCGAATATACCTGGGGTAACGACTTGACTTTAAGCCCGCATCGACACATGGGATAGGGGCAGGGAGGTCAGGCCGACCGATGGGCGGACGCGTAACGTTTTTGGCGTTTCGAGCACGGGCGGCGAGCGTTATCCTATTAGGTATCGTCGGACTCGTCATCGCAGGGATGGCTGCGTTCAATTGGGCACGGCCGGTCACAACCAGCGTAACAGAACGTGTGGCCGGCCGTACCGTCGTTATCGACGCAGGGCACGGCGGAATCGATCCCGGAGCCATCGGCCCGGGTGGGATTCAAGAAAAGGACATTACCTTGGCGGTGGCATTGGAGCTTGAAAAACTCCTCAACCGGGCAGCAATTCATACGATCATGACGCGGACGGGCGATTACGATTTGGCTGACGCCGACGCCAAGCTTCGCAAGAGTCAAGATTTGGCCCGCAGGGTCGAAATCGGCCGGAACGGTACGGCCGATGTCTTTATCAGCCTTCATGCCAACAGCTTTCCGAATCCGAACTATTCCGGTGCACAGACGTTTTACTTCCCGAATCGTACATTGGACCAAATGCTTGCGGAGAAAATTCAAAGCAGCTTGGTGCAGCGCCTTGGACCGAACCGGCGGCAGGCGAACGGCGCGGATTATTACGTGCTCAGAGAATCCACGGTGCCGGCCGTCGTGGTGGAGCTCGGCTTTTTGTCGCATCCGTCGGAAGGGGAGCTGCTGGCCGACGCAAACTATCAAAAGCGGCTGGCTGAGGCGATTTACCACGGTATTTTGGATTACTTCGTTCAACTGACCGCGATCGAAACCGCCGCCACGTCGTCGGCCAATGTCAATACGATCCCGATAACCCAAATCGACCTCGATTCTCAACTTGGCGCTGATGAAGTGTTGCTCTTCTTTCCGAGTATGATCGACGGCGATCAAAACGGAATCGCCGCAGCGGTGCGTCGCCTGCCGTTCGATATCAGGCAGCGGGATCTGGTGACCGTGGTTCATGAGACCTTGCTGGCACTGCTGACGGGACCGCCGCCGGACTCCACATTGGTCCGAATCATTCCTCCCGGTGTTGAAATACGGAACGTCGCGTATGAACAGGGAGTCTTGACCGTCGATTTCAGTCAGGCACTTCGAGACGGTTTTCATGGCGGTGCTCGCGAGGAACGCTTGCTCCTCGAATCGATCATTCGGACTCTCGGCCAGTTCGACGGCATCGAGCAAATACAAATTCTGATTGAAGGCGAGGGAAACACGACGGTCGGGGGGCACATACTGCTTGCTCAACCGTTCCCCGTCCGAAGAGAGGGACGGCCTTAGCGCACGCCGAAATAGGGACGCGGGAATTATGGGCAGGGACTCGGGTAGGGAGGTAAAACCTTGGAGGCAAGCGAGCCGATCATTCTGCGTGTCAGCGGCAGCAGGCCCTTGAGGGGCGATATTCAGGTTGCAGGTTCCGTCAACGCGACGGTCGCTCATTTGGCAGCCGCGCTCCTCACCACCGAAGAGGTTACGCTCCGCAACGTCCCTTCCGTCGGTGACGTCGAAGTACAGACTTCTTTGTTGGCTGGCATGGGCTGTCAAATTGATCGTATTCCCAACGGACTGCGCATTCGGTCGCCCCATGCGCTGAAAAAGCGGGTTCCGCCGAGTGCCGTGCGAGGATTTCGGCCGATTCTCCTCTTGGCGGGTGCACTTTTGGCGCGCACGGGTTTCGCGAGCATTCCCTTGCCGGGCTCGTCCGAAAACGGTCCGCATTCCATCGATCTGCACATTAAAGGATTCGAAGCCATGGGCGCTGCGGCGAAAGTCGAAGGCGGCCGTTTAATCGTTCAGGCGCATCGCTTGAAAGGAGCAGACATTTATCTCGATTACCCGAGCGTCGGAGCCACTGAAAACTTGATGCTGGCGGCAACCGGGGCGCGAGGCCGCACGATCATCCGCCATGCGGCACGTGATCCGGAAGTCGTCGATTTGGCGAATTTGTTGGTGCGCATGGGCGCGAAAATCCGCGGCGCGGGAACCGATGTCATCAGCATCGACGGCGGTGTTCCGTTGCACGGGGCGGAGCACTTCGTCATTGGAGACAGGCATGAGGCCGCTTTTTATTTGCTGGCTGCCTTGGCCACGGGCGGTGAAGTGCGTGTGGCCGGTGCCGAATCGGTACATCTTCTGGCATTGCTGGCCAAGTTGAACGAAATCGGCGCGAACATCGCACAAGACGCTGCGGCGATTCACCTTGATGCACCTGCAGCACCGAGAGCGCCAGCACTGATTCGGGCATTGCCTTATCCGGGGTTTCCATCCGACTTTCAACTGCTTCTCGTGCCGGCTTTAGCGTCTTGTGAAGGGACAAGCATTCTCAGCGACGTGGCGTTCCCCACGCGTTTTGCGTGCCTGGAAGAGTTTCGGCGCCTGGGCGTGCGGAGTGAGCACAACGAGGGTACAGCCGTGCTCCACGGCACGGATCGGCTTACTGCGGCGTCAGTGCGGGCGGAGGGGCCGCTGAGTGCAGCGGGTTTGCTGATCGCATTGCTTGCGGCTGAAGGGGAAGGAGAGCTTGAAGAAGCGCAGTGGCTCGAAAGCCGCTACGAAAACTATCTCGATAAATTGAGATCGCTCGGTGCCGCCATAGCAATCAAAACCAAGTAGAGATTGCGTTGCATGTTTATGCATGGGGCGGTATAATGTGTTTGTTCGTTCTAAGATTTGGGGAGGATGTGGCGTGGTAAAAGTCGGGATTGTCGGAGCGTCGGGATATACTGGCGGGGAGCTGCTGCGGTTGTTGCTGCGGCATCCTCATGCGCAAATTACATATTTGGCTTCACGCACGCACGCGGGGGTGCCGCTGCGCGATGTGTCCACCGCGGTGCTGCCCGATTGCGATCTCGAGTTCAGACCGCTCGATATCGAAGCCATGGTCGATGAATGCGATGTGATTTTCACCGCGGTGCCTCACGGAGCGGCCATGGAATTCGGGCCGGCCGTCGTCGCTGCCGGAAAGCGGTTGATCGACATCGGCACCGATTTCCGCTTCCGCAACGCGGGCATTTACGAAGCGTGGTACGGCATTGAGCATACGTGCCCGGATTTGACGGCCTCCGCTGCTTACGGCTTGCCGGAGCTCTTTCGTGAGCAAATTGCCGGCAGCCAAATCGTAGGCAATCCCGGCTGTTATCCGACAAGCGTACTGCTCGGGCTGGCGCCGGCACTGCGAGCCGGGATCGTTGACCGTACGCGTATCAATATCATCGCCATGTCCGGCGCTTCCGGGGCGGGAGCGACACCGAGCGCCATGCTCCACTTGCCTGAGGCAACCGAGAATCTGCAAGTTTACGGCGTAGCCGGACACCGTCATACGCCTGAAATTGAACAAGGGATCGCCCTCCTTTTGGGTGAACCGACGGATGGGTCGAAGAACGTCCCCATTTCTTTTACGCCGCATTTGATGCCGATGAGTCGAGGTATTTTGGCATCCATGGTGTTGTTCCCGACGCAAAGCGTCGACGCCGACCGGCTGCAGGAAATTTATGAGGAGTTTTATGCAGGTGAGCCTTTCGTGCGGGTGCTGAAACAAGACAAACTTCCCGCCACGAAACCGGTGCGAGGCAGCAACATGTGTCATATCGGTGTGCGTTACGATGCGAGGAGCAATCGGATTTTGGTATTTTCCGCGATCGACAACTTGGGCAAAGGTGCTGCTTCGCAGGCGATCCAGAATATGAATCTTTTATTCGGTTTGCCCGAAACCGCGGGCATCGACGTGATGGGCATATACCCGTAAATTTTCATTGGTCGTGCACCAACGATTGCGATCGGTCTCGCATTTAGGGTATAATCTCTCGGGCCCTGGGGAGCCCGACGTTCAGTACGAACTTGATTGGCAGTTGGATGGAAGTTCCGGTTCGCCATGCAGAAGTAAATGCGGTGCCGAGCGGAGCCTCCTCTCGCCATGTTGAGTTAAAAGGTGTGGTTCCATTGAAAGAAACCTGGCACGATGTGTCTACCGATTTCGTCTTGATTCCCGTGGAGGGAGGGGTAACGGCACCCCGAGGATTCCGGGCAGCCGGGGTCCATGCCGGAATCAAACGCAAGAGAAAAGATGTTTGCCTGATCATTTCCGATCGTCGCGCCGCAGCCGCCGGGACGTTTACGACCAACCAAGTGCAGGCGGCCCCGCTGATCGTTACGCGTGAGCATATCCAAGACGGATATGCCCAAGGCATCGTCGTGAACAGCGGCATTGCCAATGCTTGCACCGGAAAAGAAGGCGAACTCGATGCACGCCGTATGGCCGAAATGACCGCCGAGCTCGTGGGAGTGAAGCCCCAAGACATCCTCGTCGGCTCCACCGGCATCATCGGTGAGCGTCTGCCTATGGACCGCCTCGAAGCGGGTATTCGCGCCGCGTGGAGCCAGTGCGACACGGATGGCTGGAAAGATGCGGCGGAAGCCATTTTGACCACCGATACGCGAACGAAAGTCGGGGCTTTTGAATTCGAGATTGACGGCGTACCCGTGCGCATTGGCGGCATCGCCAAGGGGTCTGGCATGATCCATCCCAATATGGCCACCATGCTTGCGTTTATTACGACGGATGCCGCGGTGGAACCGGCGTATTTGCAAGAAGCGCTTTGCCGTGCCGTCAACAAGAGCTTCAATATGATTTCGGTCGACGGCGATACGAGCACGAACGACATGGTGCTCGTGCTGGCAAACGGGGCAGCCGGCAACAAGCCGCTCCGTGCTGGCGATCCGGGAGCCGCGCCGTTCGAAAACGCGCTGCAATCCTTGTGCATTCAGCTGGCCAAAGAAATCGCCCGTGACGGGGAAGGGGCCACGAAATTGATCGAAATTCAAGTGGCCGGCGCACGCACATACGAAGACGCCCGCACCGTGGCCCGCACCATCAGCCGTTCGAATTTGGTGAAAACAGCGATTTACGGCGAAGACGCCAACTGGGGCCGCATTTTGTGCGCTGCCGGTTATTCGGATGCTTTCGTCGACCCGAATCGAATCGATGTTTTCATGGGCGATCTCCAAGTTGCCCGGGGAGGCGAACCGTGTCCGTTCGATGAAGAAAAGGCCAGTGAGATTTTGCGTGAGCCAGAAGTGGTCATCAAGGTAGACTTGGGTGTCGGCGAACATCGTGCAACGGCATGGACTTGTGATCTCACCTATGACTACGTGAAAATCAACGCCAGTTATCGTACATGAGAGAAGGATAGGGAGGTCGCCCCAGTGGCTTCAGAAACGACGAACGGATTGATCGAAAAAGCCAGCGTGCTGATCGAAGCGCTGCCGTATATCCGAACTTTTTACGGCAAAACGTTCGTAATTAAATACGGCGGCAGCGCGATGGTGTCACCGGAGCTCAAGAAGGCAGTCATGCTCGACGTCATTTTGTTGAAGTACGTCGGCTTGAACCCGATTCTCGTTCACGGCGGCGGGCCCGAAATCGATCAGATGCTCCGGCGCCTCGGCAAAGAACCGGCGTTTGCCGGTGGAATGCGGGTGACGGACGCCGACACGATGGACATCGTCCAAATGGTGTTGGTCGGCAAGGTCAACCAAGAGATCGTCAGCTTGATCAACCGCTACGGAGGGAAAGCCGTCGGCCTGTCGGGCAAAGACGCCAATTTGATCATCACCCGCAAACGGCCGGCGGAACGCATTGAGAACAACGGCGAAACCGAATTGGTTGACCTCGGCTGTGTGGGCGAAGTGGAAAAAGTGAACCCGCAGATTTTGGAAATCATCAGCCGTGAAGGCTACATCCCCGTCGTTTCCTCCGTCGGCGTCGGCCTCGACGGTGAAAGCTACAACATCAACGCCGATGTCGTCGCGGGTGAGCTGGCGGCTGCACTGAAAGCGGATAAGCTCATTATGCTGACTGACGTCGAAGGAATTTATGAAGATCCGAACGATCCGTCCACGCTCCTTTCCACCTTGAGCATCGAAAGAGCGCGTGAGCTCATCGAAAGCGGAGTCATCGGCGGCGGCATGATTCCGAAAGTCGAAGCGTGCATTCAAGCGGTGCAAGCCGGTGTTTCACGTACACACATCATCGACGGGCGTGCGCTGCATTCGCTTCTGCTTGAAATCTTCACCGACGAAGGCAGCGGCACGATGGTTGTGCCGTAGGAGGTTCATGCACAGGATGGGAGAAAAAATGGCGCTGAACAATGCCGGCGTGGCCGAGTTGACGGCAAAGCATGTGATGACGACGTACAGCCGTCTTCCCATCGCGTTGGTTCGTGGCGAAGGCGTACGGGTGTGGGATGCGGATGGCCGCTCGTATCTCGATTTCATCTCCGGGTTGGGGGTCAACAGTCTCGGCCACAACCATCCACGAGTGACGGCCGCGATCCACGAGGCGGCGGGCACTCTCGTGCATTGCTCCAACTTGTATCACATCGAGTCGCAGGCGAGATTGGCGGCACGGCTGGCGGAGCTGACCGGCTTGGACCGAGCGTTTTTCTGCAACAGCGGTGCCGAGGCCAACGAGGCGGCGATCAAACTCGCACGCCGCTACGCCCGTGTGCGGCGCGGCGAAGATCGCTTTGAAATCATCACCGCTGAACGCTCCTTTCACGGTCGCACCCTGGCTACCGTAACCGCGACCGGCCAACCGAAATATCAACAAGGCTTTGAGCCCTTGCCGCAAGGGTTCCGCTACGTGCCTTTGAACGATATCGACGCACTTGAGCGGGCGATTACACCCCAAACGTGTGCCGTGCTCCTCGAGCCGATTCAAGGCGAGGGCGGGGTATTCCCGTGCGATGAAGCGTATTTGCGTCAGGTGCGGGAACTTTGCGATGCTCACGGCTTGCTCTTGATTTTTGACGAAGTGCAGACGGGACTTGGAAGAACGGGGCGGATGTTTGCGTTCGAGCATTACGGTGTCCGGCCCGATATCATCACGCTGGCCAAAGCGTTGGGAGGAGGCGTGCCCATCGGGGCCATCGTCGCCACGGAAGAGGCGTCCAAGGGGTTTGAACCGGGCAGCCACGCTTCGACGTTCGGCGGCAATCCGCTCTCAACCTACGTCGCGTGCGAGGTTTTGGATATTTTGATCGACGAATCGTTGCCCGAGCGTGCTGAAGCCGCCGGCAACCGTCTGCGCCAGGGGCTCTTGCGGCTGCAGGAGCGGTATCCCGACGCCCTTGGTGAGGTGAGGGGCCGGGGATTGATGCTCGGCATGGAATTGCATTTCGATGGTTCAGCCTTGCTCGCGGCGACACGGGAGCGGGGGCTGCTGGTCAACGTGATTGCCGGCAAGGTGCTGCGGCTTTTGCCGCCGCTCATTGTGGCGGACGAAGAAATTGACCTCGCGCTGGAGATTCTCGCTGCAGCGATTGAGGAATCCATTGAGTCGTCGACTGTTCGCAGAGCTTCACAGACTTTCTGAGGAGGGTGTAGGGAAT
>CALKAQ010000069.1 GCA_937983075.1 uncultured bacterium | reverse complement strand
CGAGATTAGCTTGTGTGACTGGAGTTCAGACGTGTGCTCTTCCGATCTAAGAAGCCGGTGCATTCAACGTCTACGATGTCGTGGCGGCGGATCATTTTTTCCGTGATGGAAGCCACGACATCGTAGACGTTGAATGCACCGGCTTCTTTGGCGAGCTGAGCGTGAAAGACTACCTGCAGCAGCAAATCTCCCAACTCATCCCGCAGATCTTCCATGGACCCTCTTTCAACCGCATCGACAACTTCATACGCTTCTTCGATGAGGTAGCGCAGCAGCGAGCGGTGTGTCTGCTGTTTATCCCAAGGACAGCCGTTTTCCCCGCGCAGCTGCGCCATGATGGACGCTAGACGGTCTAACGGATGCTCGGCATGAGCCAAGCCGTGACACCTCCCCTACGTTGGGGTTGGTTGATGGGTTGGGGTCAAGGCGCCGCGGTTGAGGCAAAGCATCGGTCCCTGACCCCTCCGCCCAAAAAATCATTTGTCTGCAACGGCATCCTTCAACGCTTTGCCGGCTTTGAAGGCAGGAACCTTTCCAGCCGGGATTTCGATGGTTTCCCCTGTGGCTGGATTGACCCCTTTACGGGCCGCACGGTTGCGGACTTCAAACGTACCGAAACCAACGAGCGTCACTTTCTGGCCTGCGGCAAGTGCATCGGTAACCGCGCTGAGAAACGCTTCGACCGCCTGCGAAGCTGCCTTTTTGGTAAGGCCGGAACGTTCTGCCACAGCATCAATGAGCTGACTTTTGTTCATGGCGTAAACAGCCCTCCCAAGCTAGATTTCGAGACTCTATTCGTTCCCGTAAAGGGAAATCCTTCATAAAACGCCTTTATGATGGGAGATTCGGCGAAATTTCAGCTCCCTTTCGCAAAACAAGTGGTTTGAGCGTGACCGGCGGCGGGGAGAATAGCCACCGGAGGTGGAAACGCGATGAGATGGACGCGCATTGCGGTCATAGCGGCGGCGCTGGTGCTTGTGCTGTTGGCGGTTCTAGTACGTGGAAGGCCCGATCAGCCGGAGTCGCAGCTGCAGTTTGATTCCGAGCCGATGGTGACGGTTGCCGGCGTAGGCGAAATGCCCATTGAGGAGTATGTGATGGGCGTTGTCGGGGGCGAAATGGGACGGCTGCCGGCTGCGGGTGAGACGGAAGAGTCGGATTGGCCCGATGAAGCCTATGCGTCTCAGGCCATCTTGGCGCGGTCGTTCATCTTGGCATGGCTGCAAGAAAACGATTGGAAGCCGATTTCGACCGATGTTACCGAGGCGCAGGCGTACAATCCCGACAACATCACTGATGCGATTCGCCGAGGGGTGGAGCGTACGCGCGGCGAGGTTATGCTGGACCGGAACGGAGCACCCGTGCAAGCTTATTTCCACTCGTATGCGGGCGGATATACCGCGACCGCTCAGGAAGGGCTCAACCGGGACGACGAGCCGGAGTGGATCTTAAGTCGGTCGGTGCCTGAAAACGAATATGTTCCGGAAGACGTGAAGAGCTGGCGGGCAAGCATTCCGCTCGAACGAGTTGCCGGTGCTCTCGCTGAGCTGGGTGTGAACGTGGGACAGATTGAAGCGATCGAAATTGCCGAGATGGGGCCGTCAGATCGCATTACACGGCTGAGAATCGTGGGCTCAGCCGGAACCGCGGAAGTTCACGGAGCTGATTTCCGTGTGGCCGTCGGTCCGGAAGAATTCCGATCGACGAGGGTCAACCCGGACACATTTGGAGTCGAAGGCGGGCATCTTGTCGCCGAAGGGAAAGGCTTCGGACATGGTGTCGGGCTTTCGCAGTGGGATGCCTACAAGATGGCCCGGGACGGCAGAAAAGCCGAGGATATCATCGAATTCTTCTTTGACAACATCAGCATTCAAAGGTTGTGGGAGTAAGCATCAAGACGGCGCTCGAATGGCGCCCGGGCGGCAAGCGTTCGATTCTATTTGGGGGTCGTCCTGCATAGGGTGAAGCGAGTTGAACCCACTTCGCACAGCCGAACGGACGGTACGGGAGGGGCAGCGATGATACAGCGACGAACCCCCGAAAAGACCATGGTCGATGAGCGCAAAGCGCGGGCCGAACATCCTTCGGGCACCACTCGCAGGAATCATCAGTTGACGCTGAAGAGCCGGGAGCATTTAAGCCTCGAAGGCGTAGTGAATGTGGAAAGCTTCGATCGGCAAGAGGTGTATTTGGAGACGATCCAAGGGGGCATGATCATTCGGGGTGAAGATCTCCATATCAAGGAGTTGAACCTCGAACAGTCGGAGCTCGTGTTGACCGGATACGTCCACAGTCTTGAGTACCTGGGCGACAGTTTGAGCAAACGCAGCCGAGGCTTTCTCGGCCGATTGTTCCGCTAGGATTTCGCGCCGGCTGCTTTTTCACACAATAGCCCTGAACTCCATATCATGGTACGGTCATTTTCCTCCTGTGGCGTGGGACGGGTGCGGCGCCTTGCTGCCGGATGACGATATTCCTCCGGCAACAAGGCGCTTGTTGGGCGTGATCCGCCATGCCAAGGAGGACCGCGAGGTGAAGTCCCGTGGTCACATTGGCCGGCCAGTTTTATGCGTTCTTGTTGACGATTGTCGCTGGCGCGAGCATAGGCATTGTTTTCGATGTTTATCGGGTCTTGCGAGCAAACCGCAACCCGGCGAAACGTTGGCTCGGCATCGTATACGACGTTCTGTACTGGGTTGTGGTGACGCCGACCGTGAGCATCATTCTCTTGGTCGGCAATTGGGGCGATCTGCGCTATTACGTCCTGCTCGGCATGGCTTTGGGGCTGTTTGTCTATTTCCAGGTTTTCAGCTCCTTGGTGCTGTGGTCCCTCGTCAGCGTGCAGCAAGGCATTGGGGCGTTGAGTTCGGGCCTGAGCCGAGCAGCCATGAGCATTGTGGCGTTTCCTGCCCGCCTTGTTGGCGGCGGTCGTTGGGGGCGCCCGGGAGGCCGGTTTTTGGCGGGCGTTGCCGTGCGCAGTCGCTGGAGCCGCGGCGGAGCACGTTGGCGCGGCTTTGGAGCAGGCCGCTCGTTTCGATGGCCGCGACCGTAAATGCGTACGGCGCGGTCATCGATGAAGGAGCCATTTTGGCGTTTGTGGAATAGTAAGCCAAGGGGTTGGTAGTGGACAGGGAATCAAGGAGGAGCAGCCGATGAGCGCATCAAGCACACCTACCGTGCTTCGGAAATTCCGCCGCTATCGATTGACAAAGCGCTTTTGGTGGTTCATTATTGCCTTTGTCGTGCTTAACATCGGTAGCGCGTATGCGCATCAAGGCTGGAAGGCCTGGCAATACCGGAAGCAAATTGCGGAAGCCCAACGCCAGCTCGAGAGCATATTAAGACGGAATGAAGAATTGCGTGAGGAGTACGCCTACCTTCAATCCGAAGCTTATATCGAGCAGGCGGCACGACAGGAGCTCGGTCTGGTCATGCCCGGAGAGAAAGTCGTCATTATGGTGCAGCCGGGCAATGACGGCGATGTCGAGCGACGCGTCGGCGCCAACCCTACTCCCGGGTTTTAGCCAAAACAATCGTAAAGTTCATTTGACAGAAAGTAGTCGGCCCGTTATAATGGAGGTCAATCTGGACGCGTTGCGGCCAGTCAAAATAAACAGGAGGCATTCGTTCGCGCATGTCCCTCGAAGTGGGTCACATTGTTGAAGGCAAGGTCACCGGAATCACGAATTTCGGTGCCTTCGTTGAACTTGGAGACGGTCAAACCGGTCTCGTTCACATTTCCGAGGTCGCCGACGCTTATGTTGAAGACATCCGAGACTTCATCAAAGAACAAGAGATCGTCAAGGTCAAGGTCATCAACATTCGCGATGGCAAAATCGGGCTTTCAATCCGGCAAGTCAACAGCAACGGCGGTGAGGGCCGGGGCCGTCCGCCAGCTCGCGGCGGAGGCAGAGGTCGTGCACCGAAGTCTTTCGAAGACAAGCTCATGCGTTTCTTGAGAGAGAGCGATGCGCATCAACAGTCGTTGAGGAAGAGCCTGGATGGGAAGCGAGGTGGCCGAGGGACAAGGCGCGGCTTTTGAATCGTCTTGGTCAATAGGCTGAAAAACATTGCCGCTACGCAGCAGCCGGACGTCTACCGGGGCCGTGGCGGCTTTTTATTATGTTCGTTCACATAACAGGAGGCAGGGGTATGGCAGGAGCCCTCGGCTCGGATCGACCGCTGTGGGACGAGCCAACAGAAGCAGATGTGCAATGTGTGCGTGAGCAGCTGCAGCGCAATGTCAAAGACATTCTCGGCGTTGCCGTGCGCTGCCGCTACGGGCGGCCGCAAGTCGTGGTCAATCGTCCGTTGCTTTGGGATGGGAAGGCGGTTGACGCGCTGCCTGATGAAGAACTCGACCCCAAACGAGTCGGCGTCTTTCCCACGCTGTTTTGGCTGACTTGTCCGCATCTCAACCGTGCCATCGGTCGTCTGGAATCAAGGGGTTGGGTTGATCGGGTGAAGCGAGAGATTGCCGCTGATCCGGCCGCAAGGGAACAGTTGGAAGCCGCACACCGCGACACGGCAGCCATGCGGAGAGCATTGGTCGCGGAAGAAACGCTGCAGCGGCTTGAGGAAATGCTCCCGGGGCACTACCGTGTGCTCACTGCATCGGGCGTGGGCGGCATTCAGCCGACACGCGGGAACACTTCTGCGGGCGATGCCAGCGGCTACGACGCCCTCGGGGTGAAGTGCCTTCATGCGCATTTCGCCGACTATTTGGCCCGTGGCAAAAACCCCGTCGGACGCAAAGTCTGGGGGTTGCTGACGGGTGCAGGTGTCGATCCCCGCGGCGATCGAACGTGTTTTGCGGGCAGTTCGTGTCGGTGTCCGGGTGCCGCACTTGCCGAAAAGCCAAGTGATCCCGAAGCGTTGGTGGATATCGGGAGCAATTCGGTGCGCTTTTTGATCGGACGGGCGGAGGCCGACGGGCAAGTGGCAGTGCTCCACAGAGAACTCATCACGACTCGACTCGGTTCGGGCGTCAGTGAACATGGCGAGCTGACGGCGCGAGCGGTCGAAGACACGTTGGAGGCGCTGCGGACGTTCCGAGAGCGTGCTGCAGAACATGGAGTGGCGGAGCCTCGAGCGTGGGGAACGAGCGCACTGCGGGAAGCTCGCAACCGCGAGACATTTTTGATTCGCGCCTGGGAAGAAGCCGGTGTTGCCGTGCGGGTGATGAGCGGTGAGGAAGAAGCCATTTTCTCGTTTCGGGGGGCTTTGGAAGTATTCCGCAACCAGTTCGCACCGGATCAACCCGTTGTCTTGGCGGACATTGGAGGCGGCAGTACGGATATCGTTTTGGGAAGCGGCGGAGGAAGCGTGGTATGGACTCGGAGCTTGCCGATCGGTGCCGTACGGTTGGCGCAGGAAATCGGGAATACGGTCCATGCCATCGATTGGCAAGCCTTTGCGGGTCCAGTGCGTGCCGCTCTTGAAAGCGGGACGGCCGATATGCCCAGCCGCGCCGAGTGGCCGCTGTTCGGCCTCAACGAGGATGTGGCGAACGTGGTTGCCGTCGGCGGCACCGCCACGACGTTGGCAGCCATCGATCTCGGCCTCGATGCGTACAATCCCGCACGCGTGAACGGCCACGCTGTGACGGTGCCGCAGCTGCGGCGCTGGCTCGACGATCTGGCTTCACTCGATGCTTCAGCGCGTGCCCGCATCCCTGGGATGCCGCTTGAGCGAGCAGATATCATCGTGCCCGGACTGATCATTCTGCACGAATTGGTGCAATGGCTGGTGGAAAAGGGACTTGGCCAACCGAGCTGCCATATTTCCGACAGTGATTTGCTGCAGGGTGTGCTTGTGCAAGTGCGTGGACGGCAGTAACGTGTAACGTTGGAAAAAGCAAGCCCAGGCGACATCGAGCCGCCTGGGCTTTTGGTTTCACATGACGGACGCTTTTTTGCGTTAGCGTTAGAGGCGAGCAACCGTAACATAGGCTTGCATACCAGGATGTGGGATGCAGTGGTAAAGGAACTCGCCAAGGACGTTGAAGGTGTGGGCAAACGTATCACCCGCGAACATCATGTCAAAGAACCCTTCAGCTTCCCGTGCCGAGTCGAAGGCACGTTCTTCAGGCGGTCCAAACGGCGCTCCAGCCGTCACGGTGTGCGGCGCATCATCGAGTTGCAGCCAGTTCACCGTGGTGCCTTCAGCGACGAGAACGTTCTTCGGGAAGTAGTCGAAGTACTGAATGACGACGCCTACCTCCATGCCTTCCTCCCAAAGCAGCAGCTCGCTCAGGCGAACGGTTTGCGTGTTGCCGGTTTGGACAACCCGCACGTACCTGGCGTCAGTCGGCTGCCAGATCACTTGCAGCAATCCGTTTTCGGCTTTGTACCGGGAGGGATTGGAGCTGTCCGCCACAGTTGTCCACGTTTCACCGTCGAGCGAAACTTCGACCTTAAACGACGTCGGGAAATCGTTGCGATTGCTGCCAGTTACCGAGCCGGTGAGCCACTCAAGGCGATTCAGCTTGTGGACTTTGCCTAAATCGACGGCAAAGTAATCTCCGTTACCCATGTTGGCCATCCACAGCGTATCGTCGTCGGCGTCAATGGCTCGAACGGCTGCATCGGCGGAGACGGAAGCCGTGGCTACCCAACCGTCGGGTTTGATGCCAATGCGGTGTGCCAGGGCATCGGAAGTGGCTGCATAACCGATGCCGACAGCCATGAGCGTGAACAAAGCTGCCAGTGCAAACCCAATGGTAAACGTTGAACGAAGCCGTTTTGGCCGTGCAAAATTCATCATCGTGGTATCCTCCTAGTCATGCTGGTTTGTAGGGCCAGCCCAAACTATTGGGTCGGTGTGTCGGTTCCCCGCTGCGCCGATGAAAACGATGGGTTCGAGAAGGCCAAAACCGCCTTTGCGTCCGCCGCATACCCGAACCTTCGACGTGGTTGAATCGTATTCCTGCGCTGCCGTTATGCACCTAGGTATAGGTTCCCTGTTTTCGACTCATTTTCCTGTTTGTAATTTCATCCTGCGTTCTGGCCAGCGGCGGATAGAGAAGGAGCCCCGATCGTAGTGATCAGGGCTCCTGGAGTACCGCATGGTACCTTGGTCTTCCGCTTACCGCAAGAATTCGTTCAGTGCGGCGTTGAGACCGACCGCGCTTTCGTAAGCGAAGACACGGTAGTCGGCCGGACCGTCTTGTTCAGTGATGA
>CALKAQ010000068.1 GCA_937983075.1 uncultured bacterium | reverse complement strand
ACGGGAGTAGCCGGGGAAAGCATTCCCACACGGAATGAAGCAGAACTGTATAGAATTGAAAACGACGATGTGCGTGAACCCATATGTTGAAAAAGGCAGGAGTGGGTGATGGCCACTCCTGCCTTTGAGCTTGCCATGGTCACGGAATTTGGAAGAAGATGTACGAACCCATTTTGTTGGAGACCAGGATGTCGAGCGTGCCGAGGCCGTTGAAGTCGCCGGCCGTGAACTGAGTTCCGACGCCGCTGGCGTCGTCGATCAAGTGTGGTTCAAACCAAGCTCCGCCATCTTCTGTGCGATGAAGCTTGAACCAGTAAAGCACCGGCGGGGCGTTGGGTTCGGGGTCGCCGGACGGACCGTGAGCCCAACGGCGCTTGCCGGTGATGATGTCCAGCAGGCCATCTCCATCGACGTCCGCGAGAACGAGCGCATGGGGTTGAGAGAACGTGACGTCGTGATAGGGAACCTCGTCAGGGTGCTCGCCCATGATGAGGTGCTCTTCGAACGTGATTCGATTGCCGTCTCGGATTTGTTTGAACCAGGCCAGACCCCAGTGGTGGGCGTCGAGACTGGTGATGACATCGGGCAAGCCGTCACCGTCAACATCATAGACGTACATTTGGGCGCCGCCGTGCGGGCCACGGGTATTGAAATTAAAGGGATGGTGAATCCAAGGCTTGTCCGGAGAGTCGGGCTGTTCCCACCAGCCGTCTTCCTCGAGAACGTCCACTCGGCCATCCAGGTTGATGTCCCCGACACCGAGGCCGTGAGCGTAGTAGGAACGATTACGAGGCGGCGAGATGGGATAAAAGGTCCACTGTTGGGTCGGGTTCTCCGGATCATATTTGGCGTAGCCTAGTTGGCCGTTGTACTGGAAAACGAGCTCAGGCCGGCCGTCGCCGTCAATGTCTGCGAGAGTGGGGGATTCGTTGCCGATATTCGGGTGGGCCAAATGAGCCTGCCAGTAACCTTCCGCGCCTTGCGGATTTTCGTACCAATAGGCATCCCAGTTCGGGAAGCTGATGACGAGGATGTCAGGCCATCCGTCTTCGTTAAAATCGTGGGCGAAGATCAAGAAGAACTCCGAGTAATCGTAAATGTTGGCGACCTTGGGCTCCGTGTATGCGTGGCGCTCTCGGAAAGTCGGGCCCTCAAACCAGAACGGACCGACGATGACGTCGATGGCGCCGTCATTGTTGATGTCCGCATAGGCTGCGCCTTCGCTGTAAAACTCTTCGGTGAGTTGGCGCTTGATGAACCGTACCTCACGCTCTTGGGCGGCGGCCGGATTGGCAGCGGTCAACACGGCTCCGACGAGCAGAAGAACGAAGATGCCTAGCGTCAAACGGCGACGAAACACTTGCGGCATGGGCTCGAGCATACCTTATCCCTCCTGTTGAAAAGTCGGAGAGAGCGCCCGGTTGGTTGAGCGAGCGCTCTCCCGCGGCTGGAATTATTGCGTTATTTCGATGTTGTCGAATTCTACGACGGCCGGATGGTCCGTTCCTCCCGTCTTCATATGAGCGGTGACTCCGATGCCGACGTAGACGTCTTTGTTCATGGGAATGCTCACCGCTCCGATCAGCGTCCACGACTCGCCGTTATGCGAAGCATAGGAGTAGAAAACGTCGCCCTCACGCTTCAATCGAATCCACATGGGGAATCCGAGGTTCGGCCCGACGGTTTGGGAAATCGGGTCGGTCATCTCGATGCCCGTTTCGGGGCGGCGCTGGAAGTGCGATCCGTTTCCGCTCGAAGCGACGGTCATTGCGTGCTTCGAATTGGCATCCAAGGTTTCGCGAATCATGACGACCGCTTTGCCCCAGCCCGTGTCCTGTGGATTGGGCTTGAAAGAAACCACGCGGGCGGTGATGGTGACGTCACCGGACACCTGCGTGTAGACAAAGCGGAAGCTGTCCGACGAATGCCAGATGTCGTTGCCGGCAGCGGTGATGCGCACGGTATCGCCTAGGATCTCGGTTTTGCCGGGCATGTGGGTGTTAATGTCAATGCTTTCCGTCAGCGCAAAAGGCTTCGGCGTAGCCGAAACTTCGTCCGACGGAACGGATTCGTTTCCATCGGCGTCAATGGCTGCGATGACGTAGTAGTAAGTTGTCTCGTTGGCTAGACCTTGATCACGGTATGACGTCGTATCGACCGTCGCAACGGTCTCATGCGGTCCGCCCGGCTGCTCGGAACGCTTCACGACATAGCTGACCGCACCGAAGCTCGGATCCCAAGAAAGCGAAGCGGCTTGATTTCCGCCATAAGCTTGAACGCTCTTGGGTGAAGTCAGCTCGGGAGTCTTCAGCGTTTCCGGCTCCGTAACCACTTCTCCGCCGACCCAATCCGTAATCCGGATGCGATACGTATAGGTCGTGCCGGGCTTGAGGTCGGACAACGTATGGACGTGGTAAGAGTCGAGAGCGACATACGTATCGGTGGCATGCGTGAATTCACCGTCGACGCCGTATTCGATGCTGCTCATGCTGGCAATTGTCGTCTCGAATGCGATGTACAATTGTTGTGATACGTCCACGCCGATTTCGACTTCGCCTACGATCTCCGGAGCCGCAAAAGCTGATGTCGCAGCGAGGAGCTGGAGTATACCGAACGCAACTGCCGCTAAGAAAGATTTCTTTCGCATGCGTATACCTCCTCCTAAATTTTTCGGTGAAATGCGAAACAGTGAAACCTTGCTTGACTTGCGTCGACTGCGGTGATTGACCACCTCCTCTTCCAATGAGGTCAAGCGGCAATCCGGCGATTATTCGACGTAAATGGTGATGACCGTGAGGCCGATTTCGTTTAGAGCGAGCATGGCACGGTCTTCACCCTGTACGATGACCCCATTCGTATTGACGTTGTCGAGGTCGGTTTCCGGCGGGAGAGTCAGCAAAATGGTGACGCCCTCCGGCTGATTCTCCACTTCAAATGCTTGAATGAACCCAATGGGCCGATTAGGACGGGCCGACACTTCCGGCTGCTCGATGACCGTGATGACGGTGCCGTCCGTCAGGATGAGTTCGTGGAGCAAGTAAACGGCGTTCCAGTTCGTGCCCTTGTACATATGGCCGCGATAGCGCACTGTGTCGAGAATATCGTTGCCATCGGCATCGAGCACTTGCCAGACGGGGTCCGGAGGCTCACTGAGGTAGGTGATGCCTTTCGAAGTGGGCATCGGCCCGTGGACCCACGTGTAGACGGGACCGCCGACAAAGTTGATGCTTTCGCTTAACACCTTGAACAGAGCGTTGCGGCTGACATCATAAGTCGCCCACAAGTTTTCGTGCAAAGCGACGACGAGGATGTGCGGTCGATCATCCAACGTAGTGCGCAGCACCCAAGGATCGTGTGGGCGGTTGGCCAGAGCCGATCCAGCCAGCAGCAGCACCACGATCAACCCGATGCAAATGCGCAAGCCGTTCTTCATTTTGATTCCTCCTGACGTGAGCGATTATTGAATCCCGGGTCCGACGAGTTGTATCCAGTGTACTTGGGCGACGACCGGCCCTTCACCGGATGCGACGAGATAGATGTCGTGAACTCCATCGAACGAAATGGGAACGGGCACCGTTTTCCAGGTGTCTGCCTCATCCAAGGGAATCGTCCCGAGGAGCTCGCCGGCAGGATCGTCAAGCCGAATTTCCAAGCTGCCACCGACGGCACCGGCAGCCACTTGCACAAACAAGGGGTTGCGACCGGTCAAGTTGAGCCCGTGCCACCCGATGTAATCGCCGGCTCTGCCGGATGCCAAGACGGCCGGTTCATCAGCGCCGCCCGTACCGCTGAGCACCTGAAAGCCAGAGATTTCATCCGCATAGGCCGCATGGAGCCGAGTGAAGCGCACTTTGCGTTCGGTGGACCAGGACAGGCCGTCGTTGTCGGTTGCCTGCAGTTCGACCCAATAGGTGAGGTCCTGGGTCCAATGGTGGTCATCAGGCAAGACGAATTCTCCGGCCGTACCGACGTGGGTGGCGATGGCTGCACGTTCGCCGGTTGCAGTCTCGACATACAGCGTCCAGGTCAGCTGTTCGGGCGCCAGATCCCCGTCTTCGGCATCTGTTGCGTATCCTTCAAAGCGGATGTTTTGTTTGTTCTCAATGGTCACTCCTGGGGCTGGAGCGATGATCGTCGGAGCCGGATACGTGTTTCCGACGACGACTTCGGTCGTTTCCGTTTTTACGAGACCGGCGGCATTGGTGACGGTCAACGTCACGGTGTAGGTGCCCTCAGCGTCGTACGTATGCGTGAGGGCAGCTGCGTCACTGCTCGTGCCGTCGCCGAGATCCCAGTGGTAGTCGACGATGTCGCCGCCGGTGGTCGGATCGATGGATTCGCTCGCATTAAATTTCACGGTCAGCGGGGCGTGACCTGACGGTGGATAAGGATCCGAATGAATGACGGCGATGGGTTCGGTGAAGCCGTAGTCGTTCTTGGGGATTTTGTTCAGCGTGTACCACGTTTCCGTGCTCCATGGCCGCTCGCCGGCTTCATTCGTCACCCGGTCAGCTAGGAGGCGAATGTAGATGACGTGTCCTTCTTTGCGGCCGTCGATTTCCAAGAAAACCTTGCGCCGATCCGGCGAAACGTGAACCGCATTGACCGTCAGAACTTCGTAGTCAACTTTCGGTCCGCCGTATGCGGGGGTCGGAACGTAGCGCCACTGGGCGACGAAGTAGTCAGTCGGCAAGTTGCCTTTGTCGGGGCCCAGCGGTTCGGTGAATTCGATTTCCATGCCGTTCGTTTTCGCACGGACGGCGAGCATCTCGAAAGTGATCTTTCCGTTGAATTTCAGGCGCTGCAAACCGTGGGTTCTTCCTTGCCAGGAAAAGTTGCCCGCCTGACCGATGCCGCCGACATACAAGGCGTTGTCGGGACCCCAAACCATGCGGTTGATGCCGGCTTCAAGCCCTTGGCTGAACCGGAAGAGAGCGCCTTGGTATTCGCCTTCGACTTTGTCGAGATAGACTCGTTTGATGCCGCCGTGATGGACGTCGCCGACGTAAATTTGTCCTTTGTAGGGGCTGTCGTCGATGACAAGCACGGGCTGTGTGGGCGTGTTGGCCGCTTCATGGTGCGGGAAGTAGATGATCGGGGGCGTGACTTCCCAGCCTTCGAAGAATGCCGGATCCGCATCTCGGAAGCCGTAGAAGTGGCCTTCACGGACGTGAATGAGCTTGGAAGCCGGATTCCATACACCTTCGTTGTCGGTGATGAATATTTCGCCTTCCGGGCCCCAACCGATGCCGTTCGGCGTTCGGAAGCCGCGTGCGACGACCTCGTACGTCCCGTCGGCCGGATTCATGCGAATCGTCGTGCCGCGGTC
>CALKAQ010000067.1 GCA_937983075.1 uncultured bacterium | reverse complement strand
CCTGGATGCCGTCAACAACGGCGTTGTCTGCGGGCGTGATGCCGCGCACGCCGTCATGATACAGCTGCGTGATGAAACTCGCCGCCGACGGGTCAACGAAGACCCGCTGCGGCGTCACGTTGCCGATCCACCGCCGATACTCGGCGCTGAGTTGCTGGTCCGTCAGGCGTCGGCCTTTGGCTGCGCTATCCCAGCGCCATTCCCGGGTGACATACAGGCAGTCGTCCTCACCTTCACCGACCAGCAGGAACACCGTCGGGTTCGTGGTACCGTAGTCGATGCCGACCCAGTGCCGCTTGATGGGCGGCAGCGTCTTCACAACGTGATGGGCCGGATCGAACATGTCGTACACGACGCCTTCCGCCAACGCCCACTGGCCGAGGATGAAGCGCCGGTACCACAGGCCCGTGTACTCCCGCTTCAGCGCCTCGACGTACTCGACCGGCAGAGTTGGATTGTCTTCGAGCCCAAAGGACCAGTGCCGGAGGCGCAATTCCTCCGCCCGGTCTAGGTATTTTTTCTTGAGCCAGTGAAACGGCGAATCCGGGTTCGTGGTGCCAAAGAAGGCCGCCCCAGGCAACGAAAGCCGGGACAGCAGCATCGTGAAAAAGCTCTCCGGCCATAGCGTGATCTCGTCGCCGTATGCGCCCACGAGCGTCAGGCCGCGAATCTTATTCTCGCTGCGCTCATCGTTGGCCCCTGCGAGGTACACGCGACGCCCGAGTATCGTCGCTTCGCCCTTGCCCGTTGAAAGGCGAAAGTCATCCTCGTCCAGGAGCTCTGCGATGGGGTCGAGAATGTTGCGCTTCAGTGTTCGCTCTGTCTTCCCCACCATCAGCAGCTCTCCGGGAGGGCCGTTCTCGATGAAGTCAAGCCAGCGCAGGATGCTGGCGACTGTTTTGCCGGAGCGCACCGACCCGTGCCAGATGTTAATCCTCTCTGTCGCCTCCAGTATCGACCTCCTCTGCTTTCCCGTTGGCAGTGACAGCCTCACTGTCCTCGGCCTCCCGAAGTTTCTCCATCAACTCAGCGATAAGGCCGCGCCTACCGGAACCGTCTGGCGTCGCATTCCGGCGCCAGCGGTCGCGCCGCCGATTCGTGAGCCAAAAGATGATGGCCGTTACGTCGGGAGGTACGCTCTTCGTTACCTTCTCGATCCGCGCGGCCTTCTCCCCGTCCGGCGTCTGGTAGACGATCCGTTTGGTCTCCTCGTACTCGTAACCTAAAGCCCGTCTTAGGAGAGCCTTTTCGACCTCCACATCGACGGGCTTCTTGCCCTCTTTTAGGGCTTCCCGAAATTCCGGATAGCGGTTCTGCCACTCGTAGAACGTCGAAACGCCGATGCCGAGCTTCGCGGCGATATCCTTGTCCTTCAGGCCTTCAAGTGCGTATTGATACGCTAGACGCGGAACAACGTCGTCGCCTCCGAGCTCCTCGTATTTGGAGCGGCGCCCCACCCTCGTTTCCGGCACGGGCACCACCACCTATTTTGCATTGGTCTTGACGATATACTCCGCCCGGCTGTAGGTGTGTTCACGGACCATGAGTTTCAGGAAGTCCTCACGCGAGATGTCCGACAGCCGAAAAATCTCCTCGGGACTCATCCCGAGCTGCTTGCTGATCTCCTCGACCGTCTTTCCGGAGTCAATCAGGCGCTTGACGATCGCCTTCATGGGTTCTAGGAGATGCGTCCCGCGCGCCCGGTTATGAGTCACCGTCCCGTAGATGTTGGCGGCTTCGTCCTTGTGGTCCACGATGACGACAGGCACCTCGCCATCGAGCATCGACCGCAAAGGTTCCTCACCCGAGACCATCCAGCGATGGAATCCGTCGATGATCGTATAGTCGGGCCTCACAACGATGGGCAGTGTCCATCCGTTCGTCAAAATAGACTGTTTGAGAAGCTCCAGGTTTTCCTTGCTTACCACGTTAGGGTTGTAGTCATTGGGGCTAAGGCGATCCCGATCGACCCAGTGCAGTGACTGAAGCGGTGCTCGTAACATTTGAATCACTCCCTCCGCGTTTCGGCCCTTGCCCTGTCCGCGTAGGATGTAAATACTGCAGGGTAAATGGCTCTCAGCGTTCTTCGCTTGGGATCTCCTGCCACGAGTGCTTCGTACATCACCCTAAAATCCTTTTCGGTTGCGACGAGGTGAATCGACCTAAATAGACCGCGGTATCGCCGGGCGATCCATCGCTTGTGCGGTGTGTTAAAGTTGGCGTCAATGTCGGCAAATAGCTCTATCAGTTTCTTCTTGTAGTCGATCCCCTCTGGCTTGCTCTTCTCCGTCCTTCGCCTGCGTACCGTCCTCCTTCGAAACATCTCGCTATCCCAATACAAGGCAGCGAGATACGCATTAGGTTCCCGGCGTATCACGCGTTCCATCAGGTCGGGATAGAATTCATTCATCTTGACCAACGAACGCGCCGTGTCGATAGAGAAAAACTGCGAAACCCTCAGTTCCCGCACACTCGCGCCGCTCTGCCAAAGGTACATGTATACGTCCGGTATCTGGATCCCGTGCTGATAAAGGTACAACCAAACGTCATTGTCCTTCCAGTCGTAAATTGGGAAGACGCCGTTGTTCGACGAAAGCTTCCTCCCGGACGCTACATGCTTAGCAAAGTGGTGAAGGCGCTGATACGACTCCGCAACCCTCATTGCGATGAGTTGAATCCCGTCCGCGTTGATTCGAGCAAGAAATTCCTGGTACGTATCGACCCTCGGTCGAAGAAGAGGGTGATTTCGTATCGCGAAACGTGGCGGCCGGCGTACCCAGACATCTTCCTTTGTGCGGTCCCAGCAGATGAACGATTCGTCGTTTTCGAGTTCGTTAAAGCAGTTGAAGTGCCGCACCTCAACGCAGTACCACTCAAACTTTGCCCCCACCATCAAGAAACGCTTGCGCCACTCCATGACAGTACGCTCGATGCACGGATAGATCGCCTCCTCGTCAATAAACTGCACGGTGAGAAGGTCCGGTGAGATTTCCTTTTTCTCTATCATGTCGAAAACGAGATGCGCAAGCACAAGAGAATCCTTGCCACCGGAGAACGACAGATAAACCGGTACGCCGTTGGAGAAAACGTTGCGAATCCTGGCCCGTGCCGCCGTTACAACGTCCACGGATGCTTGCTGCCTTTTTACAGCCATATCCTCTCACCACACCGCGGGCAAATGACAAACCTCCTCGTTTCATACAACTCGCCGGCCGGCGATTCGTATTGCTCCGTTTCCGGGTCCGGAACATTACCAGGACTCCCCGTCCATGCTCCCGGCGTTTCTTCGCTGCGAGGTCCCGGAAGCTCGTCGGTACCTTCTTCTGCAGCTGCAGCCGCTTTGATGAGGGATTCCTTTCGCTCCGCGGCTTGTTTAAGCGTCTCGATGGACTCGTTATCGAGCTTGCCGTATTCCATTACCCGATCGGTGACCTCTTCAGTGTCCCCTACCATGCCGAGAAGCACGTCGAGGTCGTAACCAGGGATATCCAGATCATCGCCTAGCTCGTTAAGGACTTCTTCCAAAACGTTCCAGTCGTTGATCCCGAGGTCGTAGATGCGGTTGTCGGCAATCATGAGCTTTTTCTTCTGGTTCTCGGTGAGGCCGCGCATCACGAGAACGTCGGCTTCCGTTCGTCCCATTTGTTGTAGTGCTAGAAAGAGACCGTTTCCGGCAAGAATGCGGTATTCTTCGTCCACAACGATGGGACGAATCTGGCCGAACATCTCAATGCTGCGGATGAACTCCTTGATCTGAATCTCGGTGTGCCTCCGCACGTTCCGTTCAGCCGGCTTCAGATGCGAAAGAGCGATACGTTCCGTTTTCACGTTGCCAATCCTCCTAAAAATGCTTTCGCCGACTCGATTTTGTCCGCTGCTGCGATTACGATAGACGGATCGACAAAATAAATTTGTCTCCAACCGTCTGCGACCGAGCGCGTATACTGTCGAGCGGGCCACGGATGAGTTCCGAGCCTGTATCCGTCCGGCCAATCGTAAATCGGCGGCAGGGCAAGCCGATGGTAGTGGATATAGGCCAGAATGTGCTCGTGTTTCCAGTCCGCGAGAGGACTGTATCGCAGGAATCCTTCCCGGTCAACGTAGTGATTCGTGCCGCGTCCGACGAAGTTGCCGTCCGCACGTCGCCGTCCCAAGACGAGGACTTCCACCCGGTTTCGGGTGCAGTACCGGCGTTGTCCGGCGTGCTGCACGATCGAGAACCACTTGGCTGCAGTGGCGCTATCGCGCGGAAAAAGCATGCTTAGGTTTTGAGCAAGCCAGTCAAGGTCTTGCCCCGTGTTTACGAACTCGCAGCCGGGAGGGCGATTCTCTTGCGCCCACCGGAAGAAAGCAGGATATTCGAGCTCACAATGGACCAGAAAGCTCTCCTCGAGTCCGGCGGCGCGGCAGAGATGACCGAGCACGATAGAGTCCTTTCCGGCGCTCCACGCGTAGGCCGCACGTCGCCCTCGGGTTACCCGTTTGATGTCGTCGATTGTCCTTTCGGCGAGAGCGTCGATCTCGGCCCTCGACACGAGGTTTTCGATATTCGCCAGGGCCTTTCGCCATGCTCGATCATCGGAAGTCTGCTTGCGCCCGATGAGCATACGCCTTCCACCTCGTAACCGCGAGAGCCACGATTCCCGACAAGGAAACCCCGAGAATACTCCCGATAATCTGCATCACGTTGTTTCCTGCTAGCGTTCCATAGGCGAATATCGGCAGACCCACCGTCAAAGACGCGATCACTCCCCAAACAACGCCCGCCTCGTCCAGACGCACCCGAAGGAGCGTCAGGATCGTAACAAGGAGCGTCGAGGCCCGCACTATGCCGTAAACGAGAAACAGCTTCAATATCGTCAATTCCGGCACCATTGCCAGAGCGCTCGCGAGAACGACAAGCCCTACCATAGACCACCGAGAGATCGACAGGTCAAATCTGCCGAAAACGTCCTCAGCGAGCGACGAAATCGCGCTAAGGTTCGAATCGGCCGTCGATAGAAGGCCGGATATCAACATGAACGTGAAGGGCCAGATAACCCATGCCGGCAGATAGTGCAGAATAAGCTCGAGATTCACGATCGAAACGTCGTCGGGAACGAATCCCGATCCTGCCGCCGCGAATCCGAGAAGTCCCATCGAAAGCGGGACTATTGCGAAGCTCAGAGCGCCGAGGAGAAACGCCTTTACGATACCGTCTCTCCGCACCGCGAATGCTCGTTGCCAGAATACTTGATCCCCGAACGGACCCGCCGCAAGACCAATCGTGGTCGCAAGGCCGAATTCGAGAAAGACTCTGATGCCGTTCGAATCGAACAGGCTTCTGAACTCTCCGCTGAATCCTCCGAGACCGTCCGCGACCGCTCCCGCGCCTGTGTGTCGAAGGATCGCCGGCACGAAGTAGATAGCGGCGCCGATCATGAAAAGCATCTGCACGGCGTCTGTCACGATGGAAGCTCGAATGCCGCCGATCCACGAGTACGAGAGGGCTATCAATCCGAGTAATACGACGAACACCGCGAATGGAATCTCCGGTACAACTTCGTGCATGATTTTTCCGCCTGCCAGAAGCTGTACGGTCGTAGACAACACGGCGATCAACGTAAGCTGCACGAGATAGACGTTCGCTGCTCTCGTCGAGTAGACGTTTCGCATGTATCCAGAGAGCGTCACGCCGTGAGGCATCTGCTCTCGGATCCTCTTGGCGAACGGAATGAAGGCTATCAAGGTTAGTACGTTCGGAATCAAGAACCAAAAGAATCCGGCTAGCCCCGTCGTATATGCCCTCTCGGCGGACACGAGCAGAGCCGGTGCCCAAATCCAGGTCGCCGCAATCGAGAACGCCGACGAGACTATGCCCATGTTCCGGCGCCCGACCAGAAATTCTTCCCTGTCTGCACCCTTGCGAGAGATGAATACGGTGATTAACATCACCGCAGCGAAATACACTCCCAAAATCAAAAGCCCGTCCATGAGAGCCTCCTTCTAGGTGCGCGACAAGCCCCGCGGTAGGGCGGCGAACCGCGGCATCCTGCGGGGCGACAGGAGCTATCGGTGCGGGCGCGCAAAGGGCGGCCCCGTGTGGGACCGCCCCGCGGCTTCTTGAAAGTTTGAAAGTGCGCCCTTGCCGCTAAACCTGAAAACACGAAGCCCGCCGCTCATAGCACGGGCATTGTTGACTCAGGCCGGGCCCGGGTCATGCCCCGGTCGGCAGGGGCGTCCCCCTGCTTAGGCGCCGCCCGGCCATGTAAATTGTGCGCACGTCCGGCAAAAATGAACCCGCCGCCCCGAGCAACACTCTGGCCGGGGCAGCGG
>CALKAQ010000066.1 GCA_937983075.1 uncultured bacterium | reverse complement strand
GCGGTAGCGCTGTTCGTGGCGACCGGCGCCACGGGCGTCGGCAACGGCCTGCAGCACCTCCGGCGAGAATCGCCAAGTACGCTTCATCCTCACGACGTGATCCCTCCGTTCAGAACTCCGCCAGATAGCGTATTAATCGTCGGACGCTCCCGGAGGAATCCAGCCGAGCTTCCTCCGGGGAATGCCGAACTGGCGAATCCAACGGGCGACGGTGGTGAGTGGAACGCCTAGCTCCGCGCTGACCTGTTCGAGGGTCTTGTCCTCGTCAACGTACAGACGACGCAGCAGATGCTCGATCGGCTCGCCTCTGCGGGCTTCAATCAGCTTCATGTAGGGCGTCTTCCGAATCGTGCGGGTGACAGTCACGCGATCACCTCCCCGGCAATCAATTTGCCTATGTGGTAAATTCATGTTGAGTTTACCACGCTGGCAAAAAGTTTGTCAAGGGTTTTTTACGAGGAGGGGAAACTTATGTACCACAACGGTAAACGCAGGAGTTGCGTCATGGACGAGAGCCTGTACATCCGAATTGGAGAGCGAATTAGGCAAGCGCGCGGAACAGAACCGCAGGAAGGTCTGGCGAATCACCTGGGGTACTCGATTGCGCAGATTTCCAGAATCGAATCTGGCAAGCGCCGCATATCGCTGGAGGACCTGCGGAAAGTAGCCGAGTACTTCAGAAAACTTCTTTCCTACTTCATTGATGACCTCGACGGTTTGAAACTGGATCCGAAATTTAGTGAAGTCATGACTGCTATGGACTTAACGGTTTTGCCAGTCTATGGAAACGTAAACGCTGGACATCCAGCCTTCGTGATGGAGCGTCCAGAAGAATACGTTACGGTGCCCCGGGACATAGTTGGACAATCCCGCTTCGCGATCAGGGTCCGTGGCGATAGCATGATCGGTCTTGACATCCGTGACGGTGACCTTCTCTTCGTCCGCCCGCAGGACGACGCCGACGACGGCGATATCGTCGTGGCTCGGGTGAACGGCGAGAAGTACACGGTCAAGCGGCTGCGCAAGCGCCATGGGGAACCGCCGGTACTGGAGTCTGCCAACCCAGACTATCCGCCCATTGTCGGCGAGGACGTGCGTATCGTGGGGAAGGTTGTGGGGCAGTTCAGGATGATGTGAGAAGAGGGAGTGTCCACCATGTCAACATCCAAGCGTCAACGGCGTCCCAGGGGCCACATCGAGCGGCGCGGCCTCAACCGCTATCGGTTATGGGTGCCGCTGGGGAAAGGCCCGGACGGAAGATATCAGCACTACAAGGAGACGTTTCACGGCACTGAGGAGGACGCGAAACGCCGACTGACTGAGCTCCTGCACCAGATGGACGCGGGCCGCATATCAGCGACCGGAGAAGTGCCGTTCGAAGCCCACCTGCAAGAATGGTATCGCTACGTGGCTTCGGTGGAAACCGGCATCCTTACCCACCGGGAATACAAGCGCCTGATGGACAAGCGCATCATCCCGGCGCTGGGAAGCATCACACTAAACAAGCTGCGCCCCATTCATATCAAACGCTTTTACGCGTCGCTCCTGCAAGACGGCCTGTCTCCGGCCAGCGTGCGCAAAATCCACGCCGTCATCAGCGGGAGCCTGAACTACGCCGTACAAATGCAACTCATCAATGACAACCCGGCGTCAAGCGTCACGCTACCAAAAGCCCGTAGGCCGGAGAAACGCAAATGGACGCTGGAACAACTGCAGAAGTTCATTACGTTCATTAAAGATTCGCCGCACAAGGCACTCATAATGACGCTCGCGTATACAGGAATGCGGCTCGGCGAGGCACTGGCGCTAAAGTGGTCGTCCGTAGACTTCGACCGCGGCGTCATACGCGTCGAGGCGGCGCTAAAGCGTTCGGGCCCAAACCCCATATTCGGTCCGCCCAAGGACCACCAAGTGCGCGAAATACCCATGAACGAAGAGCTGTACAGGGTACTGAAAGAGCATCGCAGAAACATGCTTCAAAAAAATTAGTCATGGGCACTGACTGGAATCCGTGGGACGTTGTTTTCCCGAACGAAAACGGGAACCCCATGTCCGGCGACAACTTCCGACGCCGCGTATGGCGTCCCCTTGTTGAAGAATCGGGGCTACCGTATATCAATATTCACGGTCTCAGGCACACATTTGCAACCATCACCGCCAAACTCACTGACGCAGCAACACTGCGAGACCTGCTTGGTCACGAGTCGGCGGCGTTCACCATGGACGAATACGTGCACCCCGACGACGACGACAAGCGGCAGGCCGTGTCGATGTTCTCAAAGCGCCTTCGAGCCGCACGCGAATAAGCGGAATATCACGGAAACCGACCGTGCTAAAGGGCGTTCATTCCCATTTCATTCCCACACGGAGAGCTAACAAAAATGAAGCCCTCGGGAAGCAACGTTCCCGAGGGCTTTTTCGTTGGAGCTGGCGACCGGGCTCGAACCGGTGACCTACGCATTACGAGTTCGACTCCGGGCCTGTTTCACACGGGCACCGAGTCCGTAAACGCCCTTCCCGTCGGCACTTTCTTCTTTGGACTTCCATGTAATCCGTAGATTGAACCTTTGTTCATTCCCCGTTCATTCCCATCAAACCGCGGCCCCGGAGGCTAGACGGGCCAGTACCCAGTCTGGCACCGATGCGACGTAGAGGGGCAGACGTGCTCCCCTACCATCGCAAACTTTTCTTCTGCCCCAGCTAGCGAGCGTGAATAATTTGGCATTTTCCTATTGACAGCATGACAGTATGGCGGTATACTGAAATCGAAAGAACACGACGGGAGGCGGTCCAGAGTGACGGTCACGGTCTCGGAACTCATTCAGAAATACGGCATTGTGCTTGTGGGGGACCAGATCGCCATTCCTGGCGGGAAGAGGCTGCCCAAGGACGTGCTCGCCGAGATCACGGCCAAAAAGCCGGAGATCGTCGCGGAATTGAAGCGCCAGTGGGACGAGGAGCAGGCCCGGATCGCCGAGGAAAAGGCTCGGCGGGAAGCTGAGAAGGAGGCGATCCGCCGCGGCGAGGTCAAGATTCGTGCTCGTTTCCGTGACGGAGAATATTTGAGTGGCTGGGAGGTCGTGGGTGTCGCTGCTGAGCTATTGGCAGCTGCCCAGGTGGCGAAGTACGTCGAAGGATGGGGATACCTCCTTCCCGACGAACTCGTGGCGGCGCTCGGCGAAGAGTTCACGCACGAGGATGCCGTGGCCTGGGCGGAGGTCCGGCATCGTCCGCAGGGGCCGAGCCAGGAGGACGTTCGGCGGGAGAAGCTGGCCGAGGCCGCTCGCACCGGCCATCCCGTGGAGGTGCGTCGATGGTACGATGAATGCAATGAACCCCAGGAGGAATGCTCTCTCGATACCGTGATCGAGTGGGCACTTCCGGACGGTACGACCAAGATCGAGAGGAGGCACACGTGGTGAGCACCTATCGTCCTGGGCACATTCCTGGGAAGACGAAGGCGACACTGTACGTCGATCCGCTTGTCCACCGGGCGCTACGGATGCGAGCGGCAGAGACAGGCATGAGCATGGGCGAGATCATCGAACGCTACGTGCGGGATGATCCTCGTATGGCTCGTTTCCTTCGGCTCACGCCGGACGAGTTTGCGGAGCAACTTGGATTCGCTTCGTATGAACAACTCGTCCAGGCATCGGAGGTAGTCGTCACCGAGGGCGACGTGGACTGGTACGTGACGGTGCTCCCAGACGGCCGCTGGGCCGCCTGGGACGATGTGGAATTGTCCTTGGACCGGGTAGCGTACTTCGCCTCCCGTGAGGAGGCGGAGGCGTTCCATCGGGACGCCTACGCCGAGAAAACGAGACATACGACCTGAATAACCCGCCTGATGATGGCCCGCTGGTCACGGGCCGAAACCGGGGCAGCGCCCCGGTCGCGGGAGACCGCATACAACCGAGCTCATGCTAGGAGGGGGACTGTGAGGTTTAAAATCCGCGACGTATACGAAGCCACTGATCGTGAGACTGCAAACGTGCTGATTGATCTCGCTCGCAGGTATCTGCGAGGGGAGAACACGATCTCTGCGATCGCTCTAACTATCAGCGTCGGCAAGCTCGCAGGGCGCGTGCGACAGATCGCCGACGACGGAGCGCCCCACCTTCTGGAGGGGGAGTGGACAGAGTAAACGTCGCTAGCCCGCTAGGTACAGCCCGTGTGAGTCGGGCCGGAGGAGATCACTCCTCCGCTACGCTCAAGGGCAAAGCCCAACACCATCCAAAGGAGGATGCAGGGGATGAGCAACATTAAATTGCGCTGGCAAGTGATCGAGGACAACGCGGGCGGTCTCCATCTCGCCGTACTGGAGGATGGCCGCTGCATTTACTACGGCCACGGCTACGAGCACAACGAGGGCGGGCTGCAGGCCGACGTGCAGGCGCTGCGCGAGGGACAGCACCCGATCCGAGACGGCTGGGAGATGTCGGCGGACGATCCGCAGGCGGCCTATGACGAGCTGACCAGCTACGAGTACGGCTGGGCCGTCGTGGCGGACGACGAGGGCATCTATTACGACCGCATGGGCGCTGCGGCGCAGCGAGTGTTTGGCAACGAGGGCTGATGCCCTCCTGTGCCCCACGATAGCCGCCCGCCTCCACGTGGCGCGGGGTGGGCGTCGGTTTTGGCCGGCGGCGAAGAGGCGGCAGAAACAACAAAAAAGGAGGGCGACAAAATGGAAAAATTGTTGCAGGACGTAAAACGTGCGCTTGAGTTGCTCAAGCGCGATGGGATCGAGGGATGGGGGTTGAACGTGCACCACGACCTGGAAGAGTATGGCGACATTATCGAGACGGCCCCAGCCGAGGGGTGCACGTCTGAGACGTGCGCCCATAACTCGCACGACCCGGCGGCACCCACGCGCCGGTGGGTGCCGCATGAGGGCACCACTCTCGTTCATTTGGGCGGGGAGACCCTTGGAGACGAAACGCGGATTGACTACTTCGCGTTGTTGTCTCCGGGCGGAGATGTGGTCTACCTTAAACTGGTGGACCATCCGTATTATTGGTCCACCCTCGATAGCGTGGATGCGTCGAGAGTCCCGGTTTGGGCGCTCGCGTCTCTGGCGGATACCGAGGAGGCATAAGCCTCCTCAACTCGTACCCCGCGACGCCGCCCGCCTCCTCGTGGCGCGGGGTGGGCGGCCCGCAAGGCTGGCGAAGTGCGGCGAGACGATCGAGACGATAACGGAGGTGTCGAAACATGCGAGAGGTGGATTTTCGCTACCTGCGGGGAGCACTGGAGTCCCTGAATGCCAGCACCGACTTGGTGCTGGCACGCGGCAGGGTACAAGTGACCTTGTCGCGCCGGGGCTCGCCATATGCGTCGCACCGAGAGGTGCAGTTTGACTGGGCCCCCCAACCTCTAGGAGCCCCCCAACCTCTAGGAGCCGATGTGCTCCTGGCGGCTGACTATCGCAAGATTCTGCTTGTGGGGTTGACCGAAAAGGAGGTTGAGCGCGCCACTGAGATCATCGGCCGCGCTGGCCGCCCGTTCGAGGGAAGCCAGTTCGGATGGAGCGGCCCCCGGGCGGCGTGGGTTTCTGAGCCCGTGCCGTCTGGACTACAGATGTTGCAGAGCATTATTCGGGTCGCCCATAAGTACGGCCTCGTGTGCCGCGCGTGGCTGGAGATGCCGCTGATCTACGTTGCCTGGCTCGTCCCAGTCGTCGTGGACTGGGACGAGAACGGGCGGCCGGTATTCGAGTGGCCGGATCGACCCAGCGAACCCGAATCCGAGCCGGTGGGCCAGGACCTCCCCGCGGAGGTCTGAGCCGCGACGAGATGCGGGCCAACCCGGGAGGCTGTGCCCCCGGGTTGGCCCGACACGCGCCCGCGTCCTCAGTCGATAGGATCCTCACCTTGCTCCTCATAGACATATTCCGCGGGCACCGTCACCGCCCTGAGGCGCAGATCGTCCAACCCCTCCTCCAATTCCTGGATCCTCTGCTGGTGATGGCCGAGCACCAGGAGCAGCTCTTTCACACGCTCGCTGAGACCGACGTACATGGCGAGCGCGGCGCCGATGAGGATACCGTAGACAAAGGCCATGCCGCCACCTCCTAGACAGCTTTTCGGGCGGAGAGCCGTTCGACCAGCTCGTCCAACCTGCTCAGCGTGACCTCCAGCGGCTCCGCCGTATCCCACTCGGCATCATACGGACCCGCGGGCAGGGAATGCTCACTCTCGTGGTGGGGGTCGCGTCGATCATGGCCGCGGCGCCGGATGCGCTCCGCGAGGACAGGAGCAGGAGCGTGGAGGCGGATCAGGACGAAGCCCTCCCGGCGCAGGGCCTGCACCTCATTGG